>NZ_CP096829.1:3757474-4070596 GCF_023272795.1 Flavobacterium humidisoli | reverse complement strand
CAGCAAGAACTGTAAAGTTTGAAATAGTTTGCTTTCCTTTTGTTTCATTAATTATTCTCTCAATTGCCTTTGCTTTCATGTCACTATTTTTTTTGCAAAAATAACAAAAAATAAAGTAAATTCTTACTTTACTCCTTAAAAATGATTTGAACCACAATTTTATAGTAAATAACAGATTTCCTTCTATTGAGAAAATTGAAAAATATGATGCCATTTAGTAAATAATATTCAAAACACTCTATATCTTTGCACAAAAACTAAACTTAATGGAAAAAATATTCGATAATACACAGGTTGCATTTTCACTTAAGAGTGACACAGAACTTGATAGAGCTTATTTTCTTTTCAAAATGATTGACAGTGAGCCGTTAGTAAGAATTGGGACTGCTGTAACAAATTTTGCAATTAAAGCTCATTTACCAGTAGAAGGACTAATTCGTGCAACTGTTTTTGACCATTTTTGCGGTGGTGTAAACGAGAATGACTGCCTCAGTGTAGTGGACAAAATGTTTACCAAAGGCGTTTCTTCTGTTTTAGATTATTCTGTTGAAGGAAAAGAAGAAGAAGAGCAGTTTGATGCTGCTTTAGAAATGACTTTAAGAACAATTGATTTTGCTAAAGAGCGTTTGGCAATTCCATTTGCTGTTTTTAAACCAACTGGTTTAGGTCGTTTCGAATTGTATGAGAAATTAGGAGAAAAACAAACTCTTAACCCAGTAGAGCAAGCAGAATGGGATCGAGTAGTAGCCCGTTTTGATAAAGTTTGCGGTGAGGCGCATAAAAAAGATGTTGCATTATTAATTGATGGTGAAGAAAGCTGGATGCAAGACGCTGCTGATGATTTGGTTACCGATATGATGCGTAAATACAATAAAGAAAAAGCTATTGTATTTAACACTTTACAAATGTACCGTTGGGATCGTTTAGATTATTTGAAAAAACTTCATGAAGTTGCTAAAACTGAAGGGTTTTATATTGGAATGAAATTGGTTCGTGGTGCTTATATGGAAAAAGAAAACAAAAGAGCGGAAGAAAAAGGGTATGTTTCTCCAATCTGTGTTTCTAAAGAAGCTACCGACGTAAATTATGATAATGCTGTGCAGTACATGTTGGAGCATATTGATAAAATGGCCATTTTTGCTGGAACTCATAATGAATTAAGTTCTTATAAATTAATGGAAATGATGGCGCAGAGAGGAATTGCTAAAAACGATTCTAGAATCTGGTTTGGACAGTTATACGGAATGAGTGATAATATTAGCTACAACTTGGCAGAAAATGGCTATAATGTTGCTAAATATTTACCATTCGGACCTGTAAAAGATGTTATGCCGTACTTGATTCGTCGTGCAGAAGAAAATACTTCTGTTGCAGGACAAACAAGCCGTGAATTATCTATGATTAAAGCTGAACGTAAACGTAGAAAAGGGAAATAATTTTTAGTTTACAGTTTACATAAAAAAGCTTCAATTTTCATTGAAGCTTTTTTATTGGAATTTGGTATTTATAAAATTGGAATTTAACTATGAATTGCTAAACTGCAAGTTGCTTAAATTCTTATAAATTCCGTTTTCTAAGTTTATTAATTCTTGGTGTGTTCCTTCTTCAGAAATTCTTCCGTTATCTAAAACTAAGATTTTGTCTGCGTTTCTAATTGTAGAAAGCCTGTGAGCGATAATAATGCTTGTTCTTCCTTCCATTAAAACCTCTAAAGCTTCTTGAACGAGTTTTTCGCTTTCACTATCTAAAGAAGAAGTTGCTTCGTCTAAGATCAAAATACTTGGGTTTTTAAGCAAAGCTCTCGCAATTGCGATACGTTGACGCTGACCTCCTGAAAGTTTAACCCCACGTTCTCCGACCAAAGTTTCAAATTTCTCTGGGAAACCATCTACAAAATTGAATGCATTCGCTTGTTTCGCGGCAGCTATAATTTCTTCTTCTGACGCGTTTGGGTTTCCATAAGCAATATTTTCTCTGATTGTTCCACCAAATAAAATGACGTCTTGAGGAACAATACTCATATTTCCGCGAAGATTTTCTAAATCATAATCGTAAATATTTTTTCCGTCGACTAAAATTTCTCCTGAAGTTATATCGTAAAAACGTAATAAAAGCGAAGAGATCGTAGATTTTCCTGCACCACTTGGCCCAACGATTGCTATTTTTTGTCCGAATTCAGCATTAAAATTCACATCTTTTAAAACCTGAACCTCTTTTCTTGAAGGATAGCTAAAAGCAACGTTATTGAAAGCTACATTGCCTTTTATTTTTTCAACTGCAGCAACTCTTGGTTTAGCATTTATTTCTTCTGGGGTTTCTTCTAATAGTTCAAAAACACGTTCTGTTGCACCAACTGCTTTTTGAATCTGTGCGTACATTTCTGCAATTCCGCCAAAAGACGCCCCAATGAATGTAGTATATAATACAAACGAGATTAAATCACCAACACCTTCAACTTCTCCTTTAATCGTTAATGTGATTCCGTACCAAACAACAGCAACAACACATCCGAAAAGACAAAGAATAATAAATGAAGCAAAATAACCTCTGTATTGACCTCCTTTGATAGCGATTTTTACAATTTCTCTAATTTTGTTTTTATAACGCTGAATTTCGTACCATTCGTTAGCAAATGCCTTTACATTGCTAATTCCTTGTAGCGTTTCTTCAACTATAACCTGGCTTTCGGCAACTTTATCTTGTGTTTTTTTTCCGTATTTACGAATGAATCTTCCAAAGATCACAGCAGCAACTGCTACAATCGGTACAATTGCCAGCATCATTAAGGTTAATTTTGGACTAATACTTCCTAAAATTACAAATCCTCCAATAATTAAAATAAACTGACGTAAAAACTCCGCAATAGTAGTGCTGAAAGTATCTTGCAATTGAGAAATATCGGCACTGATTCTACTATTAAGTTCTCCAACACGTTTTTGAGAATAAAACGACATGGGTAATTTTATCAGATTTTCATATAATGCAAAACGAATATTAGAAAGGGAGTTTTCGGTAAAATTTACAAATAATGAAATTCTGAAAAATGAGAAAATAGCCTGAAGTGCGAGAATGACCATTAAGCCAAGAGCAATTTCGTTTGCTTTAGAAAGATCTTTATTCGTAACGCAATCTACCAACATTCCCATTAATTTTGGAAAGGCTAGGGCAGTGGCGCTTGTTAAAAACAAGAAAATCAAACCCAAGAAGAATTTCCATTTGTGGTTTTTAGCGTATTTAAAAATTCGGAGAGCTTTTTGAAGGGAGTTAGAGTTTAATTTAGCTTTAGGTAAATCATTTTCTTGAAATCTTGCCATTTGAATATACAATTAAGGTACGCAAAGGTATAACTATAGCAAATGAATACAAAAAGAATATTCTGAATTAGCTTTCGAACATTCAATTTTTAACTAAAATTTAAAGATTGCATTTTTTTTTGCTTTTTTAATCCGCTGAAAAATAGTTTTGTAGGTGTTTTTATTGAAGTTTTTTTTACTTTTTTCAAAAAAAGGCTTGGAAATATAAAATCTAGCTGTATATTTGCACTCGCAATCACAAACAATAGCAACCTAGTAAAATAGGGCGATTAGCTCAGCTGGTTCAGAGCACCTCGTTTACACCGAGGGGGTCGGGGGTTCGAACCCCTCATCGCCCACAAAAAATCCTTAAGAAATTAAGGATTTTTTTTTAGTTTTCAAAATGCAATAGTTTGTAATTTGGAATTAGATTTTGGGGAGATACTCAAGCGGCCAACGAGGGCAGACTGTAAATCTGCTGTGTGAACTTCGCAGGTTCGAATCCTGCTCTCCCCACCAAGAAACATAAAGCCTATAAGTCTTTTGATTTATAGGCTTTTTCTTTTTTAGCAGCTTATTTTATTTCTATACTTCCGCACAGAATTTCTTTATCTCTTATTTTATAAAAAAGATTCTTTCCCTTTAAACTAAATTCTGTTCGCAAGACACCATATTTATCTCCTCCAATCAAACGAAACGTTAGAAAATAAAATCCGGTTGATTCTTTTGGCTGAATAGTTCTTTTTAATGAAGATGGTTTATTAATATTCTTATCAAAAAAAGGCTTTAAGTTTGCCAAACCATAACTAAACAAAGGTATTTTCTGAATTGTCATCGTGTCAGATGGAATCAATGTTTTATAATATTTTCCTGGTAGAGTAGGAATCTCTTAAAAATCTAATGAAGAATAAATTGATTTCTCAGGCAATTTAAAAATATTTTAAGTTAATACATTCACCTTTCAATATAATCAAAAGTTTATATGGCAAAAAATAGTTGCAAATGTTAGTATGCGATTTTGGAGAAGACTGGAATTGTATAAAAAAAGGTCTTATTTTAATACTTTAAAGTCCTAATAGGCAAAAAGGTACATTCGGTTTATCTTTAATTTTGCAACTCCAAAAATTAAAAATTTGATGTTATGACTGAATTGACTATACCTGATTCTTTATTAATAAAAAAATACATAGGAGGTAATGAAGAAGCGCTCTCAAAATTAATTAACAGACATAAATCTCGAATATATGGTTTTATATACTCGAAGATTAAGGAGAAAGATCTTGCAAATGACATTTTTCAAGATACGTTTGTTAAAGTAATCAAAACACTTAAAAGTAACTCTTACAAGGAAGAAGAAAAATTCGTTTCTTGGGTCATGAGAATTTCTCATAATTTGATTATGGATCATTTCCGTAAAGTAAAACGAATGCCAATACAAAGAGATACTGATGATTTTTCTATTTTCTCTATTCTATCTGATAATTCTCTAAATGTTGAAAATAAAATAATCATAGATCAACTTCAAATTGATCTTAAAAAACTTATAGAAGAACTTGATGATGATCAAAAAGAAATATTGAAAATGCGAATATATTGCAATATGAGTTTTAAAGAAATAGCTGAGGAGAAAGAAATTAGTATAAATACAGCATTGGGAAGAATGCGTTATGCATTGAATAATTTGCGAAAAATTATTGAGAAAAATAAGATCGTACTAACATAAAAGACTATTCAATATTTGTTATTCTATAAAGATTTAAAATCAAACACATTAGAAAAATACTCTTGTTGTTTATCTTCTAAAACTAGCAAACCATTAAAATACGTTATTTTAAATCGGCTGCTTTCTGAAGATAAACGCTTTAATCTATAATTGTAATCAAGTTCTTTTTGAATAGCATTAACTATGTCTAGAGATTCTTTTTTCTCGATTTTAAACCATTTGTCAATATCAATTGGTTTGCTTATACTAAAAACCAATTCATTATCGGCATTTTGTCTTTTAAATAAAGTCAAACAAAAATGATAAACTGCTTCTCTTGATACTAAAATCGTTTTTTCAGTAAAATGTAAATTATACGTAATTCTAAAATTAGCATCATTTTCAAGCTGAACTCTAATTTTATTTACCTCATTTACAAAAATGACTGAGTTTGAGAAAGTATCAAATTTGTAATTGAAATTCTTTGATAAAATCTTTAAGTCTTCGATAATTGTTTTATCCATTAAAACAGATTTTAATTTTCTTTATTACTATGCGAATATAAGCAAAATCTTATTCCTTAAAACTTTAATTAAAACATTGCAGATCTTTAGAAAAATCAATAAATTACATCAAATAAAAATTAAAATATGCAACAACAAAAAGACTGGTCAATAGATGAAATTCAGAATGTTTGGAAACTGGTTTCGAAACTTCATGACGGGCAAAAATATGGCGGATTTAATGAAGGTGAAAAAGTTGAATATCTGAATCATATCGGAGGTGTTGTTTTTGAGATTATAAATGCTGCGCGATTCACAGAAAACATGAATGTTGATTTGGCAATTAAATGTGCCATGCTTCATGATACCATAGAAGATACCGAAATGAAATATGAAAAAGTGATTGACTTATTTGGAAATAAGGTTGCTTCTGGAGTTCTTGCTTTAACTAAAGATGATAAAATTGGAGATTCTTCAGAAAAAATGATGGACAGTTTAAGAAGAATCAAACAACAGCCCATAGAAGTTTGGGCAGTTAAAATGGCCGACAGAATTTCAAATCTATACGAACCACCTTTTTATTGGAATGATGATAAAAAGCTAAAATATATTGCTGAAGCCGAAATTTTGCACAATGAACTAAAAGACGGAAACGAATATTTGGCAAACCGATTGAAACTTAAAATAAATGAATATCATCGGTTTCTGAGTTCGAATCAAGTAGTATAAATAAAACTCCTCAAGAAATTGAGGAGTTTTATAGAATTTCTTGAAACCCTTCAAAAGGACTCTTTTTATTTTCTTCCATATATTTTCTTTTAGATACTAATTTTACTCTTCCTTCGTCAATCTATCCAATTCTTTCAGCAAAGTTGGAAATCTAAATTCGCCAGCCATGCTTTCAACTTTTTTGTAAGCTTCATCCAAATCAATTCCGATAGAAGTGATGTACAGCGGTTTCTTGCTATCACCTCTGTAAAGCGCTTTTTTATTCTTTTCTATAGAAGCAAAATTCGTTTTGGCAACACCAATAATTGGAATTTCTTTATTCAGCTTTTCATATAAATAACCGCCTAAACCGTATTTGTTTTCATCGTTTAGATAAACAAAACCATCAACTACTATAACATCTATCGTCGACAAATCAATTTGTTTCAATAAGCTCAGAATACAAGGCAATTCTCTTTTGTAGAACTCTCCAGGTATATATTCTTCTACGTTATCTATTATTTCTGAATGAATTTTGAAGTTCTTATCTTCATTCCATTCCGCAAATTCAAGACAGATTGTTTTTGCTTTTTGGTCAAAATAATAGGTGTCAAAGGCTAAGATCATATGGGATTGTATGTTTATTTTATGTCAATTTTCTGCAATTCGGCATATATATTATTAAAAGACCAATCAACAGTTAGAATTCTTTTAAAGCGAATATAGAAAAAATCGTCACTTGGACTAGCAAATAAATTACTTAACTTAAATAAATGATCTATTAAATTTAAAATCAGGTTTTTGAAAAACACTAAATATAATGTAGCTTAGCTAAAATTAAAAAACATTCATCAAATAGTATTTTAAAATGAAATGGATTACCAGAGAGAGACCAAAAATAGACAGAATTGCCTGTCCTTGGCTGATTCGAAAATTTATCGATCCTGATTCTGAATTTATTTATGTTCCTTTTGATGACGTTATAACAAAGGCACAGGAACTTAAAGCCATTCCTTTTGATATTCCAAATGTTGAATTTACTCATTATAATGAGGAAAGCACTTTTGATTATATAGTCAAAAAATATGAAATTAAAGATCCTGCAATTAAGATTATTGCAGGGATTGTACGCGGAGCTGATACGGATAGGCATGATATTGCTAAAGAATCTGCGGGACTTTGGGCCATTTCTGCTGGATTGGCTTATAATATTACCAATGACTACGAGCTATTAGAAAAAGGAATGCTTTTGTATGATGCCCTATACAGCTGGGCAACACATTTATATCAGCAAAATCATTTGCAGAATAGTCCGTTTGAAAAACTATTGCATGAAGTTTATAATAAGTTTTTAAATGACAAAAAAATATCAGGCAAGACGCCGTCTTGGGTAAAGGATTTAAAAAATATAATTCAAGACCAAATTGATACTCAGTTTACTTTTGATTTAAAGAAAATCTCAAGCGAATTAGATTTGAATCCGTCGTATTTATCTAGAGAATTTTCAAAGCATTTTGAAGATTTGAATTTTGGCGAATATGTTAGAAAACTTCGAATTGAAAAAGCAATTCATCTTATCGAAAACTCCTCCAATACTTTAACAGAAATAGCTTATATAACGGGCTTTTCAGATCAAAGTCACTTTACGAGAATTTTCAAACTTCATACAGGAAAAAATCCTTCTTCCTACAGAAAAAAAACAAAAAAGTAAACTAGATACAAAAGGTAAATTGAGTTCTATTTTTTGAAAACGAATGCTTTTAGCTTTGTTTAGCTAATCAAAAACTAGAAACAATGTCATTTAAACAGATTTTATTTTTTACAGTAATGCTTAAAGGTTTTACATCTTTTTCTCAAACTACATATCCAAAAATAGTGGGATATTTTGGTATTATGCATCCAATAGTTACTTTTAATGAAGATGAAACTACAGTAAATTTTAGAGATTATTACGCTGTTGGTTTTCCTACTGGTATAAATATCTGGAAAAACGAAAAAATCGGGTTCTCATTTGAAGTCGTTCCCAACATAAAAGAGGATCAAGGAACTAGTAAAGTAACCAATTTGCTATTCCATCCAGGTGTTTTGGTCGCTTTAGGAAAAGGTTACACATTTGCTGGACGAGCTGCTTTTGAAAGTAGTGGTAGATATGGTTTTACGCCAGTTTTTAATAAAACAATTATAAAAAATACAAGTTGCAGTTATTACGTTGCTGTGCCATTGCCAGTTCGTTTTGGAAATGATCATCCTGCTAGTTTTACGGTAGGTTTTCAATTTGGAATTGCTTTTTAAGGTTTTTAAATAGAATTAAACTAATTGTTTGCCAAATTAATTGATTAATTTAGTTATCAATAAAAACTTAAGTTTATGAAAACTAAAATGATATGGGCCAACTTGGTTTCGAACGATATACAGAAAACAATTCAGTTTTATACTGCTCTTGGTTTTAAGCAAAACGGAAAAGAGACAAAGGAATTAGTCAGTTTTGTTTTTGGAGAAAATGATTTTGTAATTAATTTTTTCGCGCCAAAAAGATTAGAAAATGCTATAAGAGGAAAACTATCCAACACGACTGTAGATAACGAAATTATATTTTCTTTGTCTGCAAATAGTGTAGAAGAAGTGGATTTTTGGCATCAGAAAATAAAAGAAATAAACGGAACCGTTTTCTCGGAGCCTGAAAATTTTGAGGTCGGTTATACTTTTGGTTTTTCAGATCCAGATGGACATAAATTTAATTTTCTTTATTGGCCAGGAATGTAATGTTTAAAATTTAATTGTAAATCTTGCTTAAACCAGTATTTTCACTGTATAAATCAATCAGTAAGTTTTATTAAATTCGTTGTTTTAAAAAAATAATGAATGAAAAATAAAATCATTAGATTACGTGATCTATTAACAAGAAACAAAATTTTCTTTGAAGTTATAACTGCTACAGCTCTTACAATTACAGGTATTATTGTGTCTATCACAGCTAATAATATTGCTAAACAAGCTAATATAATAGCCAATAATGCTAATAAAATTTCTGAAGTTCAAACTAAAATTATGGAGAATGAAAATACTCCTAAAATTGAAATTCAGCGAAAAGATACTTATGTAGATCCTACGATGAATATATACATAACAGAATGGTATATTTATAATAATAACAGTAAAATATCAAAGTTTGAATTTGAAAAAGAGATATCATATCTTGTTTACGAAAAAACAAATAATGAAGTAATAAATATTCCAATAGTGAAATATTTTATTGATCAAGGAAAATCGATTTCTCAGAATGAAGGACTTATATACAAATTTGACAATAAACATAGCTATCAGCAAGAATCATTTTTACGTCATCAAATATCAAATCATGGAAATGTTTCAATAAAAAGTTATATTGAGATATCATATGAAAATATTTCTGGAAAAAAAGAAATAGGTTATTTTCAAATCCTTCCATTAATCCAGCGCATTGATGAGAAAGAATGGAAATCAATAGAAGCAAATTGGAGAGATCATAGTGATGATGCTATTGACATTCTAAAAGTTGAAAAAAACATTAATTTTTTAGAAAAACATAAATAACCAGAATCATTTTTAAATGAGTTTATAATTTAATTGCCTATATTCTTTTTTGCCATATGGCAAATTTTCGGTCAAAACTTATACTTAACTTTCGGGCATGGAAGAATTAGTTAATTATATATTGCAATTTGGCAATCTAAATCAGCAGCAGATTGATCTGATTTTAACGAAAGCCAAAGAAAAAGAAATCAAAAAAGAGGAATATTTTTCTGAAGCAGGAAAAATAGCCGCAGAAGTTGGTTTTATCATAGACGGAATAATGCGTGTTTGTTATTACAACAACAAAGGAGAAGAAATTACAAAATACTTTATTGACGAAAATAATCTGGTTGTAGACTTAGAAAGTTTTGACAATAATATTTGCTCGTCTGCTTATGTCCAAGCGGTTACAGATTGTAAAATCATTGTATTTTCTAAAGCTGAATGGCAAGAATTACTAGATACAATTGTAGGCTGGGACACGATTGTACATAAAATCATTTCGAAAGCATTAATTCAAAAAGTAGCGAGAAGAAGTCCGCTTGTTTCAGAAGATGCTACAACTCGTTATTTGTCATTTATGGAAATGTTTCCAAAAGTAATTAATAGAGTTCCGCTTTCGTATCTCGCTTCTTATCTAGGAATAACACAATCTTCTTTGAGTAGGATTAGAAAAAATATCCGTTAAAATCGCTTTTTGCCATATGGCAAATGTTTCTATTTTTTATCAACGCAACTTTGCTTCAGATAATTTTAAAACATAAAAAATGAAAATAGTATTAATTACAGGCGCAAATAGAAGCATTGGTTTAGAAACTGTTAAACAGCTTTCAAAGAAGGGATTATTTGTTTATTTAGGAACGCGTGATCTTGCAAAAGGAGAAGAAGTAGTAAAAAAATTGCATGAAAAAGGATTTCAAAACATTCAAGCCATTCAAATTGATGTTACAAATGCAGAAAGTGCTTTAGAAGCAAAAAACATCATTAAAAAAGAAAAAGGCAAATTGGACATCCTAATTAATAACGCTGGAATTCTAGGTGATATTCCGCAAGATCCTTCTACGACTTCTGTCAAAAACATTCAGAAGGTTTTTGATACGAATTTCTTCGGAGTAATAACCGTCACACAAACTTTTCTTGAATTATTGAAAAAATCAGACAGTCCGAGAATCAGTAACATAACATCCGGACTTGGTTCTCTTACTTTGCACAGCGATCCAACTTGGAAATATTATGCAATAAAAGCAGTTTCATACGTTTCTTCCAAAACGGCTTTAAATGCATTTACAGTTACTTTAGCTCATGAATTAAAAGAGTTGCCATTCAAAGTAAACTCAATTGATCCAGGCTACACCGCAACCGATTTTAACCATCATAGCGGACCAGGAAGCGTAGAAAGTGCTGCACGTTTTATTATAAAACATACTTTACTGGATGAAAATGGACCAACTGGAAAATTCTTCAGTAATGATATTGAAGACGAAAGTGAAGAAAGTCCTTGGTAAAAGCAGAAAACCTTCCATAGTCATTGATTTTGGAAGGTTTTAGCATTATAATAACGATTCATTCTACAGAAAAATAGTAAATTTACCCCTGTTATTAATTTTTAAGAAACAAAACAATGTCCATTACAACTGAAGCAGAATTAGCAGGAATGAAAAAAATAAGTGAGGCTGTAGCTTTTACTTTGAAAGAAATGAGAAAATTTGCCAGACCTGGGATATCTACAAAAGAACTAGACGATTATGGCGGACAAATTTTGAATGATTTAGGGGCAAAATCTGCGCCTTATCTAACTTATGGATTTCCTGGTTGGACTTGTATTAGTGTTGATAATGAATTTTGTCATGGAATTCCTTCTGAAAAAAGAATTTTGCAAGAAGGCGATTTAATTAATATAGACGTTTCTGCTGAATTAGACGGATTTTGGTCAGACAATGGAGGTTCATTTGTAATTGGTTCAGATGTAAACGAGCATCAAAAACTCGTCGATGCTTCAAAAGATATTTTGCATAAAGCGATTCACAATATAAAAGGCGGAGTTCGTATTTCTGATATTGGTTTTTTAATTGAAACAGAAGCAAAAAAACGCGGTTACAAAGTAATTAAAAACCTAACTGGACACGGAGTAGGGAGAAGTCTTCATGAAGCGCCGCATGAAATTGCTAATTACAGAGACCGTTTTAACCAAACAAGATTTAAGAAGAATTCTGTAGTAGCAATTGAAACTTTTATTTCTACCGCTTCTACTTATGCCCAAACCTTAAAAGATGGCTGGACAATGGTTGGAAATAAAGGAGGTTTTATGGCGCAACACGAACACACCATTGTTGTAACAGAAGGAAAGCCAATTATCTTGACAGAAATGAATGAAATTTGGAATTAAGAAAAAACATAACACAAAAGCTCCTTTAGAAATAAAGGAGCTTTTGTGTTTTTAAATAGATTTATTTTGTTTCTTAAATTGATTCACTAGATTTTTATTAGCTTCAATTATCTTATTTGGATGTATCATATTTGGGTTAAATATAAAATCGTAATTCATATCTTTTGGTTTAAACTTATTTACTCCAAAAGCTACACTATTGGGCGGAATGTCCTTTGTAATAATAGAACCAGCGCCAATAACAGAATTTTCTCCAATTACTATTGGACCCAAAATTTTAGCTCCGTCGGCAATTACAACATTTTTAGCAATAATAGGATTTCCAACATTTTCCCATTCTTTACTAATTCTATTATACTTCAAATTGGCTCCGATTGAAACGTTTTGAAAAATGACTACATTTTCGCAAATTTTAGAAGCAACAATTGTACACCCGCGTCCGTGATGCGCAAACAAAACACTTTTGTCCATTTCAGCGCAATTGATTTCACAGCAATACAGCTTTTCTAATAAATTAGAAGCAATTTTCCGTAAAAATTTACTCCCTGAATGGCAATTTATTTCAACCAGTGTATTAAACATATATTTTTTTATTCTTCAACAAACCATTAACAATTAAGCTGGTTCCCAAAGTTCAATTTTATTGCCTTCGGTATCCATTATATGAACAAATTTTCCATAATCATAAGTTTCGATGTCATCAAGAACAGTAACGCCGTTTGCTTTTAATTGCGTTACAAGTCCTTCGATATTTTGAACTCGATAATTGACCATAAAGTCTTTTTTCGATGGAGAAAAATATTCATCACCTTTCTTAAAAGGACACCATTGTGTTGATTCGATTTGATCTGGATTTCCAAGATTTCGAGATTCAAAACTTGCAGAACCCCATTCGTTTATTTCCAATCCTAAATTTTTAGCATACCAATCTTTTGTTTCTTTCGGATTGTCAAGAAAAAAGAAAATTCCGCCAATTCCTGTGACTTTTGGCGTAATTTCATTTGAATTATTTTCCATATAATTAGTTATTTAAGATTGTTTAATCAATAGCATTTTCAAGTCTAAGGTATTAAAAATATTCATTGCGTTTTCCTTTTTTATTCTTTTGATTTATCTTTACATCAAAGCTTTGCACTAAAACCGAGCATTATGAAAACGGAAAGAATTTACAAAATACTATTTTCTAGCGTATACCCTTTATATATTCAAAAAGTCGAAAAAAAGGGGAGAACGAAAGAAGAATTAAATATTGTAATTAAATGGCTTACAGGATATAGTGATGAGCAAATTAAAGCACAAATTGAAAAGAAAGTAGATTTTCAAACCTTCTTTGCTGAAGCTCCAAAAATCAATCCGAATGCATCCAAAATTACTGGAGTTATCTGTGGCTATCGAGTAGAGGAGATTGAAGATCCTTTAATTCAAAAGATGCGATATCTGGATAAATTGATTGATGAAATTGCTAAAGGCAAAAAAATGGAAAAGATTTTAAGAGAATAAAAAAAACCTTCAAAAGTACTTGAAGGTCTCTAATTTTTAAACTCTCAACAAACCGCGAAAACCTCTCGCGGCATAATAAGAATCAGCTCCATTATGATATACAAAAACAGTATTATATCTGAAATCGGAAAATATTGCACCTCCCAATTTTCTTATCTCTGGCGGAGTTAAAATCCAGCTCGAAGTTTTAGCGTCAAATTTCCCTAGCTTTTGCAATTCTTTATATTGCTCTTCGTTTAGAATCTCAATACCCATTTCTTGCGCCATATTAATAGCGCTGTCTGCGGGTTTATGTTCTTTTCTTTTTTCGAGTGCCTCATGATCGTAACAAATGCTTCTTCGGCCTTTAGGACTCTCGGCCGAACAGTCTACAAAAAGATATTCATCTGTTTTTTTATCATAACCCATAACATCTGGCTCACCTTCAGTTCTTTCCATTTCGTCAAGAGACCATAATTTTAAAGGATTTGCTTTTAATTTCGCTTCTATTTTTGCCCAATCCAGATTTTCATGTCGGCTTTTATTCTTCTCAAAGCGTTTTTCAAGAATGCTTAAAAGTTCTTCTTGCTCGTTTGCTGTCAATTGCTTTTTCATGATTTGAGTTTTTTAGTTAGAGCTGCATTTTCTATTTTCTGGTCTGAAATACCAGGAAACTACAGTTAAAAAAATTAATAATAAAGGTCCAAAAAGTGTTGAAGCATCTTCTTTTATAGCCAAATGCGAAACTACAGCTCCAGACATTGCAAAAAAGAAGCCTGCATATGCCCATTCTTTCAATAAACCAAATTTAGGAATCAAAATTGCGATAACACCCAAAAGTTTCCAAACTCCTAAAAGTGTTAAAAAATATAGAGGATAGCCTAAACGTTGTATCATTTCGGCTTCTTCTTTCATAGGTATAAGCTGTACAATACCTGTAGCCGTCATCCCTAAAGCCAGCCATAGTGTAGCAATCCAATAAATAATTTTATTACGTTTTGTCATGATTACTTTATTTTAGTTATAATTTCTTCTAGTCTGTTATGTGCCATATTCAAACCTTGAGCAAAAGGCAGTTTCAATTGCGTTGCTCTATGCTTGATTGATTTGTAAATAATCTGCATAGTTAATTTACTGGTATCATCTGTTAGTTTTTCGAACTCTAAAAATTCCAACTGAGGCGCAAAATTGATATTTTCCATTTCAAAAGTGCGTACTATCTTTTGGTTTGGAACAAAATCATGAATAACACCATTGGCTTTAAAAACAACATTTCCACTAGCATCACTTGTCTCAAACTGCCAACCGCCGTATTTTTTATTTTCGAGTCTCAATACTTTTGTTCCCATCCATTGTGCTACAATTTCAGGATCTTCATAAGCTTTAAACAATAATTCTACAGGCAAATCAAATTCTCTTGTAATTATAAGATCATGCTTGTCGTCTTCAGCATGAATTTTGGTTTTCTTTTCCATGGTTTATTTTTTGTAGTTTTTCATAATTGATTCTAACTTATTAAAACGATCATCCCACATTTTTCTAAAAGGTTCGATGAATTTGTCAATTTCTTTCATTTTTTCAGGATTTAAATGATAATAAATTTCTCTTCCGTTTTGGGTCTGATGCAATAATTCGCATTCGTTTAGAATTTGAATATGCTTTGAAATCGTCTGTCTTGACGAATTAAAATTCTCGGCAATTGCTCCAGGAGTCATTGCCTGAATGGCAACTAAACTTAAAATAGCTCTTCGAGTAGGATCGGCTATTGCTTGAAAAACGTCTCTTCTAATTTCCATTACGCAGTTATTTGACTGCAAATATAATGAAGTCATTTGACTGTGCAATATTTTTTATCATTTTTTTTCAAAAAGAAAACCTTCAAACTTTTCAATTTGAAGGTTTTACGCATACTTTTATCAAGATTAATCTAGACCAGCGAACTGAAAAGGCTTTGTTTCTTTGAAATTTAGAAGTGAATCGCCTGCATAATTTTCATTATTGTCGAGACTTAATTTCTTAATTTTTCCTTTTTCGCTAAAATCAATTTTACTGAATTCTACCCAAATAACATTCGGATTTAAAACATTGTCAAAATAATAAACCAAATTTTTCTGGTCGGCAACTGTTCTCCAGCGAGTAGAGGAGATATTAGGCTCAGTTTCAGACGAAATCCCCAGAGGAACAGAACAATTTCGAATTACACCAAAAACACTAGCCAAGGCTGTTCTTGTATTGTCTGTTTTTGGGATTGCATCAATATAATAGGAAGCTCGAACAAAGCGATCTGCTGCGCGATTCGTTCCAGGAAGCATGATAGTGCCTGGAATTCCTTTCCAATACGCATTGATCGCCAATTGCTGATCAAAAATCGGAGAGTTGGTCATTGTGACATACTTTCTATCATGATGAATAACCAGTTTGCCATTTATATATTCAAAAATGGCATTATCTCCACTAGAATCAGAAATAGATAAATGGACCGTAGCAAAAATATTGGTTCCTGGAATATGTGAAGAAGTAATCACAAAATCGTTTTTTTCTAATGCTGATACTGTTTCTGCAACTGTCGAAAAATTATCTAAAACATACTGAAGCCATAAAGAAACAGCCAAACCTTTCACTTTTCCATTTTTCTCAAATGCAGGATATTGCGATTCTACAAGCCACAAAAGATTGCCAACAAGTCCTTTTTCGTTCATTCCATCAGAAGAAGCAATATCCCAAGAGCTCGTAATGACGCTTCCGTATTTGGATTTCCATTTAATAGAACTAGTTCCAGCTTCTCCAGCTCTTTCAATTCCGCGAGGGAAAATCCATAAATTGGCAGGAATTTCTCCACGCCAATCCATTGAACGCGCCGTTATAATTGTTCCGTTTAAACCTTCGTAAACAACTCTTGTACAAGGGAGAACTGTTTCGGTAATTAATAAAGTAAATGCAAGTAGGACGGGAAAAATTCTGTTTTTTGGCTTCATAAAATTTTAGATTTTAATTAAACGTGCAATTTAAATTTATAAAAAAAACTTTATTTTTAAACAAATTGAACTTCGTCAGTTTTTACTGCAATTTACAAATTTTTTAATTTAATATTTTGAATATCAAATTAATACTAAAAGAAAAGCGTCAAGATAATGCTTGACGCTAATTGTTTTTATTTTATAGCAAAATACTTTTTTCGATATTAATTTGTTCCAAAAAAGACTGATCGTGCGAAATCACAATTAAAGTGCCTTGATATTCATTGATTGCTGCAGTAAGGATTTCGATATTCTGAATATCCAAATTGTTTGTTGGCTCATCTAGAATTATAATTTCTGGCGATTCGTTGCTAATTGTGAGGCAACAGAGCATTAAACGCATTCTTTCGCCACCACTTAACGCATTACAAGGTTTGTCCCAATCATTTCTAGAAAATAAAAAACGATTTAATCTCATCTTTATATCGTGTTCTTCCAAACCACAATCATTAAAAATCTGAGCTTGCTCGTAAATTTTCAAATTTTGGTTTAATAAAGAATAATCCTGATCAATGTAAATTGCTTTTTTAGCTAAAGAAGTAATTTGCCCTTTTGTTGGATGCAACTCGCCCAGAATAATTTTGATTAAAGTAGTTTTTCCTGAACCATTTAAGCCTTTTATTACCAAGCGATCACCAGACAGAATTTCAAAACTAATGTTTTCATTCCAAAGATCTTTCTCACCATAACTATAATTGATTTCTGAAGCTTTAAGAAGTGTTTTTCCTTTAAGAAAAGAAGTATCATTAAAACCAAATTTCATTTGATCTATAGTAGGAAGCGACGAGCGCAATTGCCTTAAATCTTCAGAAATACCATTTATTTTTTCAGCATGGACATCCTTGATTTTCGAACTGCTATTTTCAGCTTTATTTCGGAGTGTATTCATCATAATTCTGGCAACACCCGATTTTTCCTGTTTCTTTTTTCCTCTCGAATCTAATTTATTTTGGCGCTCGATACTTTCCCGTTCTTTTTCTTTGGCTTTTTTCAATGCCTTTTCTTTGCTCTGAACGCCTTGTTCTAAAGCATTATTCTCTACTTTTTTCTGTTCGATGTAAAAGTCATAACCACCACCATAGACCGAAATTTCATTTTTTGTCATTTCTAAAGTCTTATTCAGGATATTAAGCAAAGTTCTGTCGTGGCTAACAATTAAAATCGTGATTGCTGTCGATTTTATAAAATCATACAATAATGTTCTTCCCGCAAAATCTAAATGATTACTAGGTTCATCCAATAAAACCAAATCGGGTTCATGAATCATTATTCCGGCCAAAAAGACTTTTGTCTTTTGTCCGCCGCTTAAAGTTTCCATTTTCTGGTTCAAATCAACATCATGCAATTGCCAATAAGAGAGTGCTTCATTACAGCGCTCTTCAATTGTCCAGTCGTCATCCAATAATTGAAGATTTTCTTCGGTTACCACACCTTCAAGTATTTCTTTAAGTGAAGCTATTTTATCCTTTATTTGTAAAGCTTCAGCAATAGTCAAGTTGTTAAACTGACCCAATAATTGTGGAACAAAATAAGGTTTAGAATTCTGAATAATTTGCCCCGAAAAGGGTTGTAATTCTCCAGCAATAATTTTTAATAAAGTTGATTTTCCGACACCATTATTTCCGACCAAAGCAGTTTTGTCGTGATCGTTTAGTGTGAATCCAATGTTTTGAAACAGCATGTCTTTATTCTCATGCTGATAGGAGATATTTTGAAGAATAAGCATAATTCCTTTCTTTTATAGATAAATATTCTAGCAATCACAAAATCGTGATCGCTTACTAAATTTTCCTGAAAGAAATTGTTTTTCACATACAGCAATGCTTATTTAAGAAGTGCAAAGATATTTATTTTAGTTTTAAAAATAAAAAAAAAACCATTCTTTACAACTGTAGCAAATGGTTTTTTGTATCAAATTACAATGTAATTTGTATTCTAAATTTTATCAAATGTTAGTTTGGCTTCTTTGGTGTCTAAAATTAATTTATCATCTGTGATGGTGCTTTCACAAACATATGGCGTTCCAACTTCGTCTTTAATAACAAGTTTTTTACCTTTTTGGCTTAACGCGTAAGTTCCGTCCGTGATTTCACGAAGCAAATATCCAGTAACGTGCCCATCTTCAGTAAAAGTAAGCATACCATTGGTTAAAATTGCATTTTTTGTAGAATCAGAAACGGTTTCCTTTGGCTCTACAGCAGTAACTTTCCATGAATTCACAAGCTTGTCTCTTTTACGATGGCATGAAACAATTAATACAACGACAGCAATGGCAATTACGAGGGTAAATAATTTTGAGTTTTTCATGATTTTGTGATTAAAAGTTAAACAGGAAAAAGTTACAAAAAAAAATAACATTAAAATATTCGTAATCAAATATTTATAAAGATTTTTTTTACTTCTAAAAACGAATTGCTTTTAATAGAGAAAGTCTTTGTTTTTGGGAGTTTTACTGATAACCAGCCTTTTACAATTTAAAGATCAAAATCGTCTTAATTGGACAAAATGACTTTTAGAGATCGTTAATTAAGAGTCAAAGCTCCTAAAATTTCCTCATACATAAACGGGCCTCCAGGATAAGTGGCGGTGTAATCCAAATTCATCCAGACTTGTCCGCGCTCATCTATATGGTAGTGTAGTTTTTTACCGTAGCTTTCTTTTACAAAAAGAACATTTTTGATGAGATAATTGACTTTTTCCAGATCAATCATCGAACCGATTAAAATTTCAGGATAAATGTGTCCTTTAGTATGAATAAGGCGAGGAGTTCCGCCAATTGAACGCACAGCAGCAGCCATCAAAATAGAGTGATCATCGCAATCGCCTGAGAAATACTCAAGTGATTCGCTGGCGGTTGCGATATAATCACCTTCTTTTGGATCGTTTACATAATTCCATCTGCTGTTTATTTCTTTAAAAACAGCAAAACATTGAATTATAGTTCGATAATCTGAATAGCCTCTAATACCTTTAAAATGCTTTGTAGTTGCCATAATGGCAAAGTTTCGCACTTTAGGATTTTGATATTCAATAGCATTTACAATCTTTGATTTATTAGGAAATGGAAGCAGTTTTGCAACAATGATGTCTTGAGGATACGGATTGTCAGACATGGTGTAAATCATAGAATTGTAATCTTCTGAGATTTCGCTAAAACCATAATTTCCAATTACCGATCCGTAAAACAGAATCAACAAATAGACGGCGACGCATAAAATAATTATTGTTCTGAGGTACATCAGAAGAAAAAATATTACTGCAAAAACAAAAATAAAGATGAATACACGATCTAGATTGAATGCCCACTCTAAATCGATCAAATTTTGATGCAGTATGATAAAAATCGGTATTGTGATCAAAAGACTCAACAGCGAAATAATAATCCTATCCCACGGCGATTTCACCTGTAGTTTGGATTTTAAATGCGGTAAGTCAATTTTAGGGAATTTCATCATACGAATCAAAAAGCAGTATTTACAATGCTTTTACTGTTTCTACAAAAATACTTTTTTTATCAATAATTCCCAGATCAAATAATTGATTTTGAATTTTATTAAAAGATTTTTCTGTCAAATTTTTCTGTGACCATTGAGTCAGTTTCAACCATTCTTTAATATCCTCTGCTTTTTGATTAAACAGTTTAGATAATTTTTTGTCAATTTCTGGGATTTCTTTAAAATCAACTGTTGTTTTATTGATTATTTTAAGAATCGTTTCTACTGCTTTTGCATTCTTTTTTAAGAACTCATCTCGTCCTACAATAATAAATGAAGGCCAAGGAGTAGGGCAGTCGTCAATTCTTCTAAAAACACCTTTATCTACAAGCGGTTTAGTCATAAAACGTTCCCACATAAAATAATCGGCTTTTTTATTGGTCAAAGCATCAACAGCACCATCTATAGTATTTACAATTTCAAATTCGAGATCATCCATTTCCCAGCCTTGCTCATTTGCATTTACGTAAGCCATTAATTGTGATCCCGATCCTAATCTCGAAATAGCTGCTTTTTTGTTTTTAAGATCTTTCAACGTCTGAAAATCAGATTTTGCATCAACGTGAATTCCCCAAATTAAAGGAGATTGCACATAAACCTGAACAATTTTGCTCGGATTTCCAGCTGAAATATCTTTTAGAATTCCTTCGGTTAAAATAACAGCAAGATCTGTTTCTCCGTCTCGAAGCATTTGGCACATTTTCCCGGTTCCCTCGGGTACATTTGTCCATTGTAAATCGATGTTCTCTTCCTCAAATTCGCCGTTTTCGATACATAGATGCCACGGCAAATTGAAGTGTTCCGGAACACCCGCAATTTTGACAGTTTTCATTTATTTTAAGTTTAAGTTAAGTTGCTTGGTATGCGTATGCGTAATCTTATGATTAAATTTGGTTAGTTTTTTAATAAATCTGCTCTGTGCTTTTCTGAAAGACAAGGTTCTGCAAATTCGATAATGTCTTGAGATTCGTATTCGCTCAAAAGGCTTCTTACCAAAGAATAATCAATGTCTTTGGTTATTTCTGCTGCAAAAAAAGTTTCATTTAATCCTTCAGACAAGCAATTTAGCGCTTTTAATTTCTCCCGAATGATTTCTTTATCAAAACCTTTTTCTAAAACCGCAACTTGAATAATCGAGTTTCCAGAATTCTGAATCGTTTTTCTATGCATAAAACGTTCTTCGGTTTCGTCATATTCTGCATAAAAAATGTCATCCGTAGCAATTAAAGGCCCAAAGAAAGGAATATTATCCAATTTAAAAAGTCCTTTTTCTAGATCTACAATTTCTGCCCACATGGTTTCAGACACTACTTCATCTAGATAATCACTATAATATTTAAATAATATTTTTTTATGAGTTTCCTGTTCCATTATTCAATTTCGCTAATTACAGCTTTTAAAGGTGATATTACAATTCTATAACCATCTGGATCCTGAATCATTTTTCCGTTTTCATTCCAAAACGGATTCAGCGATGGTATAACTGCAATATTCTGTTGCGTTAATTTATTTACTAATTTTTCATAATCTGCAATAGTTTTAGGATATAATACCATTGCATCATCTTCATCAAAAGTGTGTTTGGCCGTGACTTTAGATTGAGTAAACTCAAAATGCCAGTCTAAACCTGGTTTTCCTATAAAGGCGCCATCATAATTATTATGATTTTCAAATCCGCCCAATCGTTCAAACCCAAGTATATCTACATAAAAATGCTCCATTTTCTCTAAATCATTCGTATGTCGCGCCACTCGTAAAAACATAAATTCTATGATTTTATTTGATTAATATGATGTTCTAAATGCTCTACATAATCGGTCATCAAAAACCTTAAATCAATCACGGATTCATCGCTCAAAATGATTTTATAATCTAAAGCATTTTCATCAACAGATTTCATGATTCTAACAATCTGGCTATTTATTGAAAACCACAACTGAGTGAGCTCCTTAATATCTGTTTTCTGATACTGATTTAAATTTACTAAATCGATCTGATTATACGGTCTATGACGATATGGTTTTTCTGAATAATTAATCTCTGTAAAAACGAACAAGATTATGGATTGCAGAATCTACCAAATGGCCTAAAACCTCTTTCTTGGACCATTTGCCTGGATTTTTTGCATCTAAAATTTCATTCTGTATTGTTGGAATATAATTTACATTCTCATTCAATAACTGCTCAAATTTAAGAATAACACTTTCCATCAAGCTCTTATTTAGTTTCCTGCCAATTTATTTAGTGTGTAAGCAATCAGTTCATCTACTGCTTTATACGGGTCTTCACTGAAAGTTCCGCTAGCACGATTTGCAATAATAGCATTAAGCGATAAAGCATTATGACCTAATAGAGCCGAAAGTCCGTAGATTGCCGCTGTTTCCATTTCTAAATTAGTGATTTTAGTTTCATTAAAACTAAAATTATCCATTTTGTTATTCAATTCTTCATCCTGAATATTCAAACGCAAAACTCTTCCTTGTGGGCCATAGAATCCGCCAGCAGTTGCCGTAATTCCTTTAAAAATTCGATCTGATTCTATTAGTTTTTCTAATTTTTCAGAACACTGCGTTACGTAAGGTTTTCCTTTTTTTGGATCCCAGTTCGTATGCGCTACAAATGCATCTTCAATTTCTGTAATCGAAACGTCGTCAATTAAGTAGGAGCGAAGCATATTATCTAATCCCAAACCAAATTTTGACATCACAAAGCTATCAACTGGGATATCTTCCTGCAAAGAGCCCGAAGTTCCAATTCTTATAATATTCAAAGAGGTCAATTTTTCTTTTGGCTGACGCGTTTTCAGATCAATATTCACTAACGCATCCAATTCGTTTAGCACAATATCAATATTATCAGGGCCAATTCCTGTAGAAACTACCGAAATTCTCTTTCCTTTATAAATACCTGTTTGGGTTTTAAATTCTCTTTTTTGAGCAGAATGTTCGATTGAATCGAAAAATTGAGTGATTTTTTCTACTCTATTTTGGTCACCAACAAAAATAATGTCGTGTGCTATATGTTCAGGACGAAGGTTTAAGTGGTAAACGCTTCCGTCTGGGTTTAGTATTAATTCTGATGATTGAATCATTTTTTTTATAAGTTGCTAAGTTTCTAAAAGGCTAATATTTTGGATTTTTTTGTTTCAAGTTTCATGCTTCAGGTTATTTGCAGAACTTGAAACTTTAAACGTGAAACTTTTAAACCAATAAGTTATCCGCCTACACGTTTGGTTTTGAATCCTTTTTCTTTTAGGATTGCCATGATTTTATCCCTATAATCGCCTTGAATTATAATCGAATCGTCTTTAAAAGTTCCTCCAACGCTTAATTTTGTTTTGATTTCTTTGGCCAAGATTTTAAAATCTTCATCTGAGCCTTCATAACCTTCAATTATAGTAGTTGGTTTTCCTTTTCTTTTTTCAAATTTACAAATCATTGGCTCTTTCTGAACATAAAGAACATGTTCCTGTTCTTCAACTTGCTCAGGTTCATTCGATTCTACGTGATCTGGAAATAAGTTTTTTAATTGATCTTTAAAGTCCATATTTTTTTATTCTAAAAATAAATTTCAAGCATAAAGATATTTAAAAATTAAATTCCAAACCCCAAGAAAAACTTGGAATTTGGAATTTTTAATTTTAAAAATTTATGTAAGTTTATTTTTTAATTAAACCTAATTCTACTAAACGTTCGTATAAGAACTCTCCAGCCGTAATATCTTCATATTTCTTAGGGTTTTCTTCATCAATACAATTTTCAAGACAATCCAAACGCATATCGCTTACTGGATGCATGAAAAATGGAATTGAATAACGTGAAGTTCCCCATAATTCTCTCGGCGGATTTACCACTTGATGAATTGTAGATTTTAATTTATTGTTGGTATGTCTTGACAACATATCACCAACATTAATAACCAATTCGTCATCTTCTGCAATAGCGTCAATCCATTCGCCATTATGGTTTTGAACCTGTAATCCTTTTCCTTGCGCTCCCATCAATAAAGTAATCAAATTGATATCTCCGTGAGCTGCAGCACGAATCGCATTTTCTGGCTCAGAAGTAATAGGAGGATAGTGGATTGGTCTCAAAATTGAGTTTCCTTCTTTTGCATAATTGTCAAAATAAAACTCATCAAGACCTAAATGTAAAGCCAAAGCTCTTAATACATAAACTCCGGTTTTCTCCAGTTTTTGATAGGCATCTTTACCCACTGCATTAAAACGAGGCAATTCAGTAACTTCTACGTTATCTGGATATTCTGAAGCCCATCTTGAATCTTTGTCAACGTATTGACCAAAATGCCAAAATTCTTTTAAATCTCCTTCTTTGCGTCCTTTAGCATGTTCTTTTCCAAAAGAAACATAACCTCTTTGTCCGCCGATTCCAGGAATTTCATATTTATGCTTAGTTTCTATTGGCAAGGCGAAAAAATTTCTAATTTCACCATAAAGTTCGTTTACCAATTGATCATCAAGGAAATGACCTTTTAAGGCAACGAAGCCAATGTTTTCAAATGCACTGCCGATTTCATTTACAAATTTTTGTTTACGTTTCGGGTCGTCCGAAAGGAAATCACGTAAGTCTACACTAGGAATGTTTTGCATACTTTACATTTTTTATTTTAAAAGATAAAAGGTGTCATAAGCACCTTTCGCTAACAAAGGTAGATAATATTTTAGAAAATAATCTTAAGCTCAGGCATTAAAAGCAGCTTTCTGATTAAAATTTTATACTATAATCCAATAAAATTGACGCAAATTGTTATATTTGAAACACAAAAAAACAAAAAATTTCATGATTTTTTACCGACAAAACCTTACAAATACTGAGTTATTAGATTTATATAAAAAGATATTAAAGCCAAGATTGATCGAGGAGAAGATGCTGATCCTGATACGACAAGGAAAAGTCTCTAAATGGTTTTCTGGAATAGGACAAGAAGCCATTGCGGTTGGTGTAACTGCCGTTTTAGATCAATCAGAATATATTCTTCCAATGCACCGAAATTTGGGTGTTTTTACGACAAGAGAGATTCCGCTACATCGTTTGTTCTCACAGTGGCAAGGAAAAGCAAATGGTTTTACCAAAGGGCGTGACAGAAGTTTTCACTTTGGAACGCAAGAGTACAATATTATTGGAATGATTTCGCATTTAGGTCCGCAGTTAGGAATTGCTGACGGAATTGCGCTTGCGAATAGACTTCAAGACAATAAAAAAATCACTGCAGTTTTTACTGGAGAAGGCGCTACAAGTGAAGGAGATTTTCACGAAGCTTTAAATATTGCAGCAGTTTGGAAATTGCCTGTAATGTTTATCATCGAAAATAATGGATACGGACTTTCAACTCCGACCAACGAACAATATGCTTGCGAAAACCTTGCTGACAAAGGAATTGGTTACGGAATTGAAAGCTGGATTATTGACGGAAATAATATTGTTGAAGTTTATAATAAATTGTCTCAGCTAAAAAAGGAAATGCAAGAAAATCCGCGTCCTATTTTGTTGGAATTTAAAACCTTTAGAATGCGTGGGCACGAAGAGGCGAGTGGAACCAAATATGTTCCTCAGGATTTAATGGATCAATGGGAATTGAGAGATCCTGTTACAAATTACAGAAAATATCTAACTGAAAACGGAATTTTAACTGCAGAACAAGACGAACAATTTCACGCTGAAATTAAAAAAGAAATCGATGAAAATTGGGCGATGGCAAATGCAGAACCTGAAATCGAGCCAACTTATAGTGGAGAGTTAGATGATGTTTACAAATCATTTCAATATGAAGAATATACGCATAATTCTGATTCAACCAATATCCGATTTATAGATGCCATACGCAATAGTTTGGAGCAATCTATGTGGCGTCATAAGAACTTAGTAATTATGGGTCAGGATATCGCCGAATATGGCGGAGCCTTTAAAATCACAGATGGCTTTGTGGATGCTTTTGGAAAAGGCAGAATACGAAATACCCCAATTTGCGAAAGTGCCATTGTTTCAACAGGAATGGGATTATCAATTAACGGTTATAAAGCAATTGTAGAAATGCAGTTTGCAGATTTTGTTTCAACTGGATTTAATCCAATTGTAAATTTATTAGCTAAATCTCATTATCGTTGGGGTGAAAATGCCGATGTTGTCGTTCGTATGCCTTGCGGCGGAGGAACTCAGGCAGGACCATTTCATTCGCAGACAAATGAAGCTTGGTTTACCAAAACTCCAGGTTTAAAAGTAGTCTATCCTGCATTTCCTTATGATGCAAAAGGGCTTCTAAATACCTCTATTAATGATCCAAATCCAGTTTTATTCTTCGAACATAAATTATTGTACAGAAGTATTTATCAAGATGTTCCAACAGACTATTACACTATTCCTTTAGGTAAAGCCGCATTGGTTAAAGAAGGAAATTCTGTTACGATTATTTCGTTTGGAGCACCTGTTCACTGGGCTTTAGACACTTTAGCAAAACATCCAGAAATTGATGCCGATTTAATTGATTTAAGAACTTTACAGCCTTTAGACACAGAAACAATCTTTGCTTCGGTAAAAAAGACCGGAAAAGCTATAATCTACCAAGAAGACACTATGTTTGGCGGAATTGCAAGTGATATTTCAGCTTTAATTATGGAAAATTGCTTCGAATATCTTGATGCTCCTGTAAAACGTGTAGCGAGTTTAGATTCTCCAATTCCTTTTACAAAAGCTTTAGAAGATCAATTTTTACCAAAAAATCGATTTGAAGAAGTTTTACTTGAGCTTTTAAGATATTAAAATAATGAGACTAAGATTCCGAGTTTAAAAAACTTAGAATCTTAGCATCTTAGAACCTTAGCACCTTAAATAAGAACTACTAATCGTTTTCCATCAGGAACTTCTGCATTCCACATTTTCTCAATATCTGATAAAGGAACGGTTTCAATATTTACTTTTAGTATATTTTTTGAAGCCAAAAGAAACATTTCAGGAAGTATTTCAGAAAACAACAATTTGACTTCTTCTTTTGTCCAGCTTCCTAAACCTGATCCTGACAACTGCAAATCAACACTTCTTAGAATTTGTGCAGATAATTGAATCGTATCTGCAGACATAGAACCAACAGAAACATATCTTGTTTTAGGTGTAAAATTTCCATTGCCTTTTAAAGCCGAAAGAATAAGTTCTGCCGAATGTCCCCACAAATAATCAATAACAATATCGATTGGAGTGTTTTGATTAATTTGTTTTAACTGATTAATAATAGATTCGTCATTTTGTTTTAGAGAAACAATCTCGTCAGCGCCTAATTCTAACAGATTTTGAAATGTCTTTTCGTTTCTGCCGGTAATGATTATTTTCTTTGCTCCATAATGTTTAGCAATTTGTATCGCCATTTGGCCGGTAAAACCTGTCGCTCCATTTATCAGAACCGTGTCACCAGATTTTATTCCAGCTCTAAAACGAAGCGCCATTGCCGAACCTGCAACTGCATTAGGCATTGTTGCGGCCATTGCATCATCAATTCCGTCAGGCAAAACAACCATTCTGTTCTTTTCAACTAACGCTTTTTCGGCGATTGTTCCCGAAATTCCACGAGCATACACTCTTGTTCCGTTTTCTAAAACGCCAACAGCATCACTTCCGACTATAAATCCGTTTTGAGTTTCTTTTTCCGCAGAATAATGATCTCCGCTTGCAATTGCTTTGTCTAAATTAGTAATAGCCACGGCTTTTACTGAAATCAAAACTTCATTTTCATTTGATGCAATTGGTTCTTGAAATTCTGCATATTTTGGCAATTCGCCTTTTTTATAAACTACTGCTGCTTTCATAATTATTAAATTTTATGAAGCAAAATTAGAAAGCCGTTATCTGGCAGACGATAACATTTGTTATCAAATGAAAAGAGTTATTTATTTTGAAGCAGTTTACTTTTTATTCGGCTTAAATGAACCGTACTCACACCCAAATAAGATGCAATATAATGTTGCGGAACTCTCTGCACAATTTGAGGTTTTTCTTCAATTAAACTAAGATAACGCTGGGCAGGAGAATCTTTTAGAAATGAGAAAAAATGTTTCATATAATCAAATGTTCTTTGAAAAAGCATATCAATTAATCGATCTCTCAGTTCTGGAATTTCCTTTATTTCTTCAATTATTGTATCAACATGTTCTTTATGAATCCACCATAAAACAGAAGGTTCTATTGTTTCTATAAAAACTGGGCTTGGAAATCTTTTCATGAAACTTTCAATAGAAGAAACGCTTTGATTTTCGAAAAAGAACTGAGAAGTCAGATCTTTTCCGTTATGATTGAACCACACGCGAATACAGCCCTTTTCGATGATAAAAAGCTTTTTGGAAACTTCGCCTTCTTCTAAAAGGGTGGTTTTGGCAGGAACTTCAATTCGATTGAAATAACCGACATATTCGTTCCACTTTTCATCAGTTATTGGGAATTTGTTTCGGAATTGGCTGAACATTTTTAATTCTAATTTGATTCCACTTCAAACAATTGCACCTGATTTTTCAATCGGTCAATCAATAAATTCATCATTCTCTTATTCAAATCAGAAGAATTTTGAATGTAAGTATTATATTCTTCCACAGTAAAAAGTGCCATTACAATTCCTTTTAAAGAATTCCTGAACTTAATGTCTTTTTGAATGGAGTTTTCGATGGTCTGAAGTTTCTTTTCAACCGAGTAAGAATAAAAATCTGGTTTGTTTTTGTTTACATAATTGATAAAAACGGCGATAAATAAGTCATTTTGAAGTTTTAAAATTGGCCTGATGGTCTGGTTTTGAAAGATCTCATCTGCCGAAGATTGAGCACTTACGGTTCCTAAAGTTTCGCCTCTGAATTCTTTTAAAAAAGTGTCTCTATCGTCCATGTTTTTTTCTTTTTAGTTTTATTTAAAGTTAACGAAATAATCCCACAGTAAAACCTATTTTTGTTTTTATAAAAATAAATTATGCGATTATTTCTGTTTCTCTGCTTATTGCTAGCTTCTTGCAATTCAAAAGAAGATAAAGAAAAATACAATCACCAATTATATCGTGCTGTAATCAATAAAGACACAGCGGTTTTGGATATTCATATAAATGATAAACGTTTTTATGGACGCTATGAAATTAGTCACTATGGAACTGGAAAAGATTCTGGCGATGTGCGAGGGGATTTGAGAGGTGACACGCTTCGAGGCGATTATCATTACATTTCTTTTGGCGGTGCCTGGAAAAGGGTTCCGTTGGCTCTTTTAAAGAAAGATGGCAAGCTTTATTTAGGAAAAGGAGTAATCGGAACTTATTTTAATCTTCCGTGCTATGTTCCAGAAGTTCCCATTGAGTATCAAAATCCTGAATTTCTTTTTGAAAGGATAGAGGAGAAGTAGTTTTTTTGTTTCAAGTTTCAAGTTTCAGGTTTCAAGTTTCAAGTTTCATGTTGAAGCGCATTGTGTGTTTTACCGCAAAGCACGCAAAGTTTTTTTATACTAGACTTATTAAAAAACGCAAAGTTCGCAAAGCTTTGTGTAAAAACTTTGCGAACCTTGCGTAAACCTTTGCGATTAAATATGCGCAATCTATGTCAACCTGAAACTTGAAACCTGAAACTTGAAACCTGAAACTTGAAACCTGAAACTTGAAACCTGAAACAAAATTTAACTTAACGTAGAAGGCAATTCAAAAATTTCAAGATCAAAATATCTTACCGAAGCCATAACATGATCGAAAATATCAGCCATGATGTATTCGTAATTAGCCCAGCGTTTATCGCTAGAAAAAACATAAATTTCCAAAGGAACTCCATGTGCAGTTGACTGTAATTGCCTACACATAATATGCATATTTTTGTTTAATCCCGGATGATCATTTAAATATTGCATGATGTATTTTCTAAACAAACCTAAATTGGTCATATTACGCCCATTTAGCGAAAGCGTTTTATCAATTCCTCTAAGATCGTTGTATTTATCAATTTCCGCTTGACGGCTATCAATATAAGAGGTTATCAGTTGCACTTTTTTTAGCTGATGCAAATCTTCATCATTCAAAAAACGGATTGTACTGCTTTTTATCAAAACATGCCTTTTGATACGTCTTCCATCAGATTTCTGCATACCGCGCCAGTTCTGGAACGAATCTGAACTTAATGCATACGTTGGAATTGTAGTAATCGTGTTATCAAAATTTCGAACTTTTACCGTTGTTAAATTGATCTCGATTACGTCTCCATCGGCACCAAATTTATCCATCGTAATCCAGTCGCCAATACGAACCATGTCGTTTATTGCAACCTGAACACTCGAAACAAACCCTAAAATGGTATCTCTGAAGATTAAGATGATAATCGCCGAAAGTGTTCCCAGAATGGTTAATAATTCGCCTTTTTTAATTCCGAATAAAGTCGAAATAATCATCGCAACGCCAAAAATCCAAAGCACAATCATAATAACCTGTACAAAGCTGTCGATTGGTTTGTCGCTATATTCAGGCTTTTGTTTTAAATAATCGCGTAACGAATTAAAAACCGTTCGAACTATCCATAATCCAAGCAATACTATATAAATACCGACAATTTTTCCGAAAATCGATTCCCAATATTCATATTTGTCCAAAATAACAGGAACGGCTTTATATATAAAGAAAAACGGAATTAAATATGCGGTATATCTCGTTGTTTTGTTTTGAATTAAATAATCGTCAAACTTGGTTTTGGTACGTTGCGCAAAAACAGCGGTCAAAGTAACCAAAAGGAATTTGGCTGCGTAATAAATTACATAAGCCAGTGCTATTAAAATAACGATATTAAAGATCAGACTGGTATAAGACGCAACATTGCGGCTCATTCCCCAATCTCTAAAAACAGGATATAAAAAATTAAATATTTTCTCCAAAAGCTTATGCATTTGCTTTAGTTTCTAAATATTTTTTCTCGATATAAAAAGTTCCAAACGGAATAAGAGAAGCAACTAGAATAATTGCAAATGTTTTTAAGTCCCAATTCATTGATTTTTTCAATAAAAATGCTAAAAGAATGTATCCTATAAATAGAACACCGTGCGTCATTCCTAACGGACGTAATAATGTATGGTAAAGTTCTGGATTGTTATTTTTGATAATCAACATATTAGCAAATAATACTAAATAAGAGATTCCCTCTAAAATGGCAGTAATTTTGAAAATCTTGAGCATGTATATATTTTTTAAGTTTTATGCCAGCAAAATTAAGGATTCTGGATTGATTTTAGAATTTAAAAATTTAAAATTAAATAAGTGCAATGAGCTGAAAATTGGAATTTGGAATTTAAAAAATTGAAAATTATCTTTACTGTATGAGTAAAAGAGATTTAAAAAAATATTTAGGCGAATTAACAAAAGAACAATTAGAAGAGCAATTGATAGAATTGTACGAGAAATTTGCTCCTGTAAAAGTGTATTACGACTTTGTTTTTAACCCAAAAGAAGACAAACTGCTTCAGGATGCTAAGGTTAAAATCTCACACGAATATTTCCCCATCAAAAAACCAGGGGCAAAATGGCGTCCAAAAGCTAAAATGCGAAGATCGGTTGCTCAAAAATTAATTAAGCATTTTATGATGCTCGGAGTAGATTCTTATATTGTTGCAGATATTATGCTTTATAATATCGAAATTGCGCAAACGTTTTCTTCGCAAAATTTTATCAAGCAGGAATTATTTTACAAAAGCATCTTTAATTCTTTTGAACAAGCAGTAAATTTTATTGTTTCAAACGGAATTTTTAACGATTTTAAATTGCGAATTAATGCAATTGAGAACGAAACTTCTGAGCAAAAATGGAAAAATAAGTACGATTTTGAGGCAATTTTGGAAAAAATCGACTATTAAAACCCTTTCTCATAAAAAATCTTTATTTAAAAAAAACATTTATTTTAAGTTAAAAGAGGATGAATAACTGTTTTTTCGATGTATTTTTGCAAAAATCCAAAAATAAACAATGTCTCAAAACACTTTAGAAATACAAAGAGAAGAGAAGAAAGAACTGTATGCATACCAAAAAGGCGATATTGATGCCATTTTTGACCGTTTAGACAACGCTCCTCCAAAACACCACTTACTGTATCAGCTTCCGACAGGAGGAGGAAAAACAGTAATATTTTCTGAAATCGTTCGCCGCTATTTATCTCATAATGATAAAAAAGTGGTGGTTTTAACGCACCGAATCGAACTTTGTAAACAAACTTCAAAAATGTTAACTGGTTTTGGTGTAACAAACAAAATAATCAATAGTAAAGTAAAAGAATTACCCGATCAGAATGATTTTTCTTGTTTCGTGGCGATGGTTGAAACTTTAAAAAACCGTATTAACGATGAAAAGCTTCATCTAGACAATATCGGTTTGGTTATTATTGATGAGGCGCACTACAACTCATTTAGAAAATTATTAAACTCATTTAAAAATGCTTTTATTCTTGGAGTAACAGCAACACCTTTGAGTTCAAATATAAAATTACCAATGCACCAAAGTTACAACGAACTTATTGTTGGTGACACCATTGGTTCTTTGATTGAAAAAGGTTTCTTGGCAAAAGCTACAACTTACAGCTATGATGTTGGTTTGACATCATTAAAAGTGGGTATCAATGGAGATTATACTGTAAAATCTTCAGATGATTTATATACGAATACTTTGATGCAGGAAAAACTGCTTCATGCCTATACAGAACGTTCTTTAGGAAAGAAAACATTAATTTTCAATAACGGTATTCATACTTCATTATATGTATATGAAACGTTTAGAGAAGCAGGTTACGATATTCGCCACTTGGATAATACAAGTAGTTCTGAAGAGCGTAAAGACATTCTACAATGGTTCAAAAAGACTCCAGATGCCATTTTTACTTCTGTCGGAATTTTGACAACTGGTTTTGACGAACCAACTGTAGAAACTATTATTTTGAATAGAGCGACAAAATCATTAACGCTATATTTTCAAATGATTGGTCGTGGTTCGCGTAAATTGCCTGGAAAAGATGAATTTACAGTTATAGATTTAGGAAACAATGCCGCACGTTTTGGTTTATGGAGCGATCCTGTAAATTGGCAGCATATTTTTAAATCGCCAGAATTTTACTTAGAAAATCTTCGTGATGACCACGAAATCGAGATGTTCTTTAAATACAGCATGCCACCAGAATTACGTGCCAAATTTAGTAAAACGGCAGACGTTAGTTTTGATGTTGATGAAGAACATAAATTAATCATTAAACAAAATCTTCGTTCAAAAGTAGTTTTAGACAAATCTTTAGATCAGCACGCTGGAATGTGTGTAGATAATACAGAAACGCTTCAGGAAGCAAAAATGCTGGCTAAAGAATTAGAAGATGATATCGAAGACCGTATCAAACGTTATTCTAAATGTTTGAGCCAATGCAGTAAAAACTACCGCGAATGGCTGGTTGACGATTACAAACAAAGATTGACTTTATTAATTGGGAAAAAATATCGTGAGAAAATCATGAACGAACCAGATTGATAAATTTTAGTTGAAAAGTTTCAGGTTTCATGTTTCAAGTTGTTGGAATCTAAATAATATAATAATTTTAAAAGGAGAAACTGTATTTAATACTATTTCTCCTTTTGTCAAACTATCAGGATTCTGTAAAACTTGAAACATGAAACCTGAAACAAAAAACTAAATTATGTCTAAATCATTCTCAACATTAGGAATTTCGGCTCCAATTTTAAAAGCTTTAAGCGAATTAAACATTGTTGAACCAACAGAAATTCAACAAAAAACAATTCCGTTATTTTTGAGCGAAACCCATGACATTGTTGGTTTAGCCAAAACAGGAACAGGAAAAACGGCCGCTTTTGGATTGCCTTTATTACAATTGGTAAATGCAGAATCAACAATAGTTCAAGCCGTTATTTTAGTTCCAACTAGAGAACTGGGACAGCAAATTTTTAGAAACTTAGAAAGTTTTTCAAAATATATCCCTAATATATCTATTGCTTCAATTTGCGGAGGAACTCCAATAAAACCACAAATCGAAAGATTAAAAGAAGGCGCGCAAATCGTAGTGGCCACTCCAGGGCGTTTAATCGATTTAATTCAACGTAAAGCAATCGATATAAAACAAACAGAATATCTGGTTTTGGATGAAGCCGATGAAATGGTAGCCATTCTTAAAGAAAGCTTAGACGAAATTGTTGCGGAACTCCCTAAAAAGCATCGTACTTTATTGTTTTCAGCAACACTTCCTGGAACAATAAAACAGCTGATTCAGAATTATTTGAATAAAAATGTAGTTCAAATAAGTGCCAGTATGGAAATCGTAGGAAACGAAGGAATCGATCATGAATATATTGTGGTAGATCCGATTGAAAAATTGGAAGTTTTAATGCATTTCTTGAATTCTAGAGAGGGCGAAAGAGGAATTATTTTCTGTAAAACGAAGGCTGCTGTTAATAAATTGGCTAAAAATCTGGCAATCAATAAATTTTCTTCGGGAGCACTTCATGGAAGTTTGTCACAAGGGATTCGTGACAGAATTATGGAACAGTTTCGTGAAGGTCATATCAATATTTTGGTTGCAACCGATTTGGCTGCAAGAGGGATCGATGTAAAAGAAATCTCATATGTGATTAATTATCATTTGCCTGATACTTACGAAAACTACGTTCACCGAAGCGGAAGAACGGCAAGGGCAGGGGCAAAAGGGCTTTCTTTGACGGTTTTACAGCAAGAAGAAGTTTTTGAAATTGCTGATTTTGAAAGAGAATTAGGAATTAAATTCTCTGAATTTAAAAAACCTTCAGCGGCAAGTCTTGAAGAAAACAATATGCTTTTGTGGGCAAAACAAATCTTTAAAACAAAGCCAAATCATGAGCTTTCGCAAGATTTAAAAACGAGAGTAAAAACCGTTTTCCATCATTTGACAAAAGACGAACTAATCGAGAAATTAATGGCAAGTTATGTCTTACAGAACAAAATCGATGTAGTTGAAAAAACAGTTAAAAAATTCAAAAAGTAATAAATATGACAATTGTCATTGCATATTAAAGTTGTATATTTATAAGGAATTATTTTATAATCCTACTTAATACAACATATATGAGAATAGTCATTATTGGAGGGGGATTTGCAGGGATTAACCTAGCAAAAGAACTTGTAAATCAGCCTCAAATACAAGTAACGCTTGTCGACAAGAATAATTATAACTTTTTCCCACCACTTATATATCAAGTTGCTACGGCGTTTTTAGAGCCTTCGAGCATTAGTTATCCTTTTAGAAAATTTTTTGCAGGTAAAAAAAATCTAAGTTTTCGTCTTGGCGAATTATTATCTGTTTCTCCTGCTGAAAAGAAAATCACTTTAAGCAACGGAGAACTTGAATACGATTATCTTGTTTTTGCCACTGGTGCAGAAACGAGTTATTTTGGTATGGAAAACGTAATGAAAAATGCCATTCCGATGAAAACCTTAAATGATGCCATCGTAATGCGTAACACATTGCTTAAAAACCTTGAAAAAGCAGCCATTTGTAAGGATATGCGAAAAAGACGTAAATTACTTACAATCGTAGTAGCAGGAGGGGGGCCAACAGGAGTGGAGGTTTCGGGAATGTTTGCTGAAATGAGAAAAAATATTCTCCTTAAAGAATATCCAGAATTAGATACTTCTGCGAGCAATGTTTATTTGGTTGATGGTGGAGATGCACTTTTATCTCCAATGAGCAAAGATTCGCAAAAAGATACTCTAGAGGCACTCACAAAACTTGGAGTTGTAGTAAAATTAAACACTAAAGTTGTTGATTACGTAGATGATACAGTAGTTTTTGAAAATGGAGAAACCATTAAAACGAAAAACTTAATCTGGGCTGCCGGTGTTTCTGCAAAAATATTTGAGGGAATTCCGAAAGAAAGTTATGGACGCGGCCGACGCATGGCAACGGATGAATATAATAAAGTTAACGGTGTAGAGAATATCTATGCAATTGGCGATACAGCAATTGCAACAGGAGACAAAAATTTCCCTGATGGACATCCACAGGTTGCTCAGGTTGCAATTCAACAAGGTTTAAATCTGGCTAAAAATTTCAAAGCCATGGTTGTCAATAAGCCTCTTAAACCATTTGCTTACAAAGATAAGGGATCTATGGCTATTATAGGAAAAGCAAAAGCGGTTGTAGATTTACCTAGTCCAAAATGGCATTTTAAAGGTTTCTTTGCTTGGATCATATGGCTGTTTATACACTTAATTTCTTTGATCACTTATAGAAACAGATTAAACACATTCTGGAATTGGATGGTTGCTTATTTCGCAAAAGATCAATCACTTAGAATGATTATTAGGCCAGATAAAAAGACACAGAATTAGAACTTGTAGTTTAAATTCCAATGATTTTTAAAAATTCCAAAATCCAATTGGATTATATACAACAAAGCCGAAATCATTAGATTTCGGCTTCTTTTTTTTTGGAATTTGGAATTTCAAAAATTGGGATTTTCCCTTTTTTAATGTCCGATCATAATATCGTCGCTATCTGATAACTCAACTTTCTTTTTTATAAATCGTTTTCCAACATTTAAAATAATAAATGCGGTAACTGTTGTCGTGGTCATAATTGCTACCATAGGTGTCACAGAACTTTTTACAAAAACACCAACTGCAAAGGAGGCCAAAGCTCCGATTCCAAGCTGAATTGCGCCCATTAAAGCAGAAGCACTGCCGGTATTTTTAGCAAAAGGAGCAAGCGTTAACCCAGCAGTATTTGGATTTGAGATTCCTAAACACGCTAGAAATAAAAATAACATTCCGATAGTTTGGTATAATCCTAAAAGATCATTTAAAGCCAAAATCAAGAATATGATGCTAATAATAGATTGTGAAATTAAAGCCCCAAAAATCATTTGTTCGCTTGTAAATCGCTTCAGCAACATAGAATTTAACTGACTCGAACCAATAAAACTAACAGACATTAGCGCAAAAATCCATCCGTATGTTTTAGCATCAACCTTATAAATATCCATAAAAACTAGAGGCGAAGCTGCTACATAAGAAAACAATCCCGAAAATGCGACTGCCCCAGTAAATGCGTAAGTATAAAATTGAGGTTCCTTTATAACCAACAAGAAATTAGATATAATCGGTTTTGGTTTTAAAGAAATTGAGGCATCTGGTTTATACGTATCTGGCAGTCCGAATTGTGAAGCTGCTAAAATCACAATTCCCATGCACATCAAAATAAAGAATACAGCGTGCCAGCCTAAATCTTCTGTAACATAACCGCCAACAGTTGGCGCTAGCATTGGAGAAAGTCCAACAACAAGCATTAAAAGCGAAAACACTTTCGGAATATCTTTTACAGGAAATAAATCACGAACCATTGCTACAGAAGCAACTGTGGCAGCACAGCTTCCAATAGCCTGAATAAAACGAAGAAATATAAATGAATCTATATCAGCAACATAAATGCATCCTAAAGAAGCGAGAATGTATACCAAAAGTCCAATAAACAACGGTTTTTTACGTCCGAAGCGGTCTAATAAAGGTCCATAAAGCAATTGCCCAGCAGAAATTCCGATGAAATAACTGGATAAACTCATAGAAACTTTTGCGACAGTAGTATTTAAATCTTTTGCAATTCCGGAGAAACCAGGCAGATACATGTCTATTGAAAAAGGACCAAGAGCGGTTAAAGAACCTAATATCAGAATGAGCTGAATATATTTTTTTGTTGTCATTATATTAAAAAAGGGCTTATAATTTTCTGCAAAGGTAAAGATTTCATACCTTGTTATAGAACTTGAAGAAGTTTATAACAATAAATTAAAGTAATCGCGAAATAATTTCGCGTAACTATCTATTAATCTTTAAATTAAGACAGTATGAAAAAGTACCTTTTGTTATTAGCAGTTTTATTTACATCCATTTCATTTGCTCAAACTATTACATCAAAACAAGAAGATGCCAGTATCGAGCAGTATGAACTTCTAAAAAAAGTAAATCAATATTATCCAGACATTACATTAAGCAAATCGGTTACCAATTTTTACGCTGACGGAAAAGTCATTGATTCTCAGCAGGATTTTGATTTAAGGGGAACAAAATTTTCAAGTTACAAATTAGGAATTGAGCCAGGAAACAAAAAAGTAAAATTTGATTATACTTCTAGTGAAGCGGGCCATGTATATGGTGACGTTACTATTTTTAACGGAAATGCTTTGCGAACAACTTTTAATGAAAAAACGAATCAAATTGACGTATCATTAAATGGAAAATCGGTTTATTTGAAAAAATTGTAAATTTTAAAAGATTTAGAAAAAGCATCGCAAATTTGTGATGCTTTTTTGATTTATATTTGATTCAGATTTTAATAAAACAAACTACAATGAAAAAATTTCTTTTCCTGGCATTTTTAATTTCCTTGCAAGCATTCTCACAGCAAAATAAATTCTCAGGAACTTGGGGAAACCAAAAATGCAAAGACTGCAAGAAAGAATATATTTTTACAATTACGATTGCACAATCCAATTATAAGATTTTTGGAACCGCCGAAGTTACAAGCAATCATAAAGAATTAAACTCAGGAATTTTGGAAGTTTCCGGACATGTTTATCCGCATGGCGATAAAGCTCAAATAAAATTGAAAGATAAAAACGGAGTTACATCTAGCGCAGTTTTATTTGTAAAAGATGAAGTATTGCAATTTAATAAAAATGGCGGAGGCGATATTGTACCAAAAGATATGATTTTGAACAAATTATATGAATAAGTTTCTTTATTTTATCAGTTTTTCTAATTTCTCAATCATTTCTTTTTGTTGCTCAAGCATACGCTCGTAAAGTTCTACCATCTTATCAAGAGGGTTAAAACTACAATTAAAGTTTGCCTGTGAACTTTCAGTAAAAGTATTAGCGACAGCACTATCATGGAAAGTATTTGCAATAATATTAATCGCAGAATCTTCATCAAAATTTTCGATAGCTTCAACCGGCACTTTAAGAATTTTAGCAACTTGATCTAAAATATCATTTTCAATCAATTCTTTTTGCTCCAAAAGAGAAATTTTCTTTTGATTCCAATCTTCACCTAATTCATAGGCAAGGGCTTCTTGTTTTATGCCAAGCATTTCACGGAAACGCTTTATATTTCTACCTTGATGTATTTTTTTCTCTGTCATATTGATATGTATCCTAAATGTCAAATATAGGATTTTTACTTAAAATAATTTAGACATGCTAATAAATGTTATTTCTAAATTATTCCAAGTAAAAGGAAAGCTACAAAGCGTACAAGGAATTAACTCTTTAAAATTTAAGCTCTTTACGGCTTTCCGTAATTATTTGATCTTTGGATAATTTATATTCGCAAACAACCAAAAACAAATCAAAATTATGATTCAAATAATTATTGAAGCGGTAAAACCTATTGCTGATGCATCCGTTAATAATACAAGTGACACCTTGGAAATTCTAAGTAAAGTAAATGAATTTTATGATTCCTCTTGGACAAAATTAATATCCGTTTTAGCAGGTTCATTTACAATCTTTGGAGTTATTGTACCTCTTTTTATTCAACATTTAACTTTAAAGGCAAGTTAAAAAGAGTTAGAAAGCATAATTAATCTAAAAATTGAAGCTGGAAAAGTAGCTATTGCAACTGAAATGGTTGCAAAACTTGAAAGTAAATTAGCTGAACATGAACAAAAGCTGGAAAAAGCTACGTTAAGTTTAAATGGGCAAATTATGCAATTACAGGCCAATAGTTTATTTCAAAATGAAAAGTATAAAGAAGCTTTTAGAGATTATTGTTTAGCGGTATCATTTTATACCGAAACAGATGATATTCCAAATTTAAGTAGAGTAATAGAATGTATCAAAAGTTGCCTCAATCATTTAACAAAAGATGATGTTTTAAGCATAAAAGTGGTAGATAATGTAGATATCGCAGAAGTTCTAAATGATTTACAAGAAAAGAAACCGACTATTTCAGGAGCTATGATTGTCGACATACGAGAAAAACTGTATGAATTACGTAAACAGGCAGACAAATAGAATACTTTTAATTTTATAAATACTTGAAATTAATACAATAAAACAATTATGAAAGAAGAAGCTATAAAATTCATTTCTGAGATCGTAAAACCTTGGGAAATTCTTAATATAAAATTTTCAACAGCTTTATCTATGAATCCAGCGATAAACGACTTTATTACTTCTGCAAATGCATTAACAATTTCAATAAAGCATTTACCTGAAGCGCTAATACAAGCAAAACCTTACAATTTAGCTCTAGAAAATAGATCCTATGAAATTCTTCATGATTTAGCTGATTCTATAAAACATGGAGCTAATAATTTGAGAAATCAAGGACGAAGATCAACTATAGATGTTTCTACAATGTTTGAAAGAAATCATGATGCAACTGTTAGATTTTTGCGAAATAGAATTGTAATAATGCATAATACATATGGCAAAATTGATTTCATGGAATGTACTATGGAAGCATCAAAGTTTATTGCTGAAAAACTTGATGTTAGAACAAACTGGAATCCTCAAATAATCATAAAAAGTGGAGATTTTTCAAACGAAATTTACATACATGCAAGTGTTGAAAACCAAGTGCATTGGCAAGCAATGAAATTAGAGTTTGTCGAATTTGAACCTGATGGAGGTTACAAAAATGTTGATTTAAATGGGCAGGTATTATTTCAGTTAACTATTGATGATCAATTAAGTATTGGTTAAAAAGTAAAGAAAAATATAAAATCCAAATCAAAACAGCATCTTTTCAATTATCCATTTTTGACCTATAATTTATATTATGTAAAATAGAATGTTTTAGAAACCGCCCTTAAATTTTCTTGTATCAGTTTTACTTTAAGATGTTTTCATTTATGACCAATTTACCATCCTTGCTTCTAGAGTTGTATTTTTGGTTGAACATTTTTATTTTTCTTTCTAGAACTGATCTCTCAAAATATGCTGTATGATTTTTATTTTTTAGAATTTTCAAATATTAAAAATTTAGACTGCCATTAATATTGTAGTTTGCTTTCAATTCAAACATTTTTTTAAATTCTAATCATTTATAAATACGCTGTATGATTTTTATTTTCAAAAATTTTCAAATATTGAAAAATGATTTTTATTTTTAAAAACTCTCAAATATTGAAAATTTACGATGCCGATTATAGTTTTTTCAATTCAAACATTTTTATTAAATTGAAATCGCTTATAAATGCGCTGTATGATTTTTTACTTAAAATAATTTCAAATATCGCAGTATTATCAAACTGGTTAATTGGCGCAGCTCATAATAAATCATCTTTTACCAATCATAAATGCTTAAAATTTCAAAACCTAAAAGTTTTTGCAAGTCTTATTGTCATTATCTTTTAACATTTCTTTAAAATAATTAGTTTCTACTAAAGAACTTTCATTGTAAGAGTTTATTTTACTATTTTTACATTCGATACTTTAAAAATAAATTATCACATATATGAATACAGTTGCTGAACATATTGCAGATTTTTTAAAAGAATACAAACCGTTTGATAATTTAACTTTTCAGGAATTATCAGATATTGCTACGAATATTCGTGTCATTAATTTAGAAAAACATGCGGTATTATTTCAAAATAATGATCCGCTTCACGAGAATTTTTATGTTGTAGCTTCTGGTGTCATTAATCTTACGACTATTGCTGATGCCGAGGAAACTATTATAAATAAATGTCATGAAGGCGATATTTTTGGTTTACGCCCATTTTTTGCGAAAAACAACTACATGATGACCGCTAAAGCGCGTGAGGAAAGTATTGTATATGCTATTCCAATAGCTGTTTTCAGACCTTTTGTAGCCAATAATTCTGATGTATTAAACTTTCTTCTAGAGAGTTTCGCTGTAAATTCACGCCATACCAAAGACAGCATGAGTTCTAACGGCAAATTAGTTTCTGATTCTGATTATATAGATCAGCAGACAGAAATGCAATACATTCAGTCACTTAACTACAATAATTCGCCGTTAACCACAAAAGCAGATTCCATAATTAAAGACGTTGCCAATTTAATGACAGATTCTATGTTAGATAACATTATAATCTGTGGTGAAAAGAATCACCCAATTGGTATCGTCACCAATGCCGATTTATCGTCAAAAATTGCAACAGGACGCTTTCCTATTACTGAAACTATCGATAAAATTATGTCGTCTCCAGTTGTTACAGTTTTAGAAAATGTGTCTTTGGCAGAGGCTCAATTATTAATGCTGAAGCACAATGTAACGCATTTATGTGTTACTAAAGATGGCACTAGCAAATCTGTAGTTAAGGGAATTATTTCTGAGCACGATCTTATTGTAGCACAAGCTAGTAACCCAGGTGTATTAATTAAAGAGATTAAGCGTTCTCAGCTTCCAAAAGATTTAAAACAAATACGTGATCGTCTATCAGATTTGATTCAGAATTCGATTCAAAAAAATATTCCAATCTCGCATGTTAGCAATATTGCAAGTGAGATTAACCTAGCTATTATTAAGAGAGCAGTCGAATTATCAATTTTAGATTTAGGCTCCCCTCCTGCACGTTTCGCTTGGTTAAGTATTGGAAGTCAAGGGCGTAAGGAGCAATTATTGCTCACAGATCAAGATAGTATCTTAATTTTTGAAGATGTTACGCCAGAAAAATATAGAGAAGTTAAAGATTATTTCTTAAGATTGGCAAAACGCACTACTTCTATATTAGAAAAAGTGGGTTACGATTATTGTCCAAATGGACATATGGGAAGCAATATGCTTTGGTGTAAATCATTGAGTGACTGGACAAAACAATACAACGGCTGGATGAATACTCCAGGTGAAAACAGTAATGATTTGAGTAGTATTTTCTTTGATTATGAAATTGTTTTTGGAGAACCAAAAATTGAAGAAGCTATTGAAAACGTTATTTTTAAGAATGCCGTTAACAACACTTTATTCTTTGATTTTTTAGGAAATGATGCTTTGAAAAGAAATTCACCTTTAAGCTTTTTCAAGAAATTCATTGTCGAAGAAGACGGCCCTAACAAAGATAAATTTGATATTAAGACAAGAGCTTTGATGCCATTAATTGATGGTGCTCGCTTATTGATATTAAATGCAAATATTAAAGGAATTCAAAATACTTATTTAAGATTCAAACAATTGGCAATTACAGATTCTAAAAATGCTGAAATTTATTTAAGCTGTGCAGAAGCTTTCTTAACGCTTTCTAAATTTAGAACTGTTGAAGGATTAAAAAATGACGACTCTGGCCAATATATTAATTTAAGAGAAATGTCAAAAACTGACAAAGAGAAATTAAAAAATGCACTATCCCCAATGAAAGACCTGGAGGAACTTATTAAGAGTAAATTTCAATTGACACAATTCTCATAAATATGCTAGACTGGCTAAAAAACATTAACAAAGACTATCCAGAGTTCTGGAAAGACTATTTAACTAAATTCGAAACCAAACCTAATAAGTTTGTTGTTTTGTCTACTGAAACTTCTGGCTTAAATCCGGATAAAGATGTTGTTTTGTCTCTTGGAGCTTTCTCAGTTATTGACGATAGCATTGTTATTAAGGAAAGTTTCGAAACAGTCTTATTACAATATAAATATCTGCAGGATAACGGACTTTCTAATGAATTTATCATTGAAAGCAAAATGATGAAAATGCCTGAACCCGATGCTCTTGAAGCTTTTGTAAAATTTATCGGGAATTCAATTTTAGTTGGACATCATATCAATTTCGATATTGAAATGCTGAATGCTGCCCTAGAACGCTTGAATTGTGGCCGATTAAAAAATGAAGCCTTAGATGTCGATGTGATGTATAGAAAATTGACTGATATAAACGATAAACAGTTTTCGCTTGACGATTTATGCGAAATTTATAAAATTCCAAAAAGTGATCGCAATTCTTCTTCTGAAGATGCATACCGAATTGGTCTTTTATTCTTAAAACTAAAATCTAGATTGGGAATTAAATAAATTTTTAAAAAAAATCAATTACTAACACTACAAAAAAGCCCCTTGTAACTTTGTTATAAATCATCTCTGGAGTACAAACAGAAAATCTACTTTAAATTTAAATTCTATGAAAAAACTATTATTTATTTTACCCATGCTATTTTTTGCAACAATAATTTTTGCACAAAAACAAGATCCCTCATCTAAGCGTATCTTAGGAAGCTGGTATTCTAAAACAAATGTGAATACTAAATGGGTTTTTAATCAAGATGGGAATGTTTACAATTATGACAACAACCAAATGAAAGTGATGTACAAATATACTGTCTCACGCAGCTGTCAGAATTATTCAGATAACAATACTGAATATGTAACTTTACGAGATAAAGATGGTAATGAATTTTGTTTTAAAATAAATGGAGTTAATGAGAAAAAAAATGGAATTTTATCTCTTACTAACTTAAGTAATTCTGAAACTCTTGTTTTTGTAAACGATGTAAACATAAAAATTGCAGAATAATAGAAAAAAATCTACATTTTTAAATTAAAAAATTACAATAGAATAAAAAAATGCCTCTTAAATTTAAGAGGCATTTTTTTATTTTTACTTAAGAAATTCTTTCTTTCATAATTTGCTCAACCACTTCAGGGTTTAATAAAGTTGAAGTGTCTCCGAAATTAGAAAAATCTCCTTCGGCGATTTTACGCAAAATTCTACGCATAATTTTTCCAGAACGTGTTTTTGGCAAACCAGAAACAAATTGGATTTTATCTAATTTAGCGATAGGTCCAATGTGATCAGCAATATATTGGTTAATTTCTTTTGTCAGGTTTTCTTTATTTCTAACTTCTCCCGTTTCTTTAAGAATAACAAATCCATATAAAGCGTTTCCTTTAATATCGTGAGGGAATCCAACAATAGCAGATTCTGCTACAGCTGGGTGCTCATTGATCGCATCTTCAATTGGTGCAGTTCCTAAATTATGGCCAGAAACAATTACTACGTCATCTACTCTACCCGTAATTCTGTAATATCCAACCTCGTCTCTCAAAGCCCCGTCTCCTGTAAAATATTTTCCAGGGAAAGCAGAGAAATACGTTTCTTTATAACGTTCGTGATTACCCCAAATTGTTCTGGCAATTCCTGGCCACGGAAATTTAATACATAAACTTCCAACTACTTGGTTCCCTTCAATTTCATTACGTTTTTCATCCATTAAAACAGGCTGAATTCCAGGTAATGGCAAAGTAGCATAAGTTGGTTTTGTTGGTGTTACAAAAGCAATTGGCGAAATCATGATTCCTCCAGTTTCTGTCTGCCACCAAGTATCTACAACAGGACATCTCTTATCTCCCACGTGGTCATTAAACCAGTGCCAAGCCTCTTCGTTGATTGGCTCTCCAACAGATCCAATAACTTTAAGTGATTTAAGTGGATATTTTTGAATATAATCTAAACTTTCTTTTGCTAATGAACGGATTGCAGTTGGTGCAGTATAGAATTGTGTAATTTTATGTTTTTCGATAATATCCCAAAAACGGCTAAAATCTGGATAAGAAGGAACTCCTTCAAAAATTACTGTTGTCGCACCATTCAACAATGGTCCGTATAATATATAAGAGTGACCTGTAATCCATCCTATATCTGCTGTACACCAGAAAATATCATTGTCTTCGTAATTGAAAACATTTTTGAAAGTATAAGCAGTATAAACCATATAACCAGCAGTAGTATGAACCATACCTTTTGGTTTTCCAGTTGATCCTGAAGTATATAAAATAAATAACGGATCTTCAGCATCCATAATTTCGGCAACACTATTATCTAGAGCTGCGTCTAATAATGGCTGCAACCAAACATCACGGCCATCTTTCATTTTTACATCAGTATTAGTTCTTTTAGATACTAAAACTTTTGTAACAGAAGGACAAGTTTCTAGAGCTTCATCAACAATTCCTTTTAAGTCAATTGTTTTGTTTCCTCTATAACCTCCATCTGATGTAATTACCATTTTACATTCGCAATCGTTGATTCTTGCAGATACTGCAGAGGCAGAAAATCCTGCAAAAATAACAGAGTGAATTGCTCCAATTCTAGCACAAGCTAAAACAGAAACGGCCAATTCTGGAATCATTGGCAAATAAATACAAACTCTGTCTCCTTTACGAACGCCTTGCTCGCGAAGAACGTTTGCCATTTTTGAAACTCTTTCGTATAATTCATTATACGTTATATGTAAAGCTTCTTCAGAAGGGTCGTTCGGTTCAAAAATAATTGCCGTCTTCTCTCCTCTTTTGCTTAAATGTCTATCTATACAGTTTTTGGTAATGTTAACTTTAGCATCTGTAAACCATTTTACTTCTGCTTCAGCCATATTAAAATCAACAACTTTTTCCCATTGCTGGTACCATGTAAAATTCTCCTCAGCTATTTTTCCCCAAAATTTTCTTGGCTCTCTTATTGACTTATTGTAATGTTTAAAGTATTGTTCTAAATTTTCAATTTTGTAATAGCTCATCGTTTGTTGAATTTTTTTATAAATGTATTAAATCTGAACGTATTCGTGAAATAATTTAATTCATAAATTTTATTAAAAAAAAACATTTCTTTAATAAAATATGATAATTGTCTGAAATTATTTTAAAACTTTATTTTTTATTATCACTTAAGGCAAAAAAGGCATAATAAATAGATATTATGCCTTTTTAATTTAACAAATTTCAATAACAATTAATTTTTGCAAACCGCACTGCGAGACTTTTCTCTATTTTGAAAATAGCAGCATCATTATTAATTAAAATAGAAATTTCAACAAGTATATTTATAAAAATATACCCCATTATTAGGGATCCGCTTCACTTAACTCTCTCACTGAAGTTAAGTGAATGCAATATGCATCTATATCTTTTATCTTAATAAGTGCTTACTAATTCAAAATATTACAAATCATTGATACAGTGCAAATCCCGCAAAATCGAATTCTGCGGGAATTCCCAATTTTTTAATTATCCAATTTTTTTCATTGCTGTCATAGATTCTCTCAACCAAGCACCTACTTCTTCAATAGGGTGTTGACGAATTTCTTTGTTTACAGCGATAAGTACTGCATTATCAACTCCGTTTGAAGTTGAAAATGGTTTACCAATAATATTAGTTTCTACTTTTTTCATGAATTCAGTCAATAATGGCTTACACGCATGATCAAACAAGTAGCATCCGTACTCAGCAGTATCAGAAATTACACGGTTCATTTCGAATAATTTCTTTCTTGCAATTGTATTAGCAATTAATGGCAATTCGTGTAGTGACTCATAATAAGCAGATTCTTCGATAATCCCAGCTTCAGTCATTGTTTCGAAAGCTAATTCAACACCAGCTTTTACCATTGCAATCATTAATACTCCATTATCAAAATATTCTTGCTCAGAGATTGGAGCTTCTTGCGGAGCTGTTTTTTCGAAATTAGTTTCTCCTGTTGCAGCTCTCCATTTTAATAAATTCACATCATCATTAGCCCAGTCAGCCATCATAGTTCTTGAGAATTCTCCAGAAATAATATCGTCTTGGTGTTTTTGGAATAACGGACGCATGATATCTTTCAATTCTTCAGCCAATTCGTAAGCTTCAATTTTTGAAGGATTATTTAAACGATCCATCATATTTGTAATACCACCGTGTTTTAAAGCCTCAGTGATAGTTTCCCATCCGTATTGGATTAATTTAGAAGCATATGCAGCATCAATTCCTTTTTCAACCATTTTGTCGAAACATAAAATAGATCCTGTTTGCAATAAACCACAAAGAATAGTTTGCTCACCCATTAAATCTGATTTTACTTCAGCTACAAAAGATGATCTTAAAACTCCTGCTCTGTGTCCTCCTGTTGCTACAGCGTAAGCTTTTGCTTGATCTAAACCAAATCCGTTTGGATCATTTTCTGGATGAACTGCGATAAGAGTTGGAACTCCAAATCCTCTTTTATACTCTTCACGCACCTCAGAGCCTGGACATTTAGGAGCACACATAATTACAGTGATGTCTTTACGAATCTGCATTCCTTCTTCTACAATGTTGAATCCGTGAGAATAAGCTAAAGTAGAACCTTGTTTCATTAATGGCATAATGGCAGTTACCACAGCAGTGTGCTGCTTGTCTGGTGTAAGGTTACAAACTAAATCTGCAGTTGGAATCAATTCTTCATAAGTTCCTACAGTGAAACCATTTTCAGTTGCATTTTTATAAGAAGCTCTTTTTTCTGCAATTGCATCTGCACGCAATGCATAAGAAATGTCTAAACCAGAATCTCTCATGTTTAAACCTTGATTCAAACCTTGTGCTCCACAACCAACAATTACAACTTTTTTTCCAGCCAATGCTGCAATTCCGTCTGCAAATTCAGATTGCTCCATAAATTCGCAAACTCCTAATTGTTCTAATTGTAATCTAAGTGGTAATGTATTGAAATAATTTGCCATTTTTGTTTTAATATTTAATGAAATGAAATTTAATATTGATTATATATAACTAAGATTTATTATTTAAAGGTTTCTAATAATGCAGAAATCTCCATTTTTTGTTTAGAAACTGATATTCTTCCCGAACGCACAAACTGCATAATTCCGTATGGTTTGAACTTTTGGTATAATTCCTCAATTTCAGAACGTCTTCCTGATTTTGAAATCACAAAGAAATCACGAGAAACAGTCACAATTGTAGACTGGCTTTCTTTGATGATATTCTGAATTTGCTTCTCGTCAAACAACAAACTTGATGCGATTTTAAACAAAGCATTTTCTAAGAAAATTGTTTCTTCATCTGTATGATAAAATGCCTTTATAACTTCAATTTGTTTTTCAATTTGCCCAACAATATTCTGAACCCATTTTTCTGTCGTATTTACTACGATGATAAATCTTGAAACATTCTCTATTTCTGATTCTGAAACATTTAGACTTAATATATTAATGTGACGTTTTAAGAATATTCCCGATATTCTATTTAACAAACCCACGTTATTTTCTGAGTATACCGATATGGTAAATGTTTTATCTTCCATGTTGTTTTTTTAGTTTTATTTGTTTCAGGTTCCAAGTTTCATGTTCTCAGCAGAACTTGAAACTTGGAACTTGAAACATGAAACCTTTTCTTAACTTAATCTAATTTCTGACACACAAGCTCCTGTCGGAATCATTGGGAAAACGTTGTTTTCCTTTTCGACAACAACTTCTAAGAAATACGAATCTTTTGAAGCTAGCATTTCAGCGACCGCTGCATCTAGATCTTCACGCTGTGTCACTTTTTTAGATTTGATATGATACCCTTCGGCAATTGCAATGAAATTTGGATTAATCATTTTTGTTGAAGCATATCTATTATCAAAGAATAATTCTTGCCATTGGCGAACCATTCCTAAGAATTCATTATTTAAAATAACAATCTTCACTGGAACTTGAGTTTGGAAAATGGTTCCAAGTTCCTGAATTGTCATTTGGAAGCCTCCATCACCAATAATCGCTACTACTTCACGCTCTGGTTTTCCCATTTTTGCTCCAATTGCAGCAGGCAATGCGAATCCCATAGTTCCTAATCCGCCAGAAGTAATGTTACTTTTAGTCGAATTGAATTTAGCATAACGGCAAGCAAACATTTGGTGCTGTCCAACATCAGATACAATAATCGCATCTCCTTTTGAGTGTTTGTTGATCATTTCGATAGTCTCTCCCATCGAAATTCCTTTACCATTTGTTGGGTTTAATTCTTCATTTATAACTGAATCATACTCAATTTTACTCAATTCTTTGAATTCATTATGCCATAAATCATGTGATTTTGCATCAAGAAGTGGTAATAAGGCAGCTAAAGATTCTTTTACATCTCCTAAAACAGCAATTTCTGTTTTCACATTTTTATCAACCTCTGCAGGGTCAATTTCGAAATGAATTACTTTTGCCTGTTTCGCATAAGTGCTTAATTTACCTGTAACACGATCATCAAAACGCATTCCGAATGCAATTAAAACATCGCATTCGTTAGTTAGTAAATTGGGCGCATAATTTCCATGCATTCCAAGCATTCCAACGTTTAGAGGATGATCTGTAGGCAAAGCCGAAAGTCCTAAAATTGTCCAAGCTGCAGGAATTCCAGCTTTTTCAACAACCGCTTTAAATTCTGCTTCAGCCTGACCAAGAATAACTCCTTGTCCAAAAACAATAAAAGGTTTTTTTGCACTATTGATTAGAGCTGCAGCTTCGGCAACTTTATCTAAATTTAATTTTGGAACTGGAACATAACTTCTAATTCCTGTACATTTTTCATAACTAAATTCGAACTCATCAAACTGAGCGTTTTTAGTAATATCTACCAATACAGGTCCTGGACGACCAGAACGAGCAATGTAAAATGCTTTTGCAATAATTTCAGGAATTTGAGAAGCTTCCGTTACTTGAAAGTTCCATTTTGTTACCGGAGTCGAAATTCCGATAATGTCTGTTTCCTGAAATGCATCAGATCCTAATAAATGTCTTCCAACCTGCCCTGTAATACAAACCAATGGAGTTGAGTCGATTTGAGCATCTGCGATACCAGTTACTAAATTTGTAGCTCCTGGTCCAGAAGTAGCAATTGCCACCCCTACTTTTCCTGTAGCTCTTGCATAACCTTGAGCTGCGTGTGTTGCACCTTGTTCGTGACGTACTAAAACATGGTGTAATTGATCTTGAAATTTATATAATTCGTCGTAAACTGGCATTATAGCTCCACCTGGGTAACCATAAATTAAATCTACTCCTTCTGCTAATAAACATCTTATAACGGCTTCTGCCCCTGATATTTTCATAGTATATCTTTTTTTCAAAAATCAATATCAAAGTTCAATTTCAAAATTCAGTGGTAATCTTTCATTTCTATTTCCACCCGAATTTGACATTGTCATTGCTATTGTAATTGATATTTTTATTTTTATAATTAATTATCGGTAACACATCCTGTTGATGCACTCGAAACCGATCTAGCGTATTTAAGTAAAACCCCTCTGTCAACTTTTAAAGCCGGCTGAACCCATGCCGCTTTTCTTGCTGCAAATTCTTCGTCAGATATCTTCAAGTCGATTGTATTTTTCACAGCATCGATCGCGATTAAATCTCCATCTTTTACTAGTGCAATACCTCCACCGTCATATGCTTCTGGTGTAACGTGACCTACCACGAAACCGTGCGAACCGCCCGAGAATCTACCGTCTGTGATTAGTGCACAACTGCTTCCTAATCCAGCACCGATTATGGCAGATGTAGGCTTCAGCATTTCAGGCATTCCCGGACCACCTTTTGGCCCACAACCCCTGATGACGACTACATTACCTGGTTTAATTTTTCCTGCTTGAAGACCAGGAATTACTTCAAATTCACCTTCAAATACAACAGCTGGTCCTTCGAAATATTCTCCTTCTTTTCCGCTGATTTTTGCCACAGCACCTTCAGAAGCAAGATTTCCGTATAATACTTGGATATTTCCTGTTGGTTTTAACGCTTTTTGAATTTCATGAATAACTTCTTGTCCGTCTTGTAAATCTGGAGTTGAAGCTAAGTTTTCTGCAACTGTTTTTCCTGTTACGGTTAAACAGTCTCCGTGAATAAGTCCAACTTTCAGCAAGTATTTCATAACTGAAGGAATACCTCCAACTTCATGAATATCTTCCATCATATACTTACCACTTGGCTTCATGTCTGCCAATACTGGTGTTCTATCGTTAATAGCCTGAAAATCGTCTAATGTAATTGTAACTCCAACTGAATGTGCCATTGCAATTAAGTGCATAACAGCATTTGTAGAACCACCTAAAACAGCTACGATTGTAATAGCATTTTCGAATGCTTTACGAGTCATAATGTCTCTTGGCTTGATATCTTTTTCTAATAATATTTTGATTGCTTTCCCAGCTTCTAAACATTCGTCTCTTTTTTCTTGACTCAAAGCAGGGTTAGAAGAACTGTAAGGCAAGCTCATTCCTAATGCTTCAATTGCAGAAGACATTGTGTTTGCAGTATACATACCACCACAAGCACCAGCTCCCGGACAAGCATTCTGAATAACACCTTTAAAATCTTCTGGAGTGATTTCACCTTTTACTTTTTTACCTAAAGCTTCAAAAGCAGAAACGATATTAAGAGATTCTCCTTTCCATTTTCCAGAGTGAATAGAACCACCGTAAATCATCATCGATGGACGATTTAATCTTCCCATTGCAATTAATGCACCTGGCATATTTTTATCACAACCAGGAATTGCAATAATACTATCATACCATTGCGCTCCGGCAACAGTTTCGATAGAATCTGCAATTACATCTCGAGAAACCAACGAGTAACGCATTCCTTCAGTACCGTTAGAAATACCGTCACTGACACCAATGGTATTAAAAATAAGTCCGACAAGATCCGCATCCCAAACACCTTTTTTAACATCTTTTGCTAAATCATTAAGGTGCATGTTGCAAGTGTTACCATCGTAACCCATGCTCACAATACCAACTTGTGCTTTCTTTAAATCTTCTTCAGTTAAACCAATTCCGTACAACATCGCTTGCGCCGCAGGCTGTGTTTGATCTTGTGTGATGGTCTTGCTGTACTTATTTAATTCCATTATTGCTTTTTATTTATTTTAAAATTTTATTCAAAAAAAAACCTTCCAGTATTTGGAAGGTTTGTAATATAGTTTTTCAATTATATTTATAACATTCCCGATGCAGATGTGTGAATCACATTGACAACAACGACAGAAGTAATAATAATTGAGATTTGCATCATTTATTTTTTTAGTGTCACAAAAGTAAGCAAACTTCTGGAGGTAAAAAAATAAAATCTCAACATTTCAAAGACTTTTTGTTATTATCTTCACGTTTTAACAAAAAATATTAAACAATTGTAGATTGTCCAATACTTACATTATCATTATTAAAATACAGCAAATCGTCTTTGCTGAAAATAAAATTAGAAACGAACTCTCCTACTTCGTTTGTTCCGAATTTTGAATCTGGTTTTAAATCAACTGTAACCACTTTGTATTCAATTGCTTTCTCTACCGCTTTATAGATTACATTTGCTTCTTTAGTTAATCCAAAATGTTCTAACAAAAGTGCTGCTGCTAAAATCGAAGCAATAGGATTGGCAATATTTTTTCCTTTTGCCTGCGGATATGATCCGTGAATCGGCTCAAACAAAGCATTTTTTTCGCCTAGAGATACTGAAGGCAATAAACCAATTGAACCTGTAATTACACTGGCTTCATCAGACAAAATATCTCCAAACAAATTCTCAGTCAAAATCACATCAAACTGTTTCGGATTTAAAATCAGCTGCATTGCTGCATTATCCACAAACAAGAAATCAAGCTTAACATCTGGATAATTTTCGCTCACTTTCTGAACTACTTTTCTCCACAATCTTGAAGTCTCCAGAACATTAGCTTTATCTACCATTGTTAGCTTTTTGCGTCGTTTTTGTGCCGATTTAAAAGCTAAATGTGCAATTCTAGTAATTTCTTCTTCTGAATATTCACATAGATCCGAAGCATGTGTCCCTTCTTCATTTAGTGTTTTTGCACCAAAATAAGCACCACCTGTTAATTCTCTAAAAATGGTAAAATCAGCTCCTTCAATAATTTCTCTCTTTAAAGGAGAAGCTTCAATTAAGGCTTTATAAGGTTTTATAGGACGAATATTAGCAAACAATCCTAATTCTTTACGCAGTTTTAATAATCCTTGCTCAGGACGAACCTTTGCGTTTGGGTTGTTATCGTATTTTGGATCTCCAATAGCACCAAGCAAAACTGCATCTGTATTTAAACAAAGATTCAGAGTTTGTTCCGGTAAAGGAGTTCCTGTTTTATCGATAGCAACCGCTCCCATCAGCGCTTCCTCAAAAACAAATTCATGATTATACACTTCGCCAATGGCGTACAAAGCTTTCTTAGCCTGTAATATTACTTCAGGTCCAATTCCATCTCCTGGTAAAACTGCAATTTTTAAATTCATAATCTCTCGCTATTTATGTCTTTAAATCCTTATTGTTCCTTAAATTCTTATTTTGAAATATTAACTTCTAATTAATTCTCCTTCTATTTTAGAAGCTTCGATAATCTGGTGAATATCTGCATCTACAACTTCTTTTTTAATATCAGCAAATTTCAAAAACTCGATGTAAACGATATCTAATTGGGTTTTTGTCAATTCGTAACCTACTTTCTTAGCGCGGTAAGCCAACGCAGCTCTTCCGCTTCTTGCTGTTAAAATGATTGAAGATTCATTCACACCCACATCAAGCGGATCCATGATTTCGTAAGTCGCTCTATTTTTGATTACTCCGTCTTGGTGAATTCCAGAACTATGCGCAAAAGCGTTTGCTCCTACAATCGCTTTATTTGGCTGTACAATCATTCCCATACTTTCAGAAACTAAACGGCTCATTTCGTTCAATTCTCTTGTATTGATGTTTGTATCTAAATTTAAGTAAGGATGTTGTTTGAAAATCATTACCACTTCTTCAAGTGCAGTGTTTCCAGCTCTCTCACCAATACCATTAATAGTACATTCTATTTGTCTTGCTCCATTTATAGCTCCTGCAATTGAGTTTGCAGTTGCCATTCCTAAATCATTATGACAGTGACATGAAAGGATTACGTTTTCGATTCCTTTTACGTTTTCTTTTAAGTATTTAATTTTTGCTCCGTATTCTTCTGGAAGACAGTATCCAGTAGTGTCAGGAATATTCAATACAGTTGCTCCAGATTTTATAACTTCTTCACAAACTTTTGCTAAGAACGCATTATCAGTTCTTCCTGCATCTTCAGCGTAGAATTCAACATCTTCTACATATGATTTTGCATGTGCTACTGCGAATTTTGCTCTTGCAATAATATCTTCAGGCGTAGTTTGTAATTTGTGGAGTATGTGAGATTCTGAGGTTCCGATTCCAGTATGGATTCTAGGTTTCTTAGCGTGCTTTAAGGCAGCTGCAGCAACATCAATGTCGTTCTTTACGGCTCTTGTTAGTCCGCAGACGGTTGCATTTTCTACAATTTTACAAATCTCAGAGACCGATAAAAAATCGCCTGGACTTGACACAGGAAAGCCTGCTTCGATAATGTCAACTCCCATTTTGTCAAGTCGTTCTGCGATAACTAATTTTTGCTTAGTATCTAACTTACATCCTGGAACTTGTTCACCATCTCGCAAAGTGGTGTCAAAAATTTGAACTTTCTCTCTATTCATATTCATTAATTTAATGTAATTTCACATCTTGATAACAAATATATATTGTACTATTACAGTATGAAATTCATTTTAATGAAATTATACTGTTCATAAAACGTTTTATCTTACATCAACTAACTTATAATCAATAAGTTATATTATTATTTTTTACAATGGCTAACCATCAAAAAGATTTCTTATTTGTTCTAATCAAATCACTTTCGAAATCAGAAAAAAGGCAGTTTAAAATTTTTGCAAGCCGATTAGAAACGAGTTCAAACACAAAATTTATCGAATTATTCAATATTTTAGATAAATCTGAAGTTTATGATGAAAAACTCATTCTTAAAAGTGGTATTATCCAAAAAGTACAGTTATCTAACTTAAAATCATACTTATACAAACAGATTCTAGTAAGTATAAGATTAAATATCCCTAGCCAGAACATTCGCTATCAGCTTCGAGAGCAAATGGATTTTGCTGTTATTCTATATAATAAAGGATTATACAAACAGAGTTTAAAAATTCTAGACAAGACAAAACAGCAGGCTTTAGAAAATGACGAAAAATATATGGCGTATGAAATTGTTGAATTCGAAAAACTAATCGAATCGCAATATATTACACGAAGTATTCAAGGACGCGCTGATGAATTGGTTGTTCAGGCCAAAGAATTAAATTATAGAAATACAATTTCAAGCAAATTGTCTAACTTATCGCTGCAGTTGTACGGCATCATGCTAAAAACAGGGTATGTAAAAAGTGACGAAGAGTATAAATATATAGACGACTATTTTAACAGACATATTGCAAAACTAGACGAAAGCAAGTTTGGTTTCCGCGAAAAATACTGGTTTTATAATGCTAATCTTTGGCGAAGCTTTCTGGTACAAGATTTCTTAGCGAGTTATAAATTTGCTTATAAATGGGTTCAGCTTTTTTATGATAATCCAAATATGATTTATCTGAATCCGGTATTTTTTCTAAAAGGAAACCACTATTTTCTGGAATCGCTTTATATGCTTAAATATACATCGAATTTCAAGAGATATTTAAATCTTTTAGAAGAAACCATTGCAGACCCTAAGTTTCCTTCGAATGATAATCTTGCATCATTATCTTTCTTATATGTATACAACAATAAATTAAACCTGCATATTTTAGAAGGCACATTCGCGGAAAGCGAATACTTGATTCCTGAGATTTTAAATAAACTGAAAGTACACAGCGAACATCTTGATGAGCATCACGAAATGTTGTTTTTCTATAAAATTGCTTCTATTTATTTTGGTAACGAAAAATACAATGAATGCATTAATTACTTAGATAAGATCATCAACAACAAAAACTTGACTATGCGTGAAGATTTAATGTGTTTTGCAAGATTATTGTCTCTGATTGCGCATTATGAGCTTGGAAAAGATTATTACTTAGAAAATCATTTAAAAAGCACCTATAAGTTCTTATTGAAAATGAACGATTTGCACGAGGTTCAAAAAGAGATTATCAAGTTTTTAAGAAACTTAAACAACTTCTACCCTGCTGACATCAAAAAGGAGTTCAAAAAAATGCATGCTCGTTTCGTAGAACTTGAAAAGAATACCTACGAAAAAAGAGCTTTCTTATATCTTGATATTATTTCGTGGTTGGAAAGCAAAATCGAAAATAGAAAAATTGCTGATATTATAAAGGAGAAAGCGAAATTGAATAATCGATAATTTATTTAAATTTCAATAGAAAAATTCCAAATTCCAATAAAAAGGTTTAAAAAACAATAAGTTTTTCAAACCTTTTTGTCATTTCGACCGAAGGGAGAAATCACACTAGAAACTCCATAAAGATTGGCGATTATCTGTTTGGAAATATTACCGCGATTTCTCCCTTCGAAATCACAAAATGTTACGAAAACAAACGCTACAGGTTTTAAAAACCTGCCGGGTTTAATATAAAAAACTAAAATAAAAAATCCCAAACGCCACTTAATTGGAATTTGGGATTTTTTATTTTGAAATTTTAAAAAACTTTATTCTACAATATTAGAAGTCGTTACATAGAAATCTTTATCTACTTCTAGTTTCCTATCTTCGTTTGTTGTTTTAACTGATTGCCATTCTGTTGTTGGTTTTAGCCAAGTTTCAACACCATTTAATTTTACTCTTACTGGCATATCAAATTTAGAAACACAGTTTGTCCAGTGGTAGCCAAAAGTTCCGTTTTTAAACATATATTCAAATACTGGAATCTGAGTTGTAGTTAAATATTGCGCAAAAACTCTGTTGAAGTTAATTCCAGATTGCTCATTAATATAATCCTGAATCTGTTTTCCAGTAACCGTTTGGTGATAGAAAGTCTTATTCATACCTCTCAAAATCGATTTCCATTTTGCATCATCATTGATTACCTGACGAATCATGTGCAGCATTGAAGCTCCTTTTGGATACATATCACCAGAACCTTCATTATTCACATCATAATGCCCGATAATTGGAATATCATTTTGAATATTTTTTCTACATCCAATTACATATTCAGCTCCAGCCTCTTTTCCGTAATAATATTCAACAAATAAACTTTCCGAATAGTTTGTAAAACTTTCATGAACCCACATATCAGCAATATCTTTATAAGTAATATTGTTGGCATACCATTCGTGTCCCGATTCGTGAATGATGATAAAATCAAATTTTAATCCCCAGCCAGTTCCACTCAAATCACGTCCTAAATAACCATTTTTATATTGATTTCCGTAAGTTACAGAACTTTGGTGCTCCATTCCTAAATACGGAACTTCAACCAATTTATAGCTGTCTTCGTAGAATGGATAAGGACCAAACCAGCTTTCAAAAGCTTTCAGCATTTTTGGAGCATCTTTAAACTGCTCTTTTGCTAAAGCTAGATTGTCTCTTAAAACATAATAATTACAGTCTAAATTTCCTTTTTCGCCTTTAAAAACTTCTGAAAAATTAACGTAATCACCAATATTAATGTTTACGCCGTAATTATTAATAGGATTTGCAACATACCAATTGAAGGTTTTGGTTCCATCTTTTTCTTTTTTAACGCTTTGTAATCTTCCGTTAGAAACCTCTGTTAAATCTCCTGGAACATTTACGCTGATTAGCATATTCTCCACTTCATCATACATATGATCTTTACATGGCCACCAAACGCTCGCGCCTAAACCTTGACAAGACGTAGCAATAAAATCTTTTCCGTTTTTATCTTTTTTCCAAGAGAAACCGCCATCCCAAGGAGCTCTAACAGCTTCTTTTGGTTTTCCTTCAAAGAAAACTACGATTTCTTTTACTGCACCAACTTTTTGTTTTTCTATTAAAGTAATAAAGAAAGCATTTCCATTTCTTTCAAATTTTAAATCTTTACCATTCTGAGTCACTTTCGTAATATTCATTGGTTCCTGCAAATCAATCTGCATACGATTGTTCTCTGTTAAAACAGTATAACGAACAGTATTTGAACCTGAAATAAATTTTTCTGAAGGCTTAACCTTTACATCAAGGTGATAATATTTTAAATCCCACCAGACTCTCTCTTTTGTGATGCTTCCGCGTAAAGTATCCTGATGTGTAAAAACGGTTTCCGACTTATTCAAAAGTCCCTGAGCATTGGCAGTAAAACCAATTAGAAAAGCAGTTAAAATGCTTCCAAAGTAATTTTTCATTGGTTAGAATTATAATATAAATAAAGTATTCGAACTTAATCTGTCACAAATGTAAACATTAGGATTAAGAATTCTAAAATTTTATGATTTCTTCATAAAAAACACCCCAAATAAATAAGAAATTTATGGGGTTTCATTTAAAATAGCTGCAAAGATTAATTTGTAATTTTAGATTCAATAACATAAAAGTTTTTATCTACAGTTAAAGCTGTTTTTTTCAGTGTTTAAATCTTTGTCTTACTTCCCATCAAAAGAATTAACCGAGATATTCATTTATTCTTCGTTATTTTAGTCTTTTAAAACAGAAAAAATGAAATTTCACCTATACGCCGCCTTTTTTTGCCTTATTTGGACAAATTCAACTGATGCGCAAACCTTTCCAATTTATAAAACAAATGAAAAAATCAGTATTGACGGCGATTTATCAGAATGGAAAACACCTTTTCTCGGTCCGTTTGTAATTCATAATTCCGGAGACAAAGCTTCTCAAAATACTTTTGTTTCACTTTCGTGGAATGATGAAAACTTATACATCGCTTATAAATGCAATGATTCTCAAATTATCGGTTCTTTACAAAAGAAAGATTCGCAGATATTTAATACTGACGATTTGGTCGAAATCTTTCTTGATCCCGATGGAGACAGTCAAAACTATATTGAAATTGGTGTAAATGCATTTTCTACAAACTACGATTTACTTTTAAAATGCATCTCAGAAGAATGTGGCGGATGGAATACAGCAATGGATTTTGATATTAAAGGCTTAGAAACTGTCAGTAAAATCAATAAAGACGGATACACTGTAGAAATAAAAGTTCCTTTTTCCAGTCTTAAAAAAATTAAAAATGGCAGTTTTTCAAAACCTAAAGTCGGAACTAAATGGAATGGAAATGCTTTTAGAATTGATTATGGTAACACAACCGAATATCTTGCTTTACAGCCTTATAAGAGTTTGAAATTTGGTTTTCATCAGCCTCAGGAATTTGCAGTTTTTGAATTTGTGAGGTAATTATATAAGTGGCATAAATTGTACTTCTGTTGGCTTATAATACTCCGCATCATCAACTAAAAACTTAAAAGCCGTATTCGTTTTTGTCAATTTATAAACTTCAAAAATAGACTTATTGCGCATGAAATTTATATTTTGATAAAATCTATCATTAAAATTTCCATAAAATGTATAGGTGTCCAAAAACATAGAAATCCCTTTTTTTAAAACTGTTGGATTTAAAAAAGCTTTAGGCAAGAATATATTGAGAAAAGTATTATTGTCTACATACAATTCTCCAGTACTTTCATTAATTGGATAAAAATTTCCATAAGACGATCTTTCTAAAAATAAAATTAATCTTTGTCCTTTTTTTAACTCTTTATTTCTGGGATCACATAGCCATTCTTTCCAGATTGCTACCTTAATTTTTGAGCTTGATTTTCCTTTTATGAACTCACTTATCGTGAACTCATATTCATTTTTAGAAACTTTAAAAATAGTTCCATCAACAATCAAACTAGCCTTAGAAACAACCATCGAATATGGCATTACAGCTTTCTTAAACCCGTAATTAAACACAGAATAGAACAAAAACAGTAAACAAAAATTGAATCTCATAAAAGCTCTTATTAAAAACTAAAAATACTTTTTTTTTAGATACCTGACATAAAAAAAAGTATTATGACACCATAATACTTTTTTTTCATGAGAAAAAGCCAATAAACTATTTCTGGCGTCCTTTTAAAACTTCTACAACATCATTCAATTGATATCCTTTTGCTTGAAGGAGAATCAAATAATGAAACAATAAATCGGCGCTTTCGCTAAGGAACAAATCATCGTTGTCATCTTTTGCTTCAATAACCACTTCTACAGCTTCTTCGCCTACTTTTTGAGCAATTTTATTGATTCCTTTTTCAAATAGAGAAGCTATATAACTTTTCTCAGAATCTGCATTTTCTCTTCTGGTTTTGATTGTGTTTTCTAATTGAGAAATAAAACCGTAATTCGCGTCATTTGGTTCTTGCCAACAAGTATCTGCTCCTGTATGACAAGTTGGTCCTACAGGTTTTGCCTGAATTAAAAGCGTATCGCCATCACAGTCATTTTTAATACTTACCAAGTTCAAAAAGTTACCACTCTCCTCGCCTTTTGTCCAAAGTCTTTGTTTTGAACGGCTGAAAAAAGTTACTTTTTGAGTTTCTATTGTTTTTTGAAGCGATTCTTCGTTCATATAACCCAGCATCAAAACATTTTTTGTTTCTGAATCCTGAATGATCGCCGGAATTAATCCGTGTGCGCTTTTGATATCGATTTCCATAATTAATTTTAGATTTTTGATTTCAGATTTTAGATTTCTGATATCCTGTTATTTTAGATCAAACAAGGTCTTTCTTCTTGCCTCTTGTTACAATTAAAGCCTTATTTCAATGCCATTATTTCTTAATTCTTGTTTCAAAGCTTTAATTTCGATTTCTTTAAAGTGAAAAACACTTGCTGCCAAAGCCGCATCTGCTTTTCCTACTTGAAAAGAATCAACAAAATGCTTTATATTTCCTGCTCCTCCAGAAGCAATGATCGGAATATTAACTAATTCGGAAAGTTTCGCCAAAGCCTCATTTGCAAACCCATTTTTAGTTCCGTCATTATCCATTGAAGTAAATAAAATTTCTCCTGCACCACGTTCTGCAACTTCAACAGCCCAATCGAATAAATTCAATTCTGTCGGTACTTTTCCGCCAACTAAATGTACAATCCACTGTCCGTCAATTTGTTTGGCATCTATTGCGACTACAACACACTGACTTCCAAATTTCTGCGCCAAATCATTTATCAATTGCGGATTTTTTACTGCAGATGAATTGATAGAGACTTTATCTGCACCATTATTGAGCAAAATATCAACATCTTCAACAGACGAAATTCCGCCGCCAACTGTAAACGGAATATTGATTTTCTCTGCTACGCTTCGCACCATATTTACCAGTGTTTTGCGTCTTTCTTCTGTTGCCGAAATATCCAAGAAAACCAATTCATCTGCTCCTTCTCTCGAATAAATTTCAGCTAATTCCACAGGATCTCCAGCATCGCGCAAATCAACGAAATTGACGCCTTTTACGGTTCTTCCGTTTTTTATATCTAAGCAAGGTATTATTCTTTTTGCTAACATTATCTTTGTTGTTTCACAGAGATTCACAAAGATTCTCAGAGCTACGCAAAATTTTGTAAATCTTTGCGTTTTGTTTTGCGAATCTTTGCGAAATATCTATTTATTTAAAATATAATTTTCAAGTTCCTTCAATGTGATTCTTCCTTCGTAAATCGCTTTTCCTATGATTGTTCCTTCACAGCCTAATTCCGCTAATTTTGGCAATTCGTCGAAGGTTGAAATTCCGCCAGAAGCAATTAATTTTATTCCTTTTGCTTCTTCTAAAATTTTGCTGTACAAATCAAAACTTGGACCTTGAAGCATTCCGTCTTTTGCAATATCGGTACAGATAACATACTCAATTCCTTTTGACTGATAATCCTGAATAAAAGGCACTAAATCTTCATTTGATTCTTCTAACCAACCAGAAACCGCGATTTTTTCATCTTTAGCATCAGCACCTAAAATAATTTTTTCTGATCCGTATTCTGAAATCCATTTTTCGAAGATTTCTCTGTTTTTTACGGCTATACTTCCGCCTGTAATCTGATTTGCACCGCTTTCAAATGCAATTCTCAAATCGTCATCCGATTTTAATCCGCCTCCAAAATCAATTTTTAAGCTCGTTTGCGTTGCAATTTGTTCTAATATCTTGTAATTAACAATTTTGCTCGATTTTGCACCGTCAAGATCTACTAAATGCAGATATTCAATTCCGTGCGCTTCAAATGATTTCGCCACTTCAAGCGGGTTCTCGTTGTAAATTATCTTGGTATCATAATCACCTTTGGACAAACGAACACATTTTCCTTCAATGATATCTATGGCTGGTATTATTCTCATTTTTCTATTTTAGATTGTTGATTTTAGATTTTAGATTATTCAAAAAATAGTATTGAATTAGTAATTTCTAAAATTGATGTTTTGATTGAAACTGATTTTGATATTGGAATTTAGATTTTAATCTTTGGATTTTAGTTTCAAAAAGTTTCCAAGAATCTTCTCTCCCACGTCGCCGCTTTTTTCTGGGTGGAATTGGGTTCCGTAAAAATTATCTTTTTGCAAAGCCGATGCATATTCAACGTCATAATTTGTTGTAGCAATAGATTCTGGACAATTTGGCGCATAAAAACTATGAACTAAATACATGAACTCATTTTCAGAAATTCCGCTGAACAAATCGGTTTTTAAATCATAAATCTGATTCCATCCCATTTGAGGCACTTTTACGTTGTTTGAAAATTTCACAACATCAACGTCAAAAATTCCTAAACCTTCGGTGTCTCCTTCTTCAGTTTTATTGCACATTAACTGCATTCCGAGACAAATCCCCAAAACAGGTTGTTTTAATTCTGGAATTAAGCTGTCCAAACCACTTTCTCGAAGTTTTTCCATAGCCGAACTTGCTTCGCCTACGCCAGGAAAAATCACTTTATCAGCCGATTTAATTTCATCAGGATTATTGCTCAAAACGGCCTTAAATCCCAATCTTTCAATAGCAAACATAATGCTCTGAATATTTCCTGCTCCGTAATTTATAATTACTATTTTCATTTTGTTTTAGTCTTAAAGTCAAAAGTCAAAAGTCTTAAAGTCATTTTGAATATCCACAATATTGAAATCTTTTGACTTTATGACTTTCAACTTTTGACTTAATTAAAGCATTCCTTTCGTCGAAGGCAAAATCATTTTCTCGGTATCTCTTTTTACGGCAACTTTTATCGCTTTCGCGAATGCTTTAAAAATTGCTTCGATTTTATGATGTTCGTTGATTCCTTCTGCTTTGATATTTAAGTTGGCTTTTGCGCCGTCTGTAAACGATTTGAAGAAATGATAGAACATTTCTGTTGGCATTTTACCAACCATTTCACGTTTAAATTCGGTTTCCCAAATCAGCCAGTTTCTACCGCCGAAATCAATTGCTGCCTGAGCTAGACAATCATCCATTGGAAGACAAAATCCGTAGCGCTCAATTCCTAATTTGTTTCCTAGCGCTTTCGCGAAAACTTCACCTAAAGCGATTGCAGTATCTTCGATTGTATGATGCTCATCAACCTCTAAATCACCTTTCACAAGGATTTCTAAGTCCATTTGGCCGTGACGTGAGATTTGATCCAACATGTGATCGAAAAAGGCAATTCCAGTATCAATTTTGCTTTTTCCTGTTCCGTCAAGATTTAATTTGATATAAATATCCGTTTCGTTTGTTTTACGAGTAATTGAAGCCGAACGTGCTTCTAATTTTAAAAACTCATAGATTTTCTTCCAATCCATAGTTTGCAAAACAATCGTTTCGTTCAATTCTTCACGTTTTGATGAAATTTCATTACTGCCAATCCCATCTGTATCATTCATAAAAATAGCTTTGGCACCAAGGTTTTTAGCCAATTCCACATCTGTTAAACGATCTCCTAAAACAAAAGAATTCTCCAAATCATATTCTGGATTGTTCAAATATTTAGTCAACATTCCCGTTCTGGGTTTGCGTGTTGGTGCGTTCTCTTCTGGAAAAGTTCTGTCTACAAAGATTTCGTCAAAAACAACCCCTTCGTTTTCAAAAGCTTTTAAAATGAAATTTTGCGTTGGCCAAAAGGTATCTTCCGGAAAACTATCCGTTCCTAATCCGTCCTGATTGGTTACCATAGCCAGTTCATAATCTAATTCATTAGCAATTTTAGCCAAATATTGAAAAGCTTTTGGATAAAATTCCAATTTCTCTAAGCTATCTAATTGATAATTTTCAGGTTCTAAAACAATCGTTCCGTCACGATCGATAAAAAGTACTTTTTTCATGTTTTATTTTTTGAGAATAAAGAGTATAGAAAATAGAGTAAAGAGGATGGACTTTTGATCCTACTTCTAAAGTTCTTACATTTTTCTCTTTCTTCTATATTCTTATTCTATATTCTATATTCTTTCTTCTATATTCTATATTCTTTCTTCTATATTCTATTTTTTCTATTTCAACAACTTCAATTCTCTAATTACAACAGCATTTTCCTCTTTTGTCCCAATTGTAAAACGAAGACAATTTTCGCATAAAGGCTGTGTGGTTCGGTTTCTGATAACGATTCCCTTTTCAATTAATTGATTGTATCTTTTGTTAGCATCATCTACTTTTGCCAGAATAAAATTAGCTTCAGTTGGGTATACTTTTTCTACAAAACCTACTTCAAGTAAAACTTTAAGCAACTCTTCTCTTTGTTCAATAATTGAAGCTATTTCTTGTTTTATCTTTTCAGAATCTTTTAAACGTTCTTTAGCTCTTTGCTGTGTTAATTCATTAACGTTATAAGGCGGTTTTATTTTATTTAAAACCGAAATTACAGCTTCAGAAGCATAACAGATCCCTAAACGAATTCCAGCCAAACCATACGCTTTTGAAAGTGTTTGTGTAATCACTAAATTTGGATATTCGTCAATTTCGGTCAACCAGCTTTCTTTTTCTGAGAAGTCAATATATGCTTCATCAATTACCACTAAACCATTAAAATTTTGAAGCAGTTTGACCACACTTTCATCTGAAAAAGAATTTCCGGTTGGATTATTTGGCGAACATAAAAAGATGATTTTTGTGTTCTCATCAACAGCTTCTAAGATCTTTTCAACTTGAGGCTGAAAATCTGTCGATAGCAGAACTTCTCTATTTTCAACAGCATTAATATTCGCTAAAACGCCATACATTCCGTATGTTGGAGGAAGCGAAATGATATTATCTTTACTGGGTTCACAGAAAGCTCTAAAAAGCAAGTCCAAAACTTCATCACTTCCATTCCCTAATAAAATCTGACTTTGCTTTACTAAATTATTCTTAGCCAAAATAGCTTTAACCGAGTTCTGTTGAGGATCTGGATAACGATTTACTCCATTTTGAAACGGATTTTCATTGGCATCCAGAAAAATCATTTCGGCTGTATCAAAATCTTCAAACTCGTCTCTAGCCGAAGAATATGGTTTTAATGATTTTACGTTTTCACGTGTTATTGTATTTATATCGAATTTCATTACCTTAATTTTTAGAATATAGAGAAAAGAATAAAGAGAATAGACTTTCCAAACTACCTATTATTTTCTATTCTATCTTCTTTCTTCTATTTTCTATATTCTGTGTTCTATTTTTTTATTCTAAACTCTTCAATCTTAATGTTACAGCATTCTTATGCGCTTGTAATCCCTCAGCTTCAGCCATAGTTTCGATAGCGCTTCCTATATTCAGAATTCCTTCTTTAGTAATTTTCTGAAAAGTCATCGATTTCATAAAACTATCCAGGTTTACACCGCTGTAATTCTTCGCATAACCATTTGTTGGTAAAGTATGATTGGTTCCTGAGGCGTAATCTCCGGCACTTTCAGGCGTATAATTTCCAATAAAAACAGAACCCGCATTTACGATTCCATTACAATAGAAATCATCATATTCTGAACAGATTATAAAGTGTTCTGGCCCATATTCATTGATTAAATCTAAAGCGATTTGATCGTTTTCCACATAAATCAATTTCGAATTTTCAATCGCTTTTTCTGCAATCGCTTTTCTTGGAAGCACTTCTAACTGAGATTGTACTTCTTTCTCTACTTCTTCAATTAGTTTTTTTGAAGTCGAAACTAAAATCACTTGGCTATCTGTACCGTGTTCTGCTTGAGATAATAAATCTGAAGCCACAAATGCCGGAACCGCTGTATCATCAGCCACAATTAACAACTCTGATGGCCCTGCTGGCATGTCAATTGCAACACCAAACTGAGTTGCCAGTTGTTTTGCTACTGTTACAAACTGATTTCCTGGGCCAAAAATCTTGTATACTTTAGGGATCGACTGGGTTCCAAAAGTCATTCCCGCAATAGCCTGAATTCCTCCAACTTTTAGAATTTTCGTTACTCCGCATAAATTAGCAGCATATAAAATAGCTGGATTAATTTTTCCTTTTTTATCTGGTGGAGAACACAATACAATTTCTTTGCAACCAGCAATTTCAGCCGGAACCGCCAACATTAAAACAGTAGAAAACAAAGGCGCAGTTCCGCCAGGAATATACAAACCAATTTTTTGAATCGGTCTTTTCTCTTGCCAACAATTTACTCCTTCAATTGTTTCAACTTCGACTCTTTCTGTTTTCTGAGCGTTGTGGAATTTATAAATATTTTCTTTTGCTAATTCAATAGCTTCTTTTAATTCACTCGGAATCAAACTAATCGCTTCTTTTATCTCTTCTTCTGAAACTTCATAATTGTCTTGTGAAATTCCATCAAAAATCGAAGTGTATTTTGCTACAGCTTCATCTCCTTTTCTTTGCACTTCTTTGAAGATTTCTTTTACTGTAATCTCAATATCATCAACAGTTTTAGTTGGCCTTTTTAATATTTCAGACCATATTTCTGGTTTTGGATTATCTATTTTATTCATTATTTTTTTTGCTTTAAGCTTTAAGCTGTAGGCTATAAGCTAATTAACTTTGTGTTTTTTTTTTCTGATTTTAGGGTGATTACCTAAAGCGGGCAAAGCCCTACAGAACCATTTTCTCAATTGGGCAAACTAGAATCCCTTCTGCTCCTACTTCTTTCAACTGGTCAATTACATCCCAGAAAGTATCTTTGTCAATTACGGAGTGAACGCTGCTCCAACCTTCTTGAGCTAAAGGAAGAACCGTTAAACTTCTCAAAACTGGAAGGATTTTTCCAACTGCTTCGATTTTATCGTTTGGAACGTTCATTAGAATATATTTTGAATTTCTAGCTCTTAATACCGCCTGAATTCTAAATTTTAAAGTATCAATGTGCTTTTGAATTTCTGGAGAAACTTTTGGCGAAACAGCTAAAACGGCCTCGCTTTTTAGAATCACTTCAACTTCCTTAAGGTTGTTTTTGAATAAAGTGCTTCCGCTTGAAACAATATCTACAATTGCATCGGCAAGACCAATGTTTGGTGCGATTTCTACAGAACCAGAAATTTGATGAATATCGACAGTTAAACCAAATTTATTAAAATATTCGTTAACTGTATTGGGATAAGAAGTTGCAATACGCAATCCCGCTAAATCTTGTATTGAGTTATATTCTAGAACTTTAGGAACAGCTACAGAAACTTTACACTTTGAAAATCCTAATTTCTGTACCACTTCGATTCCTTTTCCTTTTTCTACCAAAAGATTATCACCAACAATGGCTAAATCTACTACTCCGTCTATTAAATATTGAGGGATATCTGAATTTCTAAGATACAAAACTTCAAGAGGAAAATTTGAAGCTTCAGCTTTTAACTGATCGATTCCGTTGTTGATTGAAATACCGCAGTCTTTTAGAATTTGGATGCTGTCTTCGTTTAAACGACCAGATTTTTGAATTGCAATTTTTAAAGTACTCATTTTTTTAGTTGTTTGTTGGATTAATAGTTTGAGTACAAAGAGAGTTAGAATTAAAAAACCCGTTTGATGTACTCAAACGGGTTTTAAAATATGATGATTTACACACATACCATTAACACATCGCTTGAGAGCAATAATGTAAATGATGATGATGTAATTGAATTGAAATCATGATAGGTTTTGTTTTTTACTTCTTTGATTCGGTTGCAAATATACTAGATAAAATAATTAAAAAGCAATTTTTATTTTAACTTAACGATACTTTATTGTTAAAAATCATTTTCAACTGCATTTTACTTGATGATTTTAAAATTACTTTAACGAATTATCATATTCTTCAAAAACCAACAATACCTTGGTTCCTTTCCCGATTTCGCTTTCGATTTTAAATTTAATCTGGAGCAGATCTGTCATTCGTTTTACTATAAACAAACCAAGCCCTGTTCCTTTTATTTCGGAGTGATTTAAGGAATCTGATCTAAAAAAAGGATTCAAAATAGATTCTAAATCTTTCTTCGCAATTCCAATTCCTTGATCTGAAATAATGCACGAAATTTTATGATTTTCTCTTGACAATGAAATTTTAATTTCACTATTCGGTTTGGAATATTTTACAGCATTTGAAATAATATTTCGAAGAATAGTTACCACTAAATAATTATCAGAATAAATATAAAATTCTTCTTGAGCATCCAAAATCACATTTATTTTTCCAGACTTTATCTTCTCTGTATTTAATGTGAGTACATCTAAAATTACTGCATTCAAATAAACATTTTCTTTTAGAATGTTCTGTTTTTGATTCTCAAAACGAGCCATCATAAGCAACTGATCAACAAGAGAATTTAGATGGTCAACTTCATTAATACAGTAATTAATCTTTTCTTCGTATTCCTTGCTGTCGCGAGGTTTACGGACAAGCACTTCAAGTGTTCCTTTAATTACGGTTAAGGGCGTTCTTAATTCATGTGAAGCATCAGATGTGAATTGTTTTTCACGTTCAATTGCATCTTCAATTCGATTCAATAAATTATTAATTGTTTTCGAAAGTGTAAACAATTCATCCCTAGTTTTTGGCAACGGAATTCTTGCTTTCAGATTGTCTTTAGTAATAATTTTCGAAGTTTGAATAATATTATTTATTGGCTTAATACTTCGACCAGCATAAAATCTAGCTAGAAAAAATAAAATAAAAAGGATGATTGGAAAAGTAATCAATAAAGTGTCCATTAGATTATCCAAAACTTTTGAAGAATCAGAAAGCGACATTGCAATAATCAAATAACCAACTTTTTTAGATTGTACATGAAGAGGAACTTGTATCTGGCGAATTTTATTTCCTAATAATTTCGTATCAAAAGGATGAAATTCCTCTTTCTTACCATGAAAAACGAGTTTTTCATTTTTTAAATTAGGCGATTTTTCGATAATTTTCTTGTTCAAATCCAAAAACTGAACAAAAATAGGGTTTACATCTACTGAATTATGTTCTCTTTCCTCCCATTCTTCGGCATCCATAAAAATTACAGCGCCTTTTTCTATTCTTAGTTCTTTAAAATGGTCCTGAACTTCTATATTTAAATTCTCGTCGATATGATTGTAAACGGTGAGTCTTACAATAAAATAAATGGCTGAAAAGACCGCAAGAACCAACAATCCTGTTCCTACAATATAATTTAATGCAATTCTATTTCTAAAGGATAATGAAGTCATTTTATTAATCATTGGCGATATATCCAATGCCTCGGATGGTTTTTATATAATCTTCTTCAATTTTAAGATTGAGTTTTTTTCGAATTGCATTCATAAAAACATCAATAACACCCGTGTCGTATTCAAAGTTGATTTCCCAAACGTCTCTCAAAATCTGATTTCTTGTACAAACCTTTCCTTTATGCTGTATTAAATAGGCCAATAGTTCAAACTCACGCTGGGTTAGCGAGATTTCTTCATCTCCTTTTAAAACGATATGTCTCGATAAATCCATCGTAATGTTTCCGAGTGTTAAGGTTTCAGTCTGCTTTTTACTTCTAAAGTGAACTTTAATTCGTTCTACCAATTCCTCAAAACTGAAAGGTTTTTTAATGTAGTCGTTTGCTCCAGCTTTTAACCCTTCTATCGTTTCCTGAACAGTATCTTTTGCAGTCAAAAAAATGATTGGCGTTGTCTGATCTTTAACTCGAATGGCCTTGCAGAGATCAAGACCGTTGATTTTTGGCAGCATCCAATCTAAAAGAATTAAATCAAACTTTTGTTCCTGAACCAATTCAAAGCCTTTAGAACCATCGGCTGCGGTTGTAATTTGATAACCTTCTTCTTGTAAACCTTGCTTTAGAAATTGGACAATTCCTACTTCGTCTTCCACTATTAAAATATGCATTTATAGTATCTTTTTAAAATTCGAATTTCATTTTTTGCTATTCAAAGATAAATAATTTCACTTTGAGATATAGTTCCAAACTTTAATAAATAAAGAAAACCAGTATCTTAAGCAAACTTTAAGCTAACGTTAAGTAAGGTAAAAGTGGAACTTAATCTGGCATTAATCAATCGAAAGTAATTTTGTAGAAAAATAAATCTGATGAATTTTTCCAAAAAACTTTCGCCTTTTTACAATCTTGGCTTACTTTATTTTATTGTAAGTTTCATACTTAGAATAGTATTGCTTTTTCATCCGATCACTCAAAGCTCATTTTCCTTTTCTGAGGGCTTAAAAATCTTCTCATTGGGCTTAGTATCAGACTTTTTTGTTTTTTCTATAGCTCTGGCTTTCTTGTGGTTGTATCTTATTTTTATTTCAAATTCAAAATATAATAAACCGTACGGATATATTATACTGGCCACTTTTTTAGCACTTGTACTATATATTGCTTCCGGAAAAAGTATTTTTGATGAATATGGTGGCGCTTTGCCTAGAATCGTTTTGATTTTCGTTTCGATAAAAACACTTCTTTTTGCGCTTTTTCTTTTCTTACCAAAACACAGAGATAAGCTTAGATTTTGGCTTTTTGCTTTTGTAATTTTTCTTTACGTTTTATTGATTTTACAAAATGCAATTAGTGAATTTTTCTTCTGGAATGAGTTTGGTGTAAAATACAATTTCATCGCTGTCAATTATTTGATTTACACCAACGAAGTAATTGGAAATATTATGCAGTCTTATCCTGTAGTTCCTATTTTTTCTGCATTATTTATTATCACTGGAATTATTACGTTTTTCATCATAAAAAAATCAAGAAACTATATTGACGAAATTCCGAGTTTCAATGAGAAATTAAAAATTACAGCTATTTATGCCGTTTTATTTGTTTTTTCCTTATTGGCGATTCCTAGTTTGGCTAAAACGGAAAATTCTAAAAATATTTTCGTTAACGAATTGCAATCGAATGGCATTTATAAGTTCTATTTGGCTTTTCAGAACAACAAATTAGATTATTTTAAATTCTACAAAACAATTCCAAACGAAAAAGCCTTTGCAATATTAAAACAAGAAATCCCTACTATTTCAGGGAAAAACACTTTGCATGAAATAAAAGAAGATTCGCTTGAACAACGTAAAAATGTAGTGTTAATTACGATTGAAAGCTTAAGTGCTGATTTCATGAAAATGTACGGAAACGAACAAAATATTACACCATTTTTAGACAGTCTTGCTCAAAAAAGCTTGCTCTTTACAAATGTATATGCGGCCGGAAACAGAACTGTACGCGGTCTAGAAGCCGTAACTCTATGTCTTCCTCCAACAGCTGGAGAAAGTGTTGTAAAAAGAGAGGATAACAAAAATAAATTTTCAACTGGATCTGTTTTTCTTCAAAAAGGTTACAATGTAAAATTCATGTACGGAGGAGATGCCTTTTTTGATAATATGCAGGATTTCTATACTGGAAATGGTTACCAAATTATTGATAAATCGAGCTTCTCAGAAAACGAAATCACTTTTTCTAATGTATGGGGAGTTTGTGATGAAGACATGTACAACAAAGCAATCAAAATCATGAATGCTGAAGCTAAGGAAAACAAACCTTTCTTCAATCATATTATGACTGTAAGCAATCACAGGCCTTTTACCTATCCTAATAATAAAATTGATATTCCCGGAAATATTAAATCTCGTGATGGCGGTGTAAAATATACCGATTATGCTTTAAGTCAATTCTTTAAGCAAGCTCAAAACCAACCATGGTTTAAAAATACGGTTTTTGTAATTGTAGCCGATCACTGTGCTTCGAGCGCAGGAAAAACAGAACTTCCGTTAGATAAATACAGAATTCCAGCTTTAATATACACCCCAGATATGAAGCCTGAAAAATACACGAAATTGATGTCTCAAATAGATGTTATGCCAACATTATTTGGTCTTTTAAATTTTGATTATCAAAGCAAATTCTTTGGATGTGATGTTTTCAAACCAGACTATCAGCCAAGAGCTTTTATTGCTACCTATCAGGATTTAGGATTAATAAAAGATAATGTTTTGACTATTTTATCTCCAAAACAACAGATAAAACAGTTTCAATTAAAACTAAATCCGACGCCGAATGTTGCACCTGAGTTTCAAATTCATTACGACGAAATCCCCTTGAAATCCGGAAATCAAAATTTACTCGATCAGACCATTTCGTATTATCAATCCGCTTCATACGTATTAAAAGAAAAAGAATATCAACGTAAAGATTTGGCCGTAAAAAACACTAAACTTTATGCCAATGAGATTGTGAAACATAAATAATTAAAAAAGCCGCAAATTCTAGAATTTGCGGCTTTTTTTAAGTTCTATTTCAATATGAAATTTGAAACAAAAACTTAATCGTTTTGATTTTTCATTCCAAACAAATCTCCTTTTTGGAACATTTTCAAATCATCTTGTAAAAATTGATAGTTTCTTTGAGTTACGGCTGGTGCATCTAAATCGCTCAAATCTGGTTTTCCAGCATTTATCCAAGCCGTATACCAAAAACTTGCAGTTGCTGCAATAGCTTTTTTCATTTGGCTTTCAACCATTCCGTTCAATTGTTCGTGTAGTTTTTTGGCATAGTCTTCAGAGAAAACAGCTGTATTGTATTTCGTTTTCAACACATTTCCTTCGGTATCCATTTTAAACACTTTGTCTTGCGGAGTTGCGACTCTCAGTTTTTTATCGATATCCAATAGAGGCTGTGCTAAACTGTGAGTATCGTTGATCAAATCCCAAATTGCTTTGTGAACATCTGGATAATATTGTGCCTCAGGAACATTTAATTTGTAATTTTTAACAAATAACTCTGGTAATCTGCTTTCCCAAAGTGAATGAATTCCTTTTTGGTCTGTCAATTGTCCGTCGTGATTTGCAGATGTATGTAATGGCATGTGCGCATCACCAACGTAATGACCTAAATCTGCCGCTAGGAATAAGATTTCAGCTTTGTTTTTTTCTTTAAAAGCTTTAGTCAGTTTTGCCATCATTTCTTCCATATACCATGGCAAGATTCCGTTATCCGATAAGAATTTAGCATCGTATTTTTGTTTAGCTTCTTCTAATGTTTTTGGATAAGTTTCAGCAGGGCCAAAGTTTTCCATATCAAAATAGTGTCTTTGACCTTCTTCTTTATAATTTAAAGCATACTTACGGATATCTGGAACCGAAGCTTCTTGTGTAATAAAATCAATGTGATTGTAGAAAAATATCTGTAATTGTTTTGGTAAAGCCATTACAGCAGCTTTGTTAATACGCTCATGGCCTACATTTCCCCATGATAGAGTAATAAAGCCAATAATTAATGCACCGAAAGCGATTAATTTTGGTCTCATTTGGATTTTTTTCATTTGTTTTTTTTATTAGAGGGAGCAAATTTAGCTTTAATTAAAGAATACGCAAAATATACTATCAATAAGATTGTACAATTTTAATTTTTTGAGATTTTAAGCTGTAAAAACAACATAAGCTTATATTAACACTAATTTTCTTTATACATTTGCTTTACTAACCAAATTCAATTTTATGCGCCAGATTACGTTAAATTTATTTCTATTGCTTTCTGCTTTTTGTTTTGCACAAGAAACTGATTTACAGCTAAAAAATATTAGCGACACCCTATTAAACCCAAAAAGAATCCTTAAAGTTTCCGATCCGTTAAACGGTGAGAAAACAATGCAAAAACTGTTTCCTGGCAACTTATATCATCTTGCTGATAAAAATACTTTTATAAGCTGGAAATGCAAATCGTGTAAACCTTCTCCTTTTCTTGATGTAAATGGCGTAGAAGGCGATCAAATGTTTCCATACACAGAAGGCGTTGCCACAAGACTTATCGCTAATATTGATTATAGCGATTCAAAAGGAAATCAGTTTAAAATTTTAGCTTTTAATCATTCTGTTCATGACGAAGACGGACTTCAGACAGGGCGTTTTTCTGGAGGATTGTTGGGCATTGCTAAATTTGCAAAAAATGATAATGTTTGGGAAATGAGATCTTTTCAACCTGCAGTAGCTGCATTTGGGGCTTTTGCGCGATGTCCGACTCCTAAATTAGTTGAAATTGGAGAAGATCAATTTGCTTTTACTTTAATACATGCAAATGGCGGAGCTGGAGGTGCTTATGAAGGTTATTTATATCTCGTAGCCGGTTTTGGAGGTCAATACCAGCCAATTATGGAAGTCAATAATTATCAGTTGACCAATTCTTCATTTATCTCTTGGTCCGGATCATATAAGATTGTAAATGATAATTCTAAGAAACATTTTAGAGATATTATTATTACCACAAAAGGAACTTACAATATAAAAGCAAGAACTGAAGATGATTTTGATGTTGAATTTCCTGAAGAAATTGCTACAATGGCAAAAAACAAAAAATCATTTAGTTTTGAGATTGAAAGACGCTTCTCATTCAAAGGAAAATTTTACAAAATGCTTGACAAGCCAATTGTAAAATTCTCCAATATAAAATAGTCTTACCCTAAATAAAGTATTGATATTAAAGCTAAAACAGCGATAAAAACCCATAGAAACACACCTTGAAGCAATGGCTTTACCCCTACAGCTTTTAGCGTTGAAAAGTTTAAAGTCGCACCAATTAAGAACAAAGTAATAGTCAAACCTATTTTTGCAATACCAACAAGATGTGAGGTAAAAATGCTTGTTGCCGGAATGTAAGTATTGACCAACATAGCGATTACAAACAACCCAATAAAATAAGGAATCTTGATTTTTGAATTTTTATTCTTGAAGAAAAAAGCAGTCAAGATAGAAATTGGAATAATCCATAAAGCTCTGGCTAATTTAACTGTTGTAGCAACTTGAAGTGCTTCTGAACCATATTTATTTGCCGCACCCACTACAGAACTAGTGTCATGAATGGCAATAGCACACCAAAGACCGAAATCTTTTTGTGACAAATCTAATTGATGGCCAATAAAAGGAAAAACGAATAAAGCAATTGAATTTAGTATAAAAATAACTCCCAAAGCAATTGAAGTCTGATTTTCGTTTGATTTGATAACTGGCGAAATAGCAGCGATCGCACTTCCTCCGCAGATTGCTGTTCCGCAAGAAATCAAATGAGAAGTTTTTTTCTCTGTTTTAAGCCATTTTCCCAACAATAATCCAAAAAATAAAGTGCTAAAGATTGAAAAGACAGTTAGAACAAATCCTTCTTTTCCCGCTGAAACTGCACTATTGGCATTCATTCCAAATCCTAAACCGACTACTGAGAATTGCAATAAAAATGTGATCGCTTTGTGGTTGAATTCGACAAATGGATTTCCGAAAAGATTCACAATTAAAACGCCTAATAAAAGTGCAACCGGCGGAGAAATAATCGAAAATAAACATAAAAGAATTACGGCAAGAAAAAGGACTTGCTGTAATGGCTGATTAATTTCAAATAATTGTGCTGTTGTTTGTTCTTTTGTTTTCAAAATAAATGGGCATTGATATTATGTAGCAAAGTTCCGTTGTTTATATTGAAAACGCCAATCGTAAATTGCAATTGGCTATAACTTCAAGTTATAATGAGAGGCTAAATTTTGAATAAACAATTCTGATAACGAATCCGATTTCCCCTGTAAAGTTATAATGTAAAAATATCGTTCTATTGCTAATTTTTCGATATCCAAAACAATTAATTCCTTATTTTTCAATTCTTTGCTAACGGCATGAATTGACATAAAAGCAAAACAATCTGAATTTAATAAGTACGATTTTATACTTTCTGTGCTTCCCAACTGCATTTCAATATGTAGATTTGCTAGTTTTAAGTTTGCTTTTTTCAATGCAAATTCTATAACTTCAAGTGTTCCAGATCCACGTTCTCTTGTAATGAATTTCATTGATTTTAAATCGTTTACTGAAATTTCATTTTGTTGCACCAACGGATTTTTACTGCTGCAGACTAAGACCAACTCGTCCTTAAGAAACGGAATGTATTTTATGGATTGATTTTTAGATTGCCCTTCAACAATTCCGATTTCGATTTCTTTATTAATTAAGGCATTTTCGATTTGTTCTGTATTCCCATTCAACAAATTGACTTTTATATCTTTTTGCTTTTGATGAAAACTCGCCAAAACAGGTGAAATAATATATTGTGAAATGGTTGTGCTCGCTCCTAATCGTAATAAACCTTGGCGTTCTTTGTTGAAAGAACTCATTTCAAAGTCAATTTCTCTGTAGATATCAAAAATACTTTTAGTATATTTTAATAGAATTTTCCCAGCTGGTGTTAAGGCTATTTTAGAACCGTTTCGTTCAAAAAGTTTGGTTTTGTAGGTTTCTTCAAGTTCCTGAATGTGTTTGGAAACTGCTGGCTGTGTAATATACAATTCTGTTGCCGCTTTAGTAAAATTAAGGCGGAGCGCAACGGTGTAAAATACTTTTAGCCTAAAGTCCATGTTTATAGTTTATTTTGCTTCATGTTTAAAGTTTCAAGTTATACGTTTCATAACCTTTGAACCTTTGTCTCTATGAACCTTTGCATCTTACTTAAAGTAATCCATTGTACTTTCTAACAAACCACTCCGTAGTTAATAAAGTAGCAATCAAAATCAACAACCAAACCCAATCAATAATTGGAGTTTTGCTTGAGATATTTTTTTCAATTGATTTGTATTCTTTGTTTTCTAAAAGTGTATTAATCAATTGATCGGCTTGGTTTTCGAAGAAAGCTTTTCCTCCTGTTTGTTGCGCCAATTGCTCTAATTTGACAACATCTGGATTTACGAATTGTTTTTCGATATCAAAATCTAAAATCTCAAAATGACTTGCGTATGAAGTATTTGAATTTAATTCTTTTACTGAAAAATTATATTTTCCTGCTGGAAGTCCTTCTAAATTAGCAGAAAAAGAATTACTTCCTTTTAGTAAATCGTAATTTTTAGTCTGTTTGGTCGCCGCATTTACAACAGTAATTGTAAGTCTGGCTTTTTCGTCAAACTCATAATTTTTATTGAAATATTGTGCATTGATAATGATTTCTTCTCCTGAATTATAGAAACTTTCGTGTGTTACTACTAAAGATTTCTTTGAAGTCGACGATGCTAAATACTGTATAATTTTATCTATAAAAACATCATATTTTTCAAAAGACTGATTATCAACATGACTTTGCAAACGCCATTTCCAGCTATTTTCTCCTAAAAGAAAAGCGGTTCTTTTTCCTTGATTTTCGACGAAAGCCAATAAAGGTGCATTCGTAGAAACGTTTCTAATCTTTGAAGAAAGCAAAATAGACACATTTCCATTAGTGCTGATATTTCCAAACGGATTTTGCAAAGGCGGAAAATTTTCAAAACCAATATTATCTATTGCAAACAAGTTGAAAGCTGATTGGAATTCACATAAAAAATCTTCTCGTTGATTACTCATTTTAAAAACCAGATTGTTCTGCTGCTGATTTAAAAAATTGAAATCGGTATTGTTTCCTGTTATAATAAAGGCATTTGTTCCTGTTAATTTATTGTTGTCAAAAATAGCTTTAAAAGCTGTCGTTGGCTGATACAAAACCAAAACAGAAACATCATCTAAATCATTAATTTGATTTGGTTTAACCAATATAACTTTACGTTGTGCATTAACTTCAATAGAACGTTTTAATGCTGCAATATCTGGATGATTTATAGCCGAAACAATGGCAATAGTCGATTTTTGATCGATTATTTCAACTGCAAAATTTTTGACGTTATTATAACTATTTTTTTCTTTTGCAGATGATTGAATGTTAGCTTTATAAATCTGCAATCCCACTTTATCGGCAGGCAGCAATAAATTTAGCGAAGCTGTTTTCTTTGATGGCGAAAAAGAAAGTTTTTCTTTTGCGACAACAGTGTTTCCCTGAGAAATGGTAAATTCTGCATTTGTGGTTTTGTCTCCTGCATATTGCAGAAAAACTTCGACTGGAAATTTATTTTTGTGAAAAGCGTATTTATTTACGTTTAACTGATTGATTTTTAAATCAAAAAAAGTAGTTGTATCTCCCACAACCAAAGGATAAACTTTATTGACAGGATCAAAACGATATACATAATCGTTTCCTGTAGTTTGATTTCCGTCAGTAATGATCACTGTTGGAAAAATCAGATTTTTGTGGATGCTTTTTAGATTTTTGGCAACTTCGTCTAAATTAGTCTGATTTCCTTTGAAATCAAATTGGTCTGAAGTTTTAAAATCATTATCAAACTGATAGGTTTGAACATCGAATTTTTCTTTTAAAGCTGGGTTTGAAACCAGTTTTTGATACAATTCAACTGCTTTCTGGTCTGATTTTAAAGCGGCAATAGAACTCGAATTATCGACTACAACTGCGAAAGGCGTTTTGGTAATTTCGAGAGATTTTTTTGAAATAATAGGATTTATCAATAAAACCAATAATCCGAAAATAGCTAGAAAACGTAAAAAAGCCAAAAGTATAATCACATTGGATTTACTTTTGGCTTTGAAAAAATATTGAAAATACGACAACCCACCAGCAATTACTAAAGAAAGCAATAATAAAAGAATTGTGTTTGTAGTCATATTAATTTAGTATTCAGTATCAGTTTACAGTTGTCAGATTTAAAAAAGTCAATAATTTGACTAAGGGAGTTCAGCTATCTAGAATCAGAATAGACTGAATACTAAAACCTTTGAACCTTTGCAACTTAGTACCTCAGTACCTTATGTTAGCATTCCTCCGCAAACATTAAGAACTTGTCCTGTAATGTAAGCACTCATGTCTGAAGCTAAGAAAAGACAAGCGTTTGCAACGTCTTCTGTAGTTCCTCCGCGTTTCAACGGAATACCTTCTCTCCACCCTTTTACTACATCTTCACTTAATTTTGCAGTCATTTCTGTTTCGATAAAACCTGGAGCAATTGCATTGCAACGAATGTTACGAGAACCTAACTCAAGAGCTACAGATTTAGTAAATCCGATTGCACCCGCTTTAGAAGCTGCATAATTGGTTTGACCTGCGTTTCCAGAAACTCCAACAACAGAGCTAATATTAATGATAGATCCTGCTCTTTGTTTCAAGAAAGTTTTCTGAATCGCTTTTGTCATATTAAAAACCGATTTCAAATTCACATCAATTACTTGGTCAAAATCTGCCTCAGACATACGCATTAACAAATTGTCTTTTGTAATTCCAGCGTTGTTGATTAAGATGTCAACAGTTCCAAAATCTGCTAAAACAGCATCAACAAAAGTCTGCGCTTCGTTAAAATCTGCTGCATTAGATTGGTATCCTTTAGCTTTTACTCCTAAAGCATTTAATTCTGCTTCTAAAGCTTCTGCAGATGCTGCAGATGAGCTATATGTAAAAGCAACATTTGCTCCATTTTTAGCAAAAACTTCAGCAATTCCTTTTCCAATTCCACGGCTTGCACCAGTAATAATTGCAACTTTTCCTTCTAGTAATTTCATATTCAAAATTAATGTTAATATTTCTTCATAGCTTATTTTATCAATTATTTACATTTTCTATTAAAAAAGAAAATTTCATAAATTTTATCTACGCTATAAATGACTTGTCAAATATATAATATTTCCCTTTTTAAAAAAAATAGCAATAGTGTAATTTGTGAATAAGGGCCTTTCTTTAGAATAAAACAAAAAAACCGTTTCCAATTACGAAACGGCTTCATTACTTAAAAGTTTACCTAACAATATAATTAAGGTAAATCAAACTCTGGAACTGGAATAATTTCAACTGGCAGATCAATACAAGGATGAATATATTGCCCCATTACGGCTCCATCTCCTGTTTGACAATCCCAAGTTAACTCTCCAGCTTTAATACTTCTTTGCTCATCGCGGTTCAAAATCTCAACTCCTTGAAAATTTAAAATTGATTTTAACATAATTATTAGTTTTTTTGGTTTTTTGGCAACTCAATCCTTTATTGTCTGTTGAGTTTTCAGACTTGAAAAAAATTAATTTCGATCCTAAATATAAGAAAAAAAGTATTATAATTTCACATAAAGAAAGATTAAACTTAAAAAACAAAAAACAGCCCATAAAATGAGCTGTTTCCCCCAAAATAAAAAAACAAAACTAAAAATCTTTAATGTGGTTCTACCATCTTTTTCAAGATGCAATTAGTACCAATACTATATTTTTCATAGCCTTAAAATTCATTGGCTTTATTTAATCGTCTTTATCTTCTTTAATCTTATCAATAACTACACACGCAATCGCAATTACTATTGAGAGGTATAAATAAGGTCTTAAATATGAATAATAATAGTCATTTACAATAAGCAACCCTATGAGCCAAAAGAATATTGCTATAGTCGCAGGTGTCATTATTTTTTTAATCATAATATCTATAAATTAAGAAGTTATATACTTGATTCAGAAATTATGCTGGATAAAAGCAGCTCAAAAAATGAGCTGCTTTTTAAAATTAATTAAGTTTCCAAGTTGTCATTCTAAATGGACTTGAAGCACTTGTAAAGGTATAAACAGGATCTGAGTAGAATAACCTGAAGCTTTCTGCTTTTACATAAATTCCTTCAGGATCCATAAAATATTTATCAATACTTGCTAAGAAAGCTGGTGTTGCTACCGTCGTATTTCCGTTCCATGATTTATGTTTCAAGATTGCTTTCTTGCCTGCAGCATCTTCTTGAACTGTTACATGATGTTGCAAAGCTCCTCTTCCCACGAAAGTGTAATAAACAAAAGTTCCGATAGAATGATTTGCATATATTTCTATTGAGGCAATTCTCTGTCCTGCAGGTAATGCTGCGTTAACTTTTTCTAATTCAGCATAGAATAATGGTGAGTTTGTAGGAGAATCTATCGTGTAATCATCTACAAAGAATCCGAACCAAGAAAGTGGCTTACCAGGAAGCAAAAATTTATAGTCATCTGTAAGAACCAAGGGTTTATCTGTGTATTCTATAACTGCGGACACACCACCCGTTCCTGTCGCTGTAAAACTTCCATCGGCATCATTGTACGTGAAATTTGATAATTTCTGTCCGCCTACTTCAACTGCTGGACTTACAACGATTCCGGTTGGAGTATATCCAATTCCCATGTCATAGCTTACAGAATAACCATTTTCAATAGAATTTGAGTTTGCAAAACGCGTTACTGCTGTAAATGAAAAATCAAATTTATGTGTAGTTGTACCATCATTTGTTTCTAATAGTCTAAAAAGCGGTCTTTCTTCTCCTCCAATAACATTTTTTTCCATCAGAAGATTTTTAGGCAATTCGGTCCAATCTTCTGCAGTTGCTTTTACAAAACGTAATTCCTGATTACTTCTGTTGGTTCTAAAAATGATTTCTCCATTTTCTTGTCCATAGTACAAAAATTGAAAATCTCCTAAATAACCTTTTGCTCGCAATGCTGGAATTGGATAATTGTCTGAATCTGATAAAAGGTGAATCCTATTTTTTGTAGTAAAAGTTAAACTCACTGTGCTTCCTACTTGAATTGCATATTCACTTTTATAGGTTGCTGTATCAGCATCAAAATCTGATGCCATTTGCACAGTACCATCGTCAGCAAATCTAAATAAATGGGTATATCCTCCCAAAACCGTATTATCTGTAAAATAAACGGTTTTCCATCCGTATTGTGATGATAGTAACGCATCATTTAACTCCGATTTTTGTTTATTTAAACGAGCTGTTGGCGTATCTTGAAATAGTTGTTCCGCATCTGTATTGTTATTACAGGCAGTCAATTGCAGTATTAAAACAGCTGCAAATAAATACTTATATAGTTGTTTCATTTTCATAATGCTTATTTTAATTTATTACAGATGTTGTGTTTTTTTCTGCTTCATCTCTTAAAGCATAAAAATCCATATTGAATGCTTCTTTGAAATACTTAACCACAATAGCTTCTTTTGCTTTTAAAGCCTGAAGGGCAAAAGGATTTTCAATACCATCCAAAAATGCCGCGTATTCTTCTTTTGTATAAATCAGAATCATTGCTGCTGTTTCTGCAAAATCTTCGTTAATATTTGATCTTGCATAACTTGTAATAAATCCAAGTTCATTTGATTCTTCAATTTCAAAATTGTACCAATCTGCAGTATAACCTCCTGGTGTTAGCGTTTTCCAAGTTTTTTCATCAAAAGGTTTGTTCTGATTTAAAATATGGATGTATTCGTGCTGAATTGTGTGTATAAACTGTGCTACGTTATCGCGATCCGATTTATCAACATAATCTGTTTCAAACAAGGTAACTCTCTGTCCTCCTTCAGCTAAACCTAACGTTTTAGTTCCCACACTATTTAAATTAACTCCTCCAACCAAAACAATTTCTCTTGGAGCAATTTTCTTTACAAAATCTGGACCTCCAATTGCAGCATAACTTTTTAGCCAAATTGTTTCAACTATTTCAAGAGCAGGTTTTACTTTATCAACTTCTGGCGGAAATAAATAACGGCTGTTGTCTACCGTGTTTTGATTCCATTTATATTGAACGTTAATATTGTATGGGTTTAAATACGTAACGTCTATCCAATTATCTAAACTTGTTTTTTCTGGTTGGGTAAAATCTAATTGGCTTTCTCCTGGCAAATCATCGTTTCCACATGAAAATAGAGTTATCGAAACTAGAGCTAAAACCGCAATTTTATTATATTTTAATAATTTCATAATTTTCATTTTTAAGATTATCTAGGATTTAGTTCGATACCAGCACTTGAAGCGTGCAACGGAATTTGCAATGCTCTTCTGTTATCGTCTTTTGCTAAAATATTAGCTGGTTTGTTTGATGTCTCATGTTTCACCACTAGATTAAAACGTTTAATATCAAACCATCTAAGTCCTTCGTGTATAAAATCTCTTCTTCTTGTTTCTGCAATTGCTTTTACATAAGAGGTCTGCACTGGAGTCATTGTATAGAATGGAGTATATTCGTCTGCAATTACAGGGAATTTAGCCACTACTTTTGCTTCAGTCAATTTATCTGTTGTCGGATTGTATGTTGGAGTTCTTGTTGCTAAGAAATATTCTAATTCTGCTGTAGCTGTTGCTATTTCTCCTTTCATTACATGAGCTTCTATTCTATTTAAGAAAAACTCGTCATTACTTAATAACACTTCAGCAACATAAGGATCTCCAATTCCGGCTGTTACGTTAGAATATTTAAAGTATTCATAAAACTTAAGAAGAAACAATGTGATACTTCCATTTGAAGAATAGAAATTATAATAGTACGCTTTTCCGAAAAGATTTGTGCTTGTTCCAAAAATTTCTGGACGACGTAAACCTGATAAATTAAAACGGTTTAAATGGTATACTCTACTTACGATAGTATTTGCAGAAACGATCAAAAGATTGGTTCCAACATCACTCGCACCGTATTTTAACTGCTGATCTTCTACACTTAAAGGTTCGTAAACTGAAAAATCTCTTATTGCTGACGGTCTAGAACCTAAGTCATTAGATAATTCAATTACTTTATCCCAATTTCCTTTTACTAAATAAAATCTACTGGCAAAAGCTTTTGAAGCCGCTACATTAAAGTGAAATTTTGGTTCTTTATAATCGTTTGTCACGTATTTCAAACCTTCTTCTATATCTTTTTCAAGAAAAGCATACACTTCAGCAAGTGTATTTCTTTTGTATTTAGTCATCAATTCCGTTTCTGGTTTTGTTACATACGGAACCCCTAAATCTGTATCAGCAGTTGCTGGATTGTAACGTTTTGACCATAATGAAACCAGCATAAAGTGCGAATAAGCTCTAGCCATCAATGCTTCACCTTTTTGCGGATTCAAACTTGCCGGACTTCCTAATTCTTCTATTGCTTCCAATGCTTTATTTGCGTGAGCAATTGCTTTATAACAAGCATCCCAGTAATAAGCTTGAGTATCAATATCAGTTGCATCTGTATTAATTTCCCAATTGTAATTTTGCTCATTTCTAATAATCGTAGTAGGCAATCCGCTATCAAAAACATTATCAGACATAGTTTCAGCAATCTCGAAATAACTCATTTGAGGATAAGCTTCTACTAATAATTCTTTTATTTTTTCTGGCGTATCAATTTCTGTTCTATTATCTGGTTTCTCCGACAGGAAATCATCGCAGCTAGTAATACAAATAAGTATTAATAGGGATAATGCTATTTTTAAGTTTTTCATGATTTTGACTATTATAATGAAAGGTTTAAAGTAAATGTGTATTGAGTTGTTACAGGAAAAGCAACTCCTCCAGAATTACGAAACTCAGGATCTTGTCCATTTAATCTTTTGTCAGAATAAACTAACCAAGGATTTACCGCTGAGCCTTTTAATGTAAAAGTGCTCACACCGATTTTCTTTTTAAAATCAGCAGGAAATTCCCAGCTTAATGAGATATTTTTTAATCGGACAAAATCTCCATCTGCAATACGAACATCAGAATAATTATAGGTATTATAAGCTCTTGCCAATGTACGGTCTCCGCCATAATTAGCATTTAAACGTCTGTCTGCAATAACTGGCACATTTGTATAATTTTCATCACCAGGATTAATCCAACGGTTTGTAAAGTCTTTTGTAAATACAGTTAAATCATCATAAGTACTATCGTATACAGGATTTAAACGAACTTTATTTCCTCCTGAACCTACAAAGAATACGTACAGAGACAAGTTTTTGTAGGTAAATGTATTGGCAAAACCAAATGATTTATTAGGCTCGATTGACCCTTCATATTTCAAATATTTAGTAACATTTAAATTATCCTGAAAATTAGCATCTGTAATATTATTCTCTGCTCCGTCTTGCAATATAAACGTAGGAAGACCTTGGTTGTTTAAACCTGTAAATTGGTATGAGTATAATGAATTTCTTGGGTGTCCAACTGTATTTCCTCCGTTTGAATCAACTAAATCGAATGCCGTTGGCGTGTTCTGCAATTTTGTAATCTCTTGATGATAAACAGAAAAATTAAGATTTGTTGACCATTTAAAATCTTTACCATTAATATTTTTAGTTGTAATACCAACCTCCAAACCTTTAGTCTCCATATCGGCATTGTTACCTTGTCTAATTCTTTGACCTCCAATACCAGAAGTAATTACATAATCTACAAGATCAAAAGCTTTACGACGGTAAACGTCTGTTGTAAGCTGCACTCTGTTATTAAACATTCCAAGATCAAGTCCGATATTAGTTTCAAACTGTTTTTCCCAAGTTAAATTTCCGTTTTGCAACTCTTCAATTCTAATTCCTGATTCTCTATCATCAAGTCCGAAACGATCTGTAATGGCGCTTTTGTAAATTGCCAAAGAGTTTGTTGCAGGTCCCGCAGTAGCTGTTAAACCATATGAGGCTCTTAATGCTAAAGTATTAACTGATTGAACATCTTTCATGAAGCTTTCTTCAGCCACATTCCATTTTCCACTAAAAGTATAAGTTGGCAGCCATCTTGATGAATCGCTATCTCCTTGTCTATTAGACCCATCATAACGTCCTGTAACAGAAGCAGTATAACGTCTATCATAAGTATAACCTACTTTACCAAAGAAACCTACCGTTCTTTCTTTTTCTTCATTAAAACCGTAGTATGAATCTCCAGCATTAATTATTTTCTCAATAATTCTCGGATCTGTAAAAGCAGTTAAACCTCTATCGTATTGCAAACCTGCAGCCGTAAATTGATCACTAGTTCTATCGACAACTCTCATTTCAGTCCCAAACAAACCTTCTAGTTCGTGCTTATCGCTAAATATATTTCTATAGCTAACACTATTTCTTAAATTGTAAGATGTCATGTCGTTTGTAAACTTTCTTAAGAATCCTCCATTTGGCAAGACTGATTCTTTTGGAGCTGTCAGATCGTTTGGATCTTGGTATAAAAAGATATTTTGATCTCTAACTAATGTGTTTACCCCATCTTCGCCAATTGCTGTTCCTGCTCTGTATGCCCCAACAACGTTTGAACCTTCTAAAATTTTATGCTCACGACTTGTATTTGCATAACGAGCTGAACCTGTTAAATTATAAGTTAAATGCGGATTAATCTTATAATCTAAATCCAATTGAAAACGAATATCCTTAACCTCAATTTCCATATAATTGTTGGCCAATTCGTTTACGATATTCATTTTAGCCCAGTTGTTTCGGTAGTATTCCAAATTTCCATTATCGTCATACGGACGTAAAGTTCTACTTGTGTTTAACACATAATTAAAAGGATTGATATCAAAATCACGGGTTACTTTTCCGAATACAACATCTTTTTCACTTTCGTAACTTCCTGGAGCGCCTTGATCTCTAATAGAAGCCAATGTAGATAAGGTTATATTCAACTTATCGTTTACATAAAAAGTACCTTTAATGTTACTAGAGATTTGTTTTACATCATCAGCAATAGTCCATCCTGGATCTGTATAATATCCCAATGAAGCATAAAACGTATTGTTTTTACCTCCACCAGAAAAACTCAAAGAGTGATTTTGCGTAATAGATGGTCTAAACAAAACGCTAAACCAATCTGTATTGGCCTGTTCGTACTTTTTCAAAAAATTATTACGGCTAACAGGATCATTATTAACCAAATAAGTTCCAGTTTCAGGATTATAGGTATTTATAGCTCTTCCTAAAATATTATAAGCACCTCCATATCTTCCGTTTACAGTAGTTGGCAAGTCCAAATAACCTTTAGCTTCCATTTCTTTAAAAATACTCATCGATTCCTGAGAATTTAGAATATCAAATTGGCTATAATTCGGAACTGTTCTTACAGTCTGCTCCAATCCGTAGCTAATTTTTAATGGAGAATCTCTACGCCCTTGCTTTGTTGTTACAACCACAACCCCGTTTAATGATCTTGAACCATAAATTGACGTAGCCGATGCATCTTTAAGAATTTCAATACTTTGAATATCGTTTGCACTTAAGCCTGCTACAGATGAACTTAATAAGGTCTCTGAATTTCCAGATGCCAAATCTGCAAAAGACATATTGATAATATCTTCTTGAACAACACCATCAATAACCCATAATGGTTTTGTATCTCCAAAAATTGAAGAAGATCCACGAACGGTAATTTTAGGAGCTGTACCAAAAGTTCCTGTAACATTCTGTACGGTAACTCCAGCCGCTTTACCTTCGATCATTCGGCTTACGTCAACTACACCATCTATTTTTAATTCAGTGCCAGAAATTTTACTAATAGCTCCTGTAAATGTTCTTTTTGAAGTTTTCTCGTATCCAGTGGTAACCACAACCTCTTTTAGGTTCTGACCAGCTTCAGTTAAAACAACCGTTGGAGAAGTATTATCAATTCCTATTTCTTTTGTTTCCATACCAACATAAGAAATAACCAAACGGTCTACGTTTGCAGGCATTTCGATCGTGAAATTTCCGTCAAAATCTGTTAATACAGCTGTTTTTGTGCCTTTTGCCATTACAGTAGCACCAGGTAGCGGACTTCCTGACTGGTCTGTAACTTTTCCTTTAATAATAGGGCCAAAAGTTAAAATCTCAAACAAAGAATCATGATTGTTTCCATAAGAAAAAGTATTAATCGTATTCTTTTGAAGAACAATCTGATTGCTTACTTCAGAAAAAGTAATATTAAAAGGAACCAATATTCTGCTAAGTAAACTTGACAGAGTTTCTTGGTTTGCTTCTATACTAACCTTCTCTCCTAGTTGAGGAAGTCTTGAATTATAGGAAAATTTTACATGAGCAGACTTTTCGATTTTTGATAAAGCATTGTCTAAAGTTAGATTATAAACTGTAATAGTAACTTTAGTATCTAATTTTTTCTGCCCATTTACATTATTTGCGAGAGTAACGCTTGAAAACACAAGCGCTAACACAAACTGAAACAGCGTTATTTTCATGATTTGGTGAAGTAATCGTTGCTTGACAACAGGTTTTTTCATAATTTTGGTTTGTTTTGATTAATACTATTCACGTGTATTTTAAGAAACATCATAAATCACCCTTTACAGAGGGTTATTTATTCAGATTTAAGTGTCGATAATGTTACAGCATTCTCGGCACTTTTTTTATGCATTCATTTTTCACATAGGCAATTACAAATTATTTTTTTAGTTTTTGAATTAATTAAAATTTTGGATGTTTTTTTCTTTATTTTAATTGAATTAAGAATTCTAGTTACAGCCAGAAGTCGTAATTACAATCTGATTTCCATTCATTTCATAATTGGTATCATTGCCGATGCTTTTGCAGATTATTTTCAGCTTTTCGGCCAAAGGCTGATCGCTTAATGAGGTCGTTAATCGGCAGTCTTTCAATTTATCGTGAGGGAAATCAATATCTACTAAATAAGCCTGCTCTATAGTTTCAAGAATTTGTGCCACAGGAATATCAGTAAATTCAAAACTTAATTGCTCGATGTTTCTAATGCTGCTTACTAGAATCGGATCTTGTGTAATATTGGTTATTTTATTAAACACCAATTCTTTACGAGCAAATCGAAGTGCCTGGTTAGGAAGCAGGACAATTTCTTTGTTTTCGTTATTTCGAACTAAATCATTAGACCTTACCTTAACTTTACCGGTGCGAACAAGAACTTCAACATTTTGCTGATCTGGATAAGCTTTTATTCGAAAACTTGTACCCACAACGCGAGTCACAATTTCGTTAGCATAAACAAAAAAAGGCTTTTTAGGATTTTTACTAATTTCAAAGAAACCTTCGCCGGATAAATACACCTTTCTTTTGTTTCCGGTAAAGATTTTAGGGTAACTTAATTTACTATTAGGCTGTAATAAGACGGAACTTCCATCAGATAAAGTAATGGTCTGAGATTTTTCAGTATTGTTGGTTTGTTCTACCAAACCTTCATCATTTTCCTGAACCAGTTCGTTGTAAGTAACTACATTATCATTTGCAGTCAATTCAGTTCTAAAAAACCATACAGAGAAAATGCCAACTAGAATAGCTGCAGCAGCACCGCTAATCCAGTATCTCTGTGCTTTTAATTTTTTAATTTTTGAAGTTTGCTGAGAAAGTTCTTCTCTTTGTTCAATTTTTCGCCAAGTTTGCTGTAAGGCTTCGTGAACTTCATTCGAAGACAACTTAGATTCTGGAACTCGCATTGCCAACAATGCAAGTCTTGCATCTTCGACGAGTTTGGCTCTTTGAAGATTTTCTAAAGTCCATTCCTCCCAGCCTTGTTCATCAACTTTAGATAAAATCCATAATTGAAAAGATTCATCAGCTAAGAAATCTTCTATTTCAATATAATTATTACGTTTTTGCATCACACTATTAGGGTTACAAAAACATAGAGGACAGTTTTTTTATTATATACTCATCTATTTAAGATTTTTTTTTGATTTTTCCTTAAATTTTTAAAAAACCCCTGAAGATATAAGGACTAAAAGCGGAATACTACCTTTCCATTCTTTGCGAAGACTTAATAAACCACGATGCAAAAGATTACTGGCTGACTGATAGTTTACGTCTAGTAAATCAGCTATTTGATCTACGCTTAATCCTTGATGATAACGCAAATACAAAGCTTCTTTCTGACGGCCAGGCAAATCATTTAATAATTTATTCAAATACAGAACACGTTCGGCTGTTACTTCGTCCTCAACCAAATCGTTCTCAATAGAAAAGTCGAAAAGAAACTCTAAAACATCGGTCGTTGTTGTTTTTCTAAATACATGATCTCTTTCATGCAATCTCGCAATTCTTTTTCTAACACTAGAAAGCAAATACGCCTTAACAATCACATTATCTTGCAAAGAATTACGATAAAGCCAGATATCGGCAAAAACATCTTGAATACAATCTTGAACTTTTTCTTCAAATGGACAAAGTGAGTTACCATAATTGATTAAGTCTCTGTAATATTTCTCAAAAAGTAAAGAGAACGATTTTTCGTTCCCGTTTTTTAAATTATTCCATAGAATGAAATCATCTAAAACCTTGTTCTTTAAAATTTGGCTCATATAAAAATACTTTGGGGCGTAAAAATCATATCATTTAAGAATACTTCTTAAAAAATCGATTTATTACGTAAGATTAAATTGTATTTTAAATTTGTTTTTTCTTCAACTAAAAGTAAATTTCGCAAACTCAAATTTAACATAAATTAAACAAGTGTTTTACATATGGATGGTAATTATTAGTCGTAAAAAGAATCAAATTTTAACATTATTACTTGTTTTTGTGTGATAAATATAGAAAAGCAAATAATCAAAAACCAATAATTCTCTAAAATTTCATTATTTTTCTAAATTTACCAGTATTTACCCTTCATTTTTTGATTAAACTTAAATTTACTGTAATTTAAATTTTATTTAACTAAAGTGCTTTAAACTTACGGCGTAAAACTAGAAAAATTCCATTTTGACTAGAAACAAAAAAACCTTACTGTTTTCAGTAAGGTTTTTATTTTCGTTTTTTTAATTGCTTAAAAAGCTACATTCCATCTAGGAAGTTTGCCATTTTCATCTAAGAAATTTTGTAAAACCTGTCCTTCAACAGCAGTTGGAATTGCTTTTGCATCTGCATTGAAAGTCTCGTACCAAACTACTTCAAGCTCAGAAATGTTTTCTAATTTCATTTGAGCTGGCCAAGAATATTTTCTTCCTGTTTTAGCAAATTGATGCCCATTTACGATTTTGTCGTAAAGTCCGCCATTTTTACTTTTTAAAGTTCCGTCATTTTGAACAGTTCCTGTAGAACCAACCATGATCAATTCTTTTACACCACCTTCAACAGCATAAACAACAAAAATTCCTGCACTACCTTCTGGCGCGTTGCAAGCTTCTTCTAAACTATCGTTTACAGTAAAAGTAAAACTGTTTGTTGCCTTAAATTTTTCTAATTCTTTGTACATATTTCTTCTTTAAGCTTCTAAGATACTGAGGTTCTAAGATGCTAAGTTTTTTTCATTTACGCCTCAGCCTTTAAAATGTAAAAAAGTCTCAACAAGATATTGAGACTTTTTTTGGAAATTTTTATTTCGAAACTTGAAAATTATCCAAGTACTTCTTTTACTTTTTTACCAATTTCAGCTGGTGAATCAACAACGTGAATTCCGTTGTCTCTCATAATTTGTTTTTTAGCTGCAGCTGTATCATCAGAACCTCCAACGATAGCACCTGCGTGACCCATTGTTCTACCAGCAGGAGCAGTTTCTCCAGCGATAAATCCAATAACTGGTTTACGGTTACCATCAGCTTTTACCCATCTTGCAGCATCAGCCTCTAATTGACCTCCAATTTCACCAATCATAATGATTGCTTCAGTTTCTGGATCATTCATTAATAATTCAACAGCCTCTTTAGTTGTAGTTCCAATAATTGGATCTCCACCAATTCCGATAGCTGTAGTGATTCCTAAACCTTGTTTTACAACTTGGTCAGCAGCCTCATAAGTTAAAGTTCCTGATTTAGAAACGATACCAACTGTTCCTTTTTTGAAAACGAAACCTGGCATAATACCAACTTTAGCTTCACCTGGAGTAATTACACCTGGACAGTTTGGACCAATTAATCTTGAATTTCTTTCTTTAACATAATTATTTGCTTTAATCATATCTGCTACAGGAATTCCTTCTGTAATAGCAATAATTACTTTAATTCCAGCATCAGCAGCTTCCATAATTGCATCAGCAGCAAAAGCTGGCGGAACAAAAATGATAGAAGTATCAGCACCAGCTTGATCAACAGCATCTTTTACTGTATTAAAAACTGGACGATCTAAATGGCTAGTACCACCTTTTCCTGGAGTAACACCTCCAACAACATTAGTACCGTACTCAATCATTTGAGAAGCATGGAAAGTACCTTCGCTCCCTGTAAATCCCTGAACAATTATTTTGGAATCTTTATTAACTAAAACACTCATGATATATATTTTATGTAGTTTTTAAATTTGTGTTGCAAAAATAAGGTTTTGTAATGTATTTTGCCTCTTTTATTGTCAAAAAAATATTAAGAAAATTGACTCATTTGATAACCTCTATAAAGTTTATCATCTTTTATCTGCCAAATGGTTGCAAAATGTGCTAAAAGCATTTCTTCTCTCGGATTCTCGATTGTTTTAACAAAATGAGAGTAACGCACTGATACTAAATCATCTTCGCTAATAATATGGCTAATTCTAACTTTAGAGCGTACATAGGCACGGCTAAGCTCATTGGCCATTTCAACTATCGAATCATAATCCATTTGAATAAAACCTTTACTGCTGTTCCATTCAAGCATAACATCAGGATGCAGATAAGTTTTTAAAATTTCGCTATCAATTAAGGCATCTGACTTGTAAAATTTCTGAACAAATTCTTTAATAGACATAATTACTTCAATTTATTTAAAATTTCAGGAATCTTCTTAATATTGGCTAATTGTTTCAATTTTTCTCTAGACTCTTCAATTGGAGTACCAAAATACGATTTTCCACCTTCAACTGATTTAGTCACACCCGTTTGCCCCATTACAACGGCTTTTGCACCAATTGTAATACCGCTTGTGGTTCCAACTTGTCCCCACATTGTTACTTCATCTTCAATAATAACACAACCAGCAATACCAGTTTGTGAGGCAATTAAACATTTTTTTCCGATGACAGTATCATGTCCAACATGTACTTGATTATCTAGTTTTGTCCCAGCTCCAATTGTTGTATCACCTGTAACACCTTTATCGATTGTGCACAAAGCTCCAATACCAACATTATCTTCAATAACAACTCTTCCACCTGAAACTAACTGATCAAAACCTTCTGGACGTTTTTTATAATAAAAAGCATCGGCCCCTAAAATAGTTCCTGCATGTATGATTACATTATCCCCAATTACAGTATAATCGTAAATAGAAACATTAGAATGTATTAGACAATTTTTTCCAATTTTCACATGGTTCCCAACAAATGTATTAGGCTGAATTACAGTTCCCTCTCCTATTTCTGCAGATGCTGCAATAGCGACATTAGCAAACTGAAAAGGCTTAAAATGCTTGGTAAGAATATTAAAATCTCTAAAAGGGTCATCTGAGATTAAAAGCGCTTTACCTTCTGGGCATTCTACTTCTTTGTTTATCAAAACAATGGTCGCAGCCGATTGTAAAGCTTTATCGTAGTATTTTGGATGGTCCACAAAAACAATATCTCCAGGCTCTACAACGTGTATCTCGTTCATGCCTAAAACTTGAAAGTCTTTGTCTCCAATAAATTTGCAGTTAAGCAAATTGGCAATTTCTTGTAAAGAATGACTCTTTGGAAATTTCATATAGTATAATTAGAAAACTTGTAAATTAGAAAATGAGTCAATTAGAATGTGAATATACAAAATTATGTCGATTCACAGATTATCTAATTGACTCATTGTCAAATTATCTTAATTAAAATAACTATTCTTTAACACGCTCCATGTAAGAACCTGAAGCTGTATCGATTTTAATTTTATCACCTTCGTTGATAAACAAAGGAACATTTATGTTTGCTCCAGTTTCTACTGTAGCATTTTTAGTAGCATTTGTTGCTGTGTTTCCTTTTACACCTGGCTCAGCATAAGTAACTTCAAGAATTACAGATGCAGGCATATCTACTGATAATGGCAAATCGGTTTCTGTGTTGATTTGTACCATAACGTTTGTTCCTTCTTTTAACAAATCTGGAGCATCCAAAATGTTTTTGTTCAAAGAAATTTGCTCAAACGTTTCAGCATTCATAAAGTGAAATTCATCACCTTCTGGGTATAAATATTGAAATGTATGCGTTTCAACACGAATAACGTCAATTTTGTGACCTGCTGAAAAAGTATTATCTAATATTTTACCAGAAGTTAAACTCTTTAGTTTTGTTCTTACGAAAGCTGGACCTTTTCCAGGTTTTACGTGAAGAAATTCGATGATTTTATAGATATCGTGATTAAATTTAATACACAATCCGTTTCTAATATCTGATGTAGATGCCATTTGTATTTTTTATTTTAGATTTTAGAATGTAGATTTTAGATTCTAGACAAAGAATCAATCTTCATTTTTTTTGTTATTTATTATCTGTCGTTTAGAAATCCAAAATCAGAAATCTATCCCGAAGCTATCGGGACTAAAATTAATAGTTACCCGAGTAACCTTTCATAATTCCTCGAGAAGAATTTCTAATAAAATCTAGAATTTCATCTCTTTCTGGAGTCGCTTCCATTTCAGCCTCAATAATACTTAAAGCTTGAGTTGTATTATAATTCTTTTGGTATAAAATTCTATAGATTTCCTGAATTTCTCTAATCTTTTCAGTAGTAAAACCTCTTCTTCTTAAACCAACAGAATTGATTCCAACATAAGACAACGGCTCTTTTGCCGCTTTTGTAAACGGAGGAACGTCTTTTCTTACCAATGATCCGCCAGAAATCATTGCATGATCTCCAATATGGATAAACTGGTGAATTGCTGCTAAACCTCCAATAACTGCATGATTACCAACTACTACGTGTCCAGCTAATGCAACACCATTTACAATAATTGCATTATTTCCGATCTCACAATCGTGCGCGATGTGAGCATAAGCCATTACTAAACAATTATTACCAATTACAGTCTGACCAGAAGCAATTGTTCCTCTATTTATAGTTACGCATTCTCTAATTGTACAATTATCACCGATAATAGCAAGAGAATCTTCACCTCCAAATTTTAAATCTTGTGGCACTGCAGAAATTACAGCTCCTGGAAAAATATTACAGTTTTTTCCAATTCGAGCACCTTCCATAATGGTCACGTTTGAACCAATCCAAGTACCATCACCAATAACAACATTATTGTGAATTGTTGTAAATGGCTCTATTACAACATTTTTAGCGATTTTCGCGCCTGGATGAACATATGCTAATGGTTGATTCATCTGTATGTTTTATATTTTTAATTAAAATATTCTAATTTGAAGCAACAAACCTAAACAATAAATTTGATAATTTATTATTGTTTTCTTGCTATTTGTGCCATTAATTCTGCCTCTGTTACCAATTTACCATTTGCGTAAGCATTTGCTTGCATATGACAAATTCCTCTTCTGATAGGAGAAATTAACTCACATTTAAAAATTAAAGTATCACCTGGCAATACTTTGTGCTTAAATTTAACATTGTCAATTTTCATGAAATATGTTAAGTAATTTTCAGGATCTGGAACAGTGCTTAACACTAATATTCCACCTGTTTGTGCCATTGCTTCTACAATTAATACACCTGGCATAACTGGAGCTTCTGGAAAGTGGCCTACGAAGAAATTCTCGTTCATAGTAACATTTTTCAATCCTACTACATGGCGATCAGACATTTCAATAATTCTGTCTATTAACAAGAATGGTGGTCTATGAGGCAGCATAGACATGATTTTATGAATATCCATCAATGGTTCTTGATGTAAATCATAAGTAGGAACATGATTTCTCTGCTCTATTTTGATAATTTTTGCTAATTTCTTTGCAAACTGAGTGTTTACAAAGTGCCCTGGCTTGTTAGCAATAATTTTTCCTTGAATACGAACTCCAATAAGAGACAAATCTCCAATTACATCAAGAAGTTTGTGTCTTGCAGCTTCGTTTGGATAGTGTAAAGTCAAATTATCTAAAACTCCATTTGGTTTAACAGAAATCTCTTCTTTACCAAATGCTTTCTTTAAATTCTCCATTGTAGATTCAGAGATTTCTTTATCTACGTATACAATTGCATTGTTTAAATCTCCACCCTTAATAAGTCCGTGCTCTAACAAAGACTCTAATTCGTGTAAGAAACTAAAAGTTCTTGAGCTTGCAATTTCAGATTTAAAATCTGTTAAACTTTTAAGAGTAGCATTTTGAGTACCTAAAACTTTCGTACCAAAATCTACCATAGTAGTAACCTGATATTCGTCGCTTGGCATAACCAGAATTTCGCTTCCTGTTGCTTCGTCTGTAAAAGAGATAACTTCTTTTACAACATAAACATTACGTTGCGCATCTTGTTCTTCGATTCCTGCTTTTTCAATAGCTTCAACAAAATATTTTGATGAACCATCCATAATTGGAAGTTCAGAGGCATTCAATTCAATAATAATATTATCCAAATCACAGCCAACCACTGCAGCCAAAACATGTTCTGGTGTTTGAATTTTCACACCAAGTTTCTCAAGATTTGTTCCTCTTTGAGTATTAACAACATAATTAGCATCAGCTTCAATTACTGGTTGACCTTGCAAATCTACTCTTACAAAAGTGAAACCATTATTAACGGGTGCAGGTTTAAAAGTCATTGTAACTTCTTTTCCAGTGTGTAAACCAACTCCTGTTAGCGAAATTTCATTTTTGATGGTCTTCTGTTTAACCATTATTTCCATTTTTTGGGTTTATTATTTGTTTTTTTAATTCTTCAACTTCAGCCACAATTTTAGGCAGATTCTTAAAATGAACGTACGATTTATTAAAATCTGTATATCCAAGAGATGGAGTTCCTTGTAGAACTTCGTCATCTTTAATGTTTCTAGCTACACCCGATTGCGCTTGAAGCCTAACATTATTTCCTATAATTAAATGACCTGCGATACCTACTTGCCCTCCAATCATACAATTTTCACCAATTTTTGTAGACCCTGCAACACCACTTTGAGCGGCTATTACAGTGTTTTTTCCTATTTCTACATTATGGGCAATCTGAATTTGATTGTCTAACTTAACTCCTTTTCTAATAATTGTAGAACCTAGAGTTGCTCTATCTATTGTTGTGTTCGCGCCAATATCTACATTATCTTCAATAATAACGTTTCCAATTTGAGGAACTTTACTGTACTCACCGTTTTCATTTGGAGCAAAACCAAAACCATCAGCACCAATTATAACGCCAGAATGAACCGTACAATTATTGCCAATTACAGTTTCTGAATAGATCTTTGCGCCGGCAAAAATGAATACATTGTCGCCAATAACAACATTATCACCAATAAAACTATTTGGATAGATTTTCACATTATTACCTAAAACAACATTCTGCCCGATATAGCTAAAACTACCTAAATATAAATTTTCCCCGTATTTCGTTCCTTCAGACATAAAAGACTGAGGTTCGATACCGTTTTTGTTTAATTTTACCTGATTATAAAAATGTAAAAGTTTAGAAAACGCCGCATAAGCATCTTCCACTTTAATTAGTGTAGTTGTAATTTCCTGTTCCGGAATAAAGCTATCATTAACAATTGTTACCGTCGCTTTTGTAGTATATATATAATTGATATACTTTGGGTTAGCCAAAAAAGTAAGAGATCCTTCCTCTCCTTCTTCGATTTTAGAAAGCTTAGAAACTTCAGCATTGGGATTCCCAACAACTTCTCCTTCTAAAATTCCTGCTATTTGTTCTGCTGTAAATTTCATCGCGACAAAAATATAAAAAATAGGTTTTAAATGTTAATTTTATATAAGTTGTTTTGGGAAACAGATATAATATTTTGTTACCAATTTAGATAACGATTTCAAATTCAGCTGGTCAGAAGCTTCAACAACATCTTCAATTGTTTTATCTTTTTTCAAAATACGAATAGGTTCTGCTTCTTTACTGTACGCTTGGTTTTTTATTTTTCCTCTAAAAATAAAATATCCTGCGTCTAATTGCGAAATATGATGCTTATTAGCAAACTGCTCTTTCAAAGATTGAGATTCTTCCATAGAAACTTTCTCAGCGCTCATCTTAATTTTAAGCAAATCTCTATTGATTATCATTTTACTCAAAGTACTTAAAACAAAATCGTCTTGTCTCTGCCAAGCTTTCAACGCGCTAATAATATCAAAATCATCCAATTGCGAAAACAAATCCAATTTTTCGGCATCAAAATCTTCAAGTGTAATTTTATTATGCATAAAATATGAAAGCGGTTCACTACAAGGAAGATCCACTCCTTTTAATACTAATTCTTTTGCTCTTTTTAAGACCTTCATCAAAATTAATTCGGCCACCAAACTGGTTTTGTGCAAATAAGCTTGCCAATACATTAATCTTCTTGAAAGCAGGAATTTTTCTACAGAATAAATCCCTTTTTCTTCAATAACTAAAACATCATTTTCAACATTCATCATCTGAATCAATCGTTCAGAATTTACATTTCCTTCCGCTACACCTGTATAAAAACTATCACGCTTTAAATAATCCATTCGATCCATATCCAACTGACTTGAAATCAATTGCAACATGAACTTCCTATGGTATTCTCCTTTAAAAACCTGAATTGCCAAACTTAGTCTTCCACCAAATTCCTCATTCAGCTGATTCATAAATAATAATGAAATCGCTTCGTGATGTACATCTTCTACAATACTTTTTTCCATAGCATGCGAAAATGGCCCGTGCCCAATATCGTGAAGCAAAATTGCTATTAAAAGCGCATTCTCTTCTTCTTCAGAAATCACAACATCTTTAAAACGAAGCGTATCAATTGCTTTCTTCATCAAATGCATGCATCCTAATGCGTGATGAAAACGAGTATGATTTGCTCCTGGATATACCAAATACGACAATCCCATTTGCGAAATACGACGTAGACGCTGAAAATAAGGATGCTGAATTAAATCGTAAACTAGTTCGTTTGGAATCGTAATGAAACCATATATAGGATCGTTGAATATTTTTAATTTATTGATCTGAGTCACAGTTCAGTTATTTTTTTGGTCAACAAATATAAGTAAATAAGTATAAAGAGTTTGGTGTTTTTTATTTAAAAATCACACTTTAAATTACCATGATTATCAATAAAATACATTTAAAAATGTTAAAATTCAAAATAAAATCATGCTTCAACTTTAGTAATTTTATACTATTTTTAATACTTTTTAAGTTCTATAACTTTAAATTGCAGTAAAATTAAATTGATTTATGGATAAGATAAAAATACTTTGGGTCGACGATGAAATCGATCTTTTAAAGCCTCACATATTATTTCTAGAAAAAAAGAATTACGAAGTTACTACTTGTAATAACGGATTAGACGCCATTGCCTTGTTTGAAGAAGATAATTTTGATATTGTTTTTCTAGACGAAAATATGCCTGGAATGAGCGGATTGGAAACACTTTCTGAAATGAAAGAAAAAAATTCAGCAATTCCGATGATTATGATTACCAAGAGTGAGGAAGAATATATAATGGAAGAAGCCATTGGTTCTAAAATTGCTGACTATTTGATTAAACCCGTAAATCCGAATCAGATTCTATTGAGTTTGAAGAAAAACTTGGATGATTCGAGATTAATTACAGAAAAAACAACTTTAGATTACCAGAAGGAATTCAGAAAAATTTCAATGGAATTGGCAATGGTTAATTCTTATGAAGACTGGATTGAATTGTATAAAAAATTGCTTTTTTGGGAATTAAAACTAGAAGACATCAATGATACAGCGATGATTGAAATTTTAGAATCTCAAAAAGTAGAAGCCAATTCTCAATTCGGAAAATTCATTGAACGAAACTATGAAGATTGGTTTGCTCCAAAAGCAGATAAACCCATACAGTCTAATACCTTATTTAAAGAACTTGTTGTTCCCGAACTTAAAAAGAAAGACAAGCCAATTCTCTTTGTTGTAATTGACAATCTAAGATATGATCAATGGAAATCTTTTGAATCTGTCATTTCAAATTATTACAAACTAGAAAAAGAAGTACCTTATTATTCTATTCTTCCAACAGCTACACAATATGCTCGAAATTCAATTTTCTCAGGTTTAATGCCTTTAGAAATGGAAAAACAGTTTCCTGAATATTGGAAAAATGATGTTGAAGATGGCGGAAAAAACCTTTACGAGGCAGAATTTTTATCGCCCCAATTAAAACGTTTAGGTTTAAATATTAAAGAAGATTATTTCAAAATCACCAATTATGCTGGTGGGAAAAAGTTAGCAGAAAACTTTAAAGCTTTAAAAGGAAATGATTTAGTAACTGTGGTTTACAATTTCGTTGATATGCTTTCGCACGCTAAAACCGAAATGGAAGTAGTAAAAGAATTGGCATCAGACGACAAAGCCTATCGCTCTTTAACTTTAAGCTGGTTTAAAAATTCTCCATTATTAGAAATTATTCAGCAGGCACAGCTTTTAGGATTCAAACTGATCTTAACTACAGACCACGGAACAATTAATGTCAAAAATCCCTCGAAAGTTGTTGGAGATAAAAATACAAGTCTAAATTTACGTTACAAAACTGGGCGTAGTTTAACTTACGAACAAAAAGATGTTTATGTAGTAAAAGAGCCTAAAACCATTGGTTTACCTGCGATAAATATGAGCAGTTCGTTTATTTTTGCCAAAAATGATTTTTTCTTGGCCTATGTAAACAACTATAATCATTATGTGAGTTATTACAAAAATACCTACCAACACGGAGGAATTTCCTTAGAAGAAATGATTATTCCGTTTCTGGTTTTTAATCCTAAATAAAATATTGTCAAGAATGCCGCGAATTTTCATTAGTAAATATATTTTAATTGATGAAAATTCGTGAAATTCGTGGCAAAAATAATATAACAATGAATGTCATTTTTTCATTAGATCAAATTCAAAAAGTTGCCGAACAGATTATTGCCGCAAACCCTAAAAAAATCATTCTCTTTAATGGAGAAATGGGCGTCGGAAAAACAACTTTAATCAAGCAGCTATGCAAAAGTCTTGGAGTGGAAGACGCAACAAGCAGTCCGACTTTTTCTCTTGTAAATGAATACCAAACTATTAACAACCAGACAGTTTATCACTTTGATTTTTACCGATTAAATAAAGAAACCGAAGCGCTAGATATGGGTGTCGACGATTATTTATACTCTGGAAATTGGTGTTTTATAGAATGGTCTGAAAAAATCGCAAGTTTAATTCCAGAAGAACATTCTACAATAAATATTAAATTACTTCCTGATGGAAAAAGAGAACTAGAATTAGTTTAAAGCCAACAGAAATATCGGCAAAAAGAAAAATTCAGCCATTTTTACCAGTTAGTTAGATCTTAATTTTTTAACTCTGAGTATTAGCAGAATTTTTACACTAATTTTAAAAGTTTTTACGTAATTTGTACCCTTAATTTTTTGCATTATCCATGTCAATCACATTAACTCCATTTACAAAACAACAATTAATACCACAAGAAGAAAAACTTGAGGTTGGTCGTTTTAAAAGAGAACTCTTTATAGGAATTCCTAAAGAAACAAGTTATCAGGAACGCCGTATCTGCCTTACGCCTGATGCAGTCACTTCTTTAACTTATGAAGGTCATCGCGTTATGATCGAGTCTGGAGCGGGTGAAAGTTCGAGTTATACGGATAAAGAATATGCAGATGCAGGTGCAGAAATCACAAAAGACACTAAAAGGGTTTTTGGCTGTCCGTTTCTATTAAAAGTAGAACCGCCTACTTTAGCAGAAATCGAAATGATTAATCCTGAAACAGTTATCATTTCTGCTATTCAGCTTAAAACTAAAAAGAAAGAATACTTTGAAGCGCTAGCGCAAAAAAAGATTACAGCCTTAGCTTTTGAATATATAAAAGATGAAGACGGATCTTATCCTGCAGTAAAATCTTTAAGCGAAATTGCAGGAACGGCTTCAATCCTTATTGCAGCTGAATTAATGATTACTAACGAATTTGGAAAAGGCCTTTTGTTTGGAAACATTACAGGCGTTCCTCCTACTGAAGTTGTTATTTTGGGAGCAGGAACAGTTGGTGAATTTGCTGCCAAAACTGCCATTGGACTAGGTGCGAACGTAAAAGTTTTTGATAATTCTATTACAAAACTACGTCGTCTCCAAAACAATTTAAATCAAAGAATTTTTACTTCAACTATTCAGCAAAAAGGACTATTAAAGGCTTTAAGACGCTGTGATGTAGCCATTGGTGCCATGCGAGGAAAAGAAAGATGTCCGATTGTTGTTAATGAAACAATGGTTGAACACATGAAAAAAGGTGCCGTAATTGTGGATGTCAGCATCGATACTGGCGGTTGCTTTGAAACTTCGGAAGTTACAACTCACGAAAAACCTACATTTATAAAAAGTAATGTTTTACATTATTGCGTACCTAATATACCTTCACGATACTCCAAAACTGCCTCATTATCAATAAGTAATATTCTAACCCCTTACCTGCATCAGATAGCTGAAGATGGTGGTATTGAAAGCGCAATTCGTTGCAACAAAGGTCTTAAAAACGGAATTTATCTTTATCACGGAATTTTAACCAATAAAGCAATTGGCGATTGGTTTGATTTACCTGATAACGATATTAATTTACTTGTATTCTAAAGGAACTTTAGTGTACCTTTGCAAAAAAATTATTTCATGAAGTTCGCATACCGTTTTGCATATTATCTGATTGGTCTCGTAATGGGATGTTTTATTGTATCAGGATTTTTTATTGGAAAAGACACTCGTTGTAATTATTTCCCAAATGCTCGAGTTTTAAACAACCTTAGAACAAAACCTTTTCAATATTCTCCAAAAGCTGTTCAGACTTTAAGTGAAAAATGGGTTGACACAGCAGATGTCAAAAATACATTAACTTATGGAGATGTAGATTTTGACCAAAGTAATGTTCCGTTCAATAAAGGAAAACTTTATATCATTGAAGGAAAAACAGTAAAAAACCAAGAGATTATTCTAAAAGTGGTTAATTACGAAAATAAAGCTGTTTTAGAAGAAATTGTAAAAAAATAACATAAATTAAATTCTTTTGTTTCTCGCAGATTCAAAAGATTTTTTTTTATATAAAAAACATTTCTCGCAAAGTCACAAAGACGCAAAGTTTTTCATTTTGCCCCTCTGAGTCTTTGTCACTTTTAGAAAATCACCATTCAATTTCTTTCAATCCTTTAGATTTCAAGAATTCATTTGTCTGACTGAAATGTTTATTCCCGAACCAAAATCCTCTATTTGCGCTTAATGGCGAAGGATGACCCGATTTTAGAATATGATGTTTTGAAGCATCAATCAAAGCCGCTTTCTTTTGAGCGAAACCTCCCCAAAGTAAGAAAACAACATTTTCTTTTTCAGCAGAAATTTGCTTGATAACTGCATCTGTAAATTTTTCCCATCCTTTTCCCTGATGGCTTCCTGCTTCAGATTGTCTTACCGTTAAAGTTGCGTTTAACAGAAAAACACCTTGATCTGCCCAGCGTTCCAAATTACCTGTATTAGGCATTGGTATATTGAAATCGTCTTGAATTTCTTTGAATATATTTTGAAGTGATGGTGGAAAAGGAATTCCATCATTTACAGAAAAACACAATCCATTTGCTTGATTTGGCCCATGATAAGGGTCTTGCCCAATAATAACAACTTTTACTTCATCAAAATGACAATGATCAAAAGCTGAAAAAATCTGATTCCCTTTTGGGTAACAAACTTTTGTTGCATATTCAGATTTTACAAATTCGATTAAATCGTTGAAATATGGTTTTTCAAATTCTTCATTCAAAACTGGTTTCCAAGAAGAATGCATTTTTACGTCCATAATTTTTTTTATGCGAATTTCAGAAATTATTACTTAAAATCATATTTACTATTACATAAAATTAGCGATTACTTGTAGATTTCAATCATAATGTTTTCGTACTTTTGCCTCTACTTTCATAAAGAAATTAAATGATCAGTATTACAGAAAAAACATTACAAGACTTACAATTTCCAACTGTTTTGGAAACCATCTCAGATGGTTGCAACACCGATATTGGAAAAGAAAAGGCTTTACAAATAAAACCATTTAGAGACAAAGAAGAATTAATGCAATCGCTGATGCAAACATCAGAGTATGTGTCTTCTTTTCAAAATAATAATGCAATTCCAAATCATGGATTTGACGCTATCACGCATGAAATTAAATTCTTAGCAATCGAAGACAGCTTTCTTGAAGTTGGAAGTTTTAGAAAAATCGCAAATCTTTCTGCAACAACAAATGTCTTATTGAATTTCTTGAAAAAATTCGATGACTATTATCCAAACTTAAATGCTAGAGCTTCAAGAGTAGAATTAACCAAAGATATTATCACTGCAATTGATGCAATTGTAGATAAATATGGCGAAATAAAAGACAATGCTTCTCCTGCTTTGGCTGGGATTAGACAAAATATGAACTTAGTTCGCGGAAAAGTAAATCAAAGTTTTGGTGTAGCTTTAACGCAGTACAACGGTTTAGGTTATTTGGATGATATTAAAGAAAGTTTTGTACAAAATCGTAGAGTTTTAGCGGTTTTAGCCATGTATCGTCGTAAAGTAAAAGGTTCAATTCTAGGAAGTTCTAAAACTGGAAGCATTGCATATATCGAACCTGAAGCTACTTTGAAGTATTCTCGTGAATTAGCCAACTTGGAATATGAAGAGAAAGAAGAAATTACAAGAATTTTAAAGAATTTATCAAATGTAATTCGCCCATATCTTCCTTTATTAATTGAATATCAAGACTTTTTAAGTGATATTGATGTTGTTGCAGGAAAGGCAAAATATGCAAATCGAATAAACGGAATCTTACCAACAATTACAGAAGAAAGAAGATTATTCTTTAGAGAAGCGTATCATCCGATTTTATATCTCAACAATAAACAGAAAAAAGAAGTTACGCATCCGCAGACAATCGAGTTAAAACAAGAAAATAGAATTATTGTAATTTCTGGACCAAATGCTGGAGGGAAAACCATTTCATTAAAAACAGTTGGCTTATTGCAATTAATGCTGCAATCTGGAATTTTGATTCCGGTTCACGAAAGAAGCGAAACTTTTTTGTTTGATAGAATCCTAACCGATATTGGAGACAATCAATCTATTGAAAATCACCTAAGTACTTATAGTTACCGATTAAAAAACATGAATTACTTTTTAAAGAAATGTAATAGCAAAACCATGTTTTTAATTGATGAATTTGGTACAGGTTCTGATCCTGAACTGGGTGGCGCTTTGGCTGAAATTTTTCTGGAAGAATTTTATCATCGTGAAGCGTTCGGAATTATCACAACGCATTATTCCAATTTAAAAATTTTCGCAAACGAGCTACCATATGCTACAAATGCCAATATGATGTTTGACGAAAAATCTCTTGAACCAATGTACAAATTAGCTTTAGGTCAGGCAGGAAGTTCGTTTACATTTGAAGTTGCTCAAAAAAATGGAATTCCGTTTGGATTGATCAATCGTGCAAAAAAGAAAATTGAAGTTGGAAAAGTTCGTTTTGATAAAACAATTGCTACTTTACAGAAAGAGCGTTCGAAGTTAGAAAAAACTTCTTTGAATTTAAAAGAAGAAGAAACTCGTGCTCGAGAAGAAAGCAAAAAGATGGAAAATATCAATACCAGAATCCAACAAAAATTGGAAAGTTATCAGGAATTATATGACAGCAATCAAAAGATAATTTACATTGGACAAAAAATTGACGACATTGCCGAGAAGTATTTTAACAACAAAAACAAAAAAGAACTAATTGGTGAATTTTTAAAAATTGTTGAGATCGAAAATTCTAAACGTAAAAAAGCAACTCCGAAAGAAGTAAAAGCAAAAGTTGAAAAACAGAAAGAAATTATTGCTGAAGTACAGGTAAAAGTTGAGGAAATTCGAAAAGAGAAAAAAGAGAAGAAACTTAAGCCAGTTATTGAAAAACCAAAACCAATTTTGAAAGTTGGCGATAGAGTAAGGATGCTCGACGGAAGATCGGTCGGAAGTATTGATTTAATCGAAAAAAATAAAGCAACGGTTAATTACGGAATTTTCACTTCGAAAGTAAGTTTAGATGAATTGGAATTGGTAGAAGCGGTTAAAAAATAAATTTTCAGTGTTTAATAACGGTTAAAAAATAGAAAAATTAAAATAAAGCGATTTAAGAAACGTTTTTACAAAATAGGATAAATAAGATGCTTTATTTTTTAAAATCCATCTTAAAGAATTTATCAAAGTCATTTTTAATTTATAAAATTTATTAAAAATTAAAATTCAATAAACAAAACAAATAAAGACAATATAATAATCCAAGCTCACTTTCATGCATATCAAAACGTGAAATGTAAAATTTGAAACAAACCTAATAAAATGGAAAGCCTTCCAGAAAATAAAAAAATAGTTCTTTTTGACGGAGTTTGCAATCTGTGCAGTACTGCTGTGCAATATATTATAAACCATGACAAAAAAGACATTTTCAGATTTGTTGCATTGCAATCAGATTTGGGCATTTCAATCTGCAAACACTTAGGAATCAGTTTTTCTAAAATGGATAGTATTATTTTGTATGATCCAAAAACAGCATATTTTTATAAGTCTTCTGCAGCAATTGAAATAGCAAAAAATTTTGGAGGCTTATGGAAACTCATTTCAATTTTTAGAATTGTTCCTATTTTTATTAGTGATAGAATTTACGACTATGTGGCAAAAAATAGATACAATTGGTATGGCAAGAAAGAAAGTTGCATGATTCCGACTCCAGAGTTAAAAGCAAAATTTCTTTAAAAAATTCCAATTTAGCGTGATCTTGTTCCTGAAATGACAAAACTAAACGCATAAACACTTGAAATAAAAAATCCCAAATTCACACTAATTGGAATTTGGGATTTTTTTTATTGGAAATTTATCAGAAACTATCTGATCAATTTTCTGTATTTCAAACGTTTCGGAGTTAAATCACCACCTAGACGTTTCTTTTTATTTTCTTCATAATCAGAAAAACTTCCTTCAAAGAAATAAACTTCAGAGTCACCTTCGAAAGCTAAAATATGTGTACAAATTCTATCTAAGAACCATCTGTCGTGAGAAATAATTACAGCACAACCAGCAAAATTCTCCAAACCTTCTTCAAGAGCTCGAAGTGTATTTACGTCAAGATCATTCGTAGGCTCATCCAGTAAAAGTACGTTTCCTTCTTCCTTCAAAGTCATGGCCAAGTGCAAACGGTTACGCTCTCCACCAGAAAGCATAGAAACTTTTTTATTCTGCTCACCGCCACCAAAATTGAAACGTGACAAATAGGCTCTTGAGTTAACTTGCTTTCCTCCCATCATTATCAATTCCTGACCATCGGCAAAGTTTTCCCAAATAGATTTGTTTGGATCAATATTAGAGTGTGACTGGTCTACATAAGCAATTTTCACTGTGTCTCCGACAGAAAATTCTCCGCTATCTGTAGCTTGTTCACCCATTATCATTTTGAAAATAGTCGATTTACCAGCACCGTTAGGTCCAATAATCCCAACAATACCAGCTTGTGGCAAGGTAAAGTTCAAATTATCATACAATAATTTATCACCAAAAGCTTTCGCAACATTTTTAGCCTCAATGACATTTGTTCCTAAACGAGGACCATTCGGAATATAGATCTCTAATTTTTCGTCTAGTTGTTTTTGATCTTCATTTAATAATTTGTCATAGTTCTGTAAACGCGCTTTTTGTTTAGTCTGACGACCTTTAGCTCCTTGACGAACCCACTCCAACTCACGCTCTAAAGTTTTTCTACGTTTAGAAGCCACCTTTTCCTCTTGAGCCAAACGGTTTGATTTTTGATCCAACCAAGAAGAATAATTTCCTTTCCATGGAATACCTTCTCCTCTATCCAACTCTAGAATCCATCCGGCAACATTATCCAAGAAATAACGGTCGTGGGTTACAGCAATTACAGTTCCTGAATATTGCGCTAAATGCTGCTCCAACCATAGAACTGACTCAGCATCAAGGTGGTTGGTTGGCTCATCTAATAACAATACATCTGGTTGTTGCAACAACAAACGGCATAAAGCTACACGACGACGCTCTCCTCCTGAAAGGTTTTTGATTGGAGTATCTCCTTCTGGAGTACGCAACGCATCCATTGCGATTTCTAATTTAGTATCGATTTCCCAAGCGCCAAGAGCATCGATTTTGTCTTGCAATGCTGCTTGACGGTCCATCAATTTATCCATTTTATCTTGATCTTCGTAGTATTCTGGAAGACCAAATAAGTCATTGATTTGGTTGTACTCCTCTAAAACCGCCATTGTTTCTGCAGCTCCTTCACGAACAATTTCGATAACTGTCTTAGAATCATCAAGAATTGGTTCTTGCTCTAAATATCCTACTGTATATCCAGGTTGAAAAACTACATCTCCTTGGTAGTTTTTGTCAACTCCAGCAATAATCTTTAAAAGAGAAGATTTTCCAGAACCATTAAGTCCCAAAATACCAATCTTAGCACCATAAAAGAAACTAAGGTAAATATTCTTAAGAACTGGTTTGTCTGCTCCCTGATAGGTTTTGCTCAATTTCTGCATTGAGAAAATTACTTTCTTATCGTCTGACATTTTTTATTTTTTTTATTATAATTATTTATTTCTTTAAATCTCAAAATTCTAAACCCTGCCTTTTAAAGCATTGAATACCCATGCATTAGCAAAAAATCCAACTCCAACAGCAGCAAATCCCCATCCTGAAACATCACTATATCTAAAGATTCCAAGAGCTATAAGCAACAACCCCATAAGTACCATTATTAAAGTTGCCCATCCTAAAATGGTGTTTTTATTCATTCCCATAATTGTGCAATTATTTTTAAGTAGTAAAATTTTTAGAAACGCAAATATCGTGAATTTTAATGGCTTAATTAAATATTTTATAGAGCATTTCTTTTAGTAAATCCGATTGCGGTAACGCGTTGGCACCTACACCTTTACTTTTAACATCAATATCACGTAAGGCTCCAACAATTTGGCTCACCTTTCTCATTGGATAGTTTTTTACTGCCAAATCATATTCTTTTAAGAAAAACGGATTTACTCCAAGTGTTGCTGCAACGTTTTTAGGATTCTTGTCTTTTAATCCGTGATATTTTAAAAGTTGGACAAAGAACCCAAATACCAACCCAGTAGTCATAACTAAAGGATATTCTTTAGGATTATGAGCAAAATTTTCTGCTATCTTATACGCTTTCAATTGATTACGTTCTCCGATTGCTTTTCTAAGTTCGAATACATTATAATCTTTACTAAAACCAATATTCTCTTCAATATGCTCCGCAGTAATCATCGTGCCTTGCGGTAAAATAATCTGTAGTTTTTCTAGCTCATTGTTGATCTTACTCAAATCTGTACCTAAAAATTCTACAAGCATGGCATTTGCCTTAGGATCAATTGTATATTTTTTTCCAGCCAAAACGCGTTTAATCCAGTCTCCTACTTGGTTCTCATATAATTTTTTACTTTCGTAAACAACGCCTTTTTGTCCTAATAGCTTAGTAACTTTTTTACGTTTATCTAGTGTCTTATATTTATAACAAAAAACTAAAACAGTTGTTTGCATTGGATTTTCTACGTAAGATTCTATTTTATCGATTGTTCTGGACAAATCTTGCGCTTCTTTTACGATAACAACCTGACGTTCAGCCATCATAGGATAACGCTTGGCCGTTGAAACAATATCATCAATTGACACATCTCTTCCATATAAAACTGTCTGATTAAAACCTTTTTCTTCTTCAGCTAATACATTCTGTTCAATATATTCAGACAATTTATCTATATAATAAGGTTCTTCGCCCATTAAAAAATAAATCGGTTTAATATCTCCGGCTTTAATATCGTTAACAATTTTTACTACTTCGTCCATTCAATCTTTTGTTTCAAGTTTCAGGTTTCAAATTATGCTTCAAAACTTGAAACTTTAAATTTGAAACCTGAAACTATTTTATATTTTTGCTTTATGCTTAAACTTAATTTCCCTGCTTATACTTTCCGATTCAAAAATAGCGAAAATAAAGTGTCTATTTTTGATGAAATCAGGAAAAAATTTATAATTCTTACGCCAGAAGAATGGGTTCGCCAACACGTAGTTCATTTTTTAATGCATGAAAAAAAATACCCAAAATCACTTATTAATGTCGAGAAAGTTTTAACCGTCAACGGATTACGAAAGCGATACGATGTTGTTGTATTTAACCCAGATGGTTCTATACACATATTAGTAGAGTGCAAAGCTCCAGAAGTTAAAATCTCTCAAGCAACTTTTGATCAAATTGCACGTTACAATATGACAATGCAGGCACGGTTTTTGAATGTTACCAACGGACTGAACCATTTTTATTGTCAAATGGATTTTGAAAACGAGAAATATGAGTTTTTAAAAAATCTGCCAGACTATAAAGAAAACCACTAACAAATAATAAAGAACTAAATACTTTTGGAAAAAATAGCAGTTGTAATTTTAAATTGGAACGGAGTAAAATTGCTGGAGCAGTTTTTACCATCTGTTATTCAGTTTTCAGAAGGAGCAGCGATTTACGTTGCTGACAATGATTCTACGGACAATTCTGTTGCGTATGTTACAGAACATTTTCCAACTGTAAAAATTGTAAAAAATTCAGGCAATTATGGTTTTGCAAAAGGTTATAATGACGCCTTAAAACATATTGATGCTGAAATATATGCATTAGTAAATTCAGATATTGAAGTCACAGAAAACTGGCTTCAGCCCATTCTAGACACTTTCGAAAAAGAAAATCAAACCGCTATTATTCAGCCAAAAATTCTTGATTTTAAAAACAAGGAATACTTTGAATATGCAGGTGCTGCCGGTGGTTTTATCGATAAATACGGATTTCCTTTTTGCAGAGGAAGAATATTTGATACAATTGAAAAAGACTATGGGCAATACAATGATAATATTGAATTGTTCTGGGCTTCCGGCGCTTGTTTCTTTATCAGAAAGAACGTTTTTCATGAATTAGGAGGTTTTGACGAAAGTTTCTTTGCGCATCAGGAAGAAATTGATTTATGCTGGCGAGCTGCAAATGAAGGGCATATTATAAAATATAATTACCAATCTGTTGTTTATCATGTTGGTGGCGCAACTTTACAGCAAGGAAATCCTAAAAAAACTTATTTGAATTTTAGAAATTCATTGCTAATGTTGGTTAAAAATCTGCCTTCAAAAGGATTATTCTTTGTAATTTTTTTCCGCATGGTATTAGATGGCATTGCCGGTATCCGTTTTCTTACACAAGGTAAATTCGGGCACACTCTTGCCATTTTAAAAGCACATTTTTCATTTTATTGCTTATCTTTAAAATATCTTAAAAAACGAAAAGATTTTCAAATACAGCAATACTATTCGGTGAAAAGCATCGTTTTCCTTTATTACATCAAGAAATTGACCTTATTTAAAGAAATCTTTAACAGTATTCAAAATATTAAAAACTAAATTTGTAATCAAGTCTAATTAAAATTAAATTTATGAGAAAAATAGTTATCGCACTATCAGTATTAATGGCCCTAACATCTTGTGTTTCTAAAAAGAAATATGCAGAGTTGGAAGCTAAAAACAAAGAGACTCAAGATTTGTTAAACTCTTGTACTGTAAAATTAAATACGTGCTTAGAAGAAAAAGCTGGATTAGCTGCTACAGCTGAAAGCTACAAACAACATAATCAAGATTTAATCAACAGCTCTAAAGATTTAACTATCTTAACTACTAAAGGTGCTGAAAACCTTGAAAAATCTCTTGAAAGTTTAAAAGAAAAAGATTTGAAAATCTCTAGACTTCAAGATGCTTTAACTAAAAAAGACAGTGTTACTTTAGCATTAGTTACAAGCTTGAAAGGTGCAGTTGGAATCAACGATCCAGACATCGAAATCAATGTTGAAAAAGGGGTTGTATTTATCTCTATCGCTGATAAATTATTATTCAAAAGCGGAAGCTACGACGTAAGTGACAAAGCTAAATCTGTTTTAGCTAAAGTTGCAAAAGTTGTAAACGACAAACCAGATTTCGAATGTATGGTTGAAGGACACACTGATGACGTTCCTTACAAAAGCAACGGTATTATCTTAGACAACTGGGATTTAAGTGTTAAACGTTCTACTTCTATCGTTCGTGTATTAACAAACGATCTTGGTGTTAACCCAGCTAAATTAATTGCTGCAGGTAGAAGTTCTTATGTACCATTAGTTGCAAACGATTCTGCTGAGAACAAAGCTCGTAACAGAAGAACTCGTATTGTTGTTATGCCAAAAATCGATCAATTCTATGATATGATTGAAAAAGAAATGAAGAAACAACAAAAATAATTAGAGTTTCACATACTTTATAATACAGAAAAAGCAGGTCTAATGACCTGCTTTTATGTATCCTTAATTTTTTTAATAACCAATTAAATATAAATCAAGAATAGCATTATTTTTAAGTAACTAACTAAATTTTAACATAATAAAGTTACTCATAATTTCTATACTATTATACTTTTAGTGTATTTTTTTACAAAATATCAATATCTCCCTTACCTTCCCTTACGATAACTGGCTCATGTTCAGAAAGATCAATAATTGTAGAACCTACATTATCTCCATAGCCACCATCGATTACAAGATCTACAATATTCTGCCATTTCTCAAAAATTAATTCTGGATCGGTAGTATATTCTATTACATCATCTTCATCTCGAATAGAAGTTGAAACAACCGGATTTCCTAACTGGCGAACAATCTCCAATATAATATTATTATCAGGCACACGAATACCAACTGTAGTTTTCTTTTTAAACTCTTTCGGCAAACTATTATTTCCAGGTAAAATAAAAGTATAAGGTCCTGGCAAGGCTCTCTTTAAAATCTTAAAAGTTGAAGTATTGATCTGCCTTACATAATCTGACAAATTACTCAAATCATGGCAAATAAAGGAAAAGTTTGCCTTCTCCAGTTTTACTCCTTTTATTCTAGCAATTTTTTCTAACGCTCTCGAATTGGTAATATCACAGCCTAACCCATAAACAGTATCAGTTGGATAAATTACCAAACCACCATTCTGAAGCACTTTTACCACTTTTGCAATAGCAGCTTCACTAGGTTTATCTGGGTATATTTTTATAAATTCGGCCATTTTTCTTTTTAGTTTAAAGTTTAACTTGTTTAACGTTTCAGGTTTCAAATTACTTTGTAATAACTTGAAACCTGAAACTTAAAACTTGAAACATTTTTATCCTACGACATCTAATTTAGCAAATCTTAACAACAATTTCTTAATTCCTCCTACTTCAAATTTAATTTCTGCTTTTCTATCTGGACCAACACCTTCTAAATTCATCACTTCTCCCTTTCCAAAACGTTCATGCATGACAATATTTCCTACGGTCAATTTACTATCAAATAAATTCGAATTTCCATTACTTGGCGCATTTCCCGAAACTGGTTTTAGTTTTCTAATATTTAAATCAGGCTTCGGACTGTTGTCTGTAATATGTTTGGGCGGAGTTCCTCCTACTGGTTTTGCCAATCGCAATTTTGATTTATCTACATCTCCAAAAATATCGCCATCAATTGGAGACTTATAACGATAATTTGTTTCGGCTGGAGTCAAATATTCCAAAAACTGACCATCAATTTCTTCAATAAAACGAGAAGGTTCACTATCCGTTAGTTTTCCCCATCGATAACGAGACTGAGCATAGGTCAAATACGCTTGATGTTCTGCACGGGTTAATGCCACATAGAATAAACGGCGCTCTTCTTCCAATTCACTTCTCGTACTCATACTCATAGCGCTTGGAAACAAATCTTCTTCCATTCCTACCACAAATACATGCGGAAACTCCAGTCCTTTTGCTAAGTGAATGGTCATCAAAGCAACACGATCATCATCGTTTGTATCTTTATCCAAATCTGTTGCCAAAGCTACATCTTCCATAAACTCAGAAAGCGCACCTCTTGCTCCGTCAATTTCTCTTTGCCCTTCGGTAAAATCTTTAATACCGTTTAAAAGCTCTTCGATGTTCTGAATTTTCGCCATCCCCTCTGGAGTAGCATCTTTCTTCAATTCCTGAACTAATCCGGTTTTCTTTGCAACGTGGTCTGTAATATAAAAAGCATCTTGGTTCTGATCGATAACCTGAAAACTCTGGATCATAGTAACAAAATCTTTCAATTTGTTCTTTGTTCCAGCATTCAATTTTAAATCAATTTTATCAATATTTACCATTACTTCCCAAATCGAACGTTTGTAATGATTGGCAGCAATAGTTAATTTTTCAACTGTTGTGTCTCCAATTCCACGTGCTGGATAATTGATTACACGAACCAAAGCTTCTTCGTCTTTTGGATTTAGAACCAGACGCAAATAACATAAAACGTCTTTAATCTCTTTACGTTGATAAAAAGATAAACCACCATAAATTCTATACGGAATGTCACGTTTTCTCAAAGCATCTTCCATCGCGCGCGACTGAGCATTGGTACGATACAAAATTGCAAAAGCACCATTATGCAATTGATTTTGCATTTTCTGTTCAAAAATCGTGCTTGCTACAAAACGACCTTCTTCTGCATCAGTCAAACTTCTATGAACTTTAATCTTTGGTCCAAACTCGTTTGCTGTCCAAACTACTTTATCTAGTTTGGTTTTATTATGTTCCATCACGGTATTTGCCGCTTCTACAATGTTTCTTGTCGAACGGTAATTCTGCTCTAAACGGAACATAATTACACCTTCGTAATCTTTTTGGAAATTCAGAATGTTATTGATATTCGCACCACGGAAGGCATAAATACTCTGCGCATCATCTCCCACCACACAAATATTCTGAAATCTATCCGACAAAGCTCTAACAATCAGATATTGAGAGTGATTCGTATCTTGGTACTCATCAACCAAAATATAACGGAAACGATCTTGGTACTTTGCTAAAACTTCAGGGAAACGCGTTAAGAGCTCATTGGTTTTCAACAATAAATCATCAAAATCCATTGCACCAGCCTTAAAACAGCGATCAACATACTGCTGATAAATCTCTCCCAATCTTGGCCTTTTTGCCATTGCATCGGCCTCAACCAATTCTGGATTGTTAAAATAAGCTTTAACCGTAATTAAACTATTTTTATAATTAGATATACGTCCTAAAACTTGTTTTGGTTTGTAAATATCACGATCTAGCTGCATTTCTTTTATAATAGAAGAAATCAATCTAGCCGAATCCTGAGAGTCATAAATTGTAAAATTTGAAGGATACCCCAAATGATCTGATTCGGCACGCAGAATACGAGCAAAAATAGAGTGAAAAGTTCCCATCCAAAGGTTCTTTGCCTCACTAGCCCCCACAATATCCGAAATTCTATGTTTCATCTCGCGGGCTGCTTTATTGGTAAAAGTAAGCGACAAAATATTGAAGGCATCAATACCTTGAGCCATCAAATACGCAATTCTAATGGTTAAAACACGTGTTTTTCCCGAACCTGCACCAGCAATAATAATCATTGGCCCGTCTTTCTTTAAAACAGGCGCTCTCTGCGCTTCGTTGAGCTGGTCAATATATTTCTGCATGTAATTTTCTCCTTTTATGCAAAAATAAGAATTAAAAAAGAAAGTTCCTAAGATGCTTTTGGAAGGTTCTAAGTTGCTAAGATTCTAAGTCGCTAAGTTTTTTTTTCGAAGCCAAACAAAAGGCATTTTTTCAGACATGGTTTCCCGCTTTCGGCTATATCTCTCCGCTCCGCTACGAGGATACCGCCTCAATCGGGGCTAGAAAACAGACAATTGGTTTTCTTTAAATATTTTGAGAAAATTGGAATTAGATATTATACTTATTTTTTAATTTTTCTTTAAAATCTGAAAAAGAAAAAACCAACGGCTATTCAAAAAAAAACTTAGTATCTCAGAGTCTTAGAACCTTAGCAACTTAGAATCTTATTAAAAAAATACGTCGTAAGCAAAACGAATCAAAGTTCCGACTACAACAATTAAAAAGAAAATTCGAATAAAACCATTTCCTTTGTTGATCGCCAGTTTTGCTCCGAGCCATCCGCCCAACCCATTGCTAATTGCCATCGGAATTGCAATTGCCCAAATGATTTTCCCTTTAATCATAAATAGACAAATCGAACCGAAATTGGTTGCTAAATTTACCATTTTAGCATTCGCAGAAGCGTGAAGAAAATCGAATCCTAAAAGCGCAATAAAAGCCACAACAAAGAAACTTCCTGTGCCAGGCCCTATAAAACCGTCGTAAAATCCAACAATTATACTAATAACAACAGCATAAAATATTTGGGTTGCCATCGAATGATCTTTAGCAACATGCTGTCCGAAATTTTTCTTGGCATAAGTGTATACAAATAGTAAAGATAAAACCACTAACAAAAGCGGTTTCATAAAATCATTGCTGACCATTGTTAAAATTGTAGATCCTAAAAATGCTGACGGAACCGCCAGACACATCATAATAAGTAAGAGTTTCCACTGAATCACTACTTTCTTCAAATATTGAAAAGCGGCAAAAGCAGTTCCGCTAAATGCTGGAATTTTCAAAGTTCCAACTACAGTCGAAACAGGGAGATTTGGCAATAAAATTAATCCCATTGGCGTTTGGATTAATCCGCCGCCACCTACAATTGCATCAATAAATCCCGCAGCAAACGCTGCCAAACAAAGAAAAAGTATTAGGTATGAATCCATTCAAAATATATTTTGGTCTCATTAAAAAACAAGTCGCAAAAGTACATCTTCATTTTTGTTTATTACTATAAATTTAAAGTTGATTTTTGATCAAAAAGTATATTTTTGCTTAAAAATTATTCAAATGGATTTCAACAAAATAATAGAACTTGCGAGTTATACTTTACCAGCCTTAGTTACAGGAGTTGTGGCGTATCGTTTTTTTGAGTTACATATTAAAAACAATGACAGAAAACGTGCTTTTTTATTAAACAAACAAGCGCACAAAGAGTCGTTACCTATACGTTTACAGGCTTACGAGCGTATGACTTTGTTTTTGGAGCGTATTAACTTGACAAAATTGTTAATCAGAATTTCTCCTATTTCTCAAAATAAACATGATTACGAAAATTATGTAATTGACCAAATTGAACAGGAATTTGAGCACAATTTAACACAGCAGATTTATATGTCAGAAGACTGCTGGACAATCATTATAACTGCAAAAAATGCAACAATCCAAATGATTCGTAAAGCTGCAATGAGCGATAAAGTAGATAACGCAGACAAATTACGCGAAGTAATTTTGAATGATTTACTAGAAAAACAATCGCCAAGTAATGCTGCGTTGGGTTATATTAAAAATGAAGTAGCCGATTTATGGTATTAAAAATATTTTGAAAGATTGAGAATTAAAAAAATCTCAATCTTTCTTTTTTTTTAACTGACCCAGTCTACATTATATCTCGCTACTATCCATTTTCCATTTCTTTTCTCTAAGAAAACGCGATAACAATAACCGCATAAACCGGAACAATGTAAAGTATACTTGACATAAGCTTTTTTTTCATCAAGTGAAATTATTGGAATTGTTGCATGGTAAAAATTAAAATATTTCACTTCTTTAAAATCCTTCCTTAGCTCTTTAATTGATCTGATTTGTACATTATCAAAATCTTTTTGCTCTAATTTAAAGGTATTGAAGTTTTTGCCTTGAAACTCAATATACAAAGAGTCTGACTTTGAAAAGAAAAATTTTTCTTGAGGAACATCTGGCAAACCGATAAGAAGCTCAATCAATTCTGATTCTCCTTCTTGTTTTTTTGGTATTTTTTTCAAGAAATCTTTCTCTATATGCTCAATTTTCAACTTTTCTAAATCCTCACAAAACGAGGGTTTTTCTTTGTATCCATGATGAGCCGCAAGCGGTAAACTATCACTATTGATAAGAGCTTTAATTACAGCATTTATTTCTTCATTTTTGGGTAATTTAAAATTAGGGATTGACTTATCTCTCTGACAGCTTATAGAAATAAAAATCAACAACAAAAAGGAAGCGAAATAAGGTAAACCTCTCATGTTTCGGATAAATTAAATTTTACATTTTTCTGTTATCACTCATAACCTCAGACTTATTTTGTGCATATTCGTAACCTTGCTCCCACCATTCTTTCATTACATCTTTATTAAAAATCAGCGCATTATCAGTTAATTTTATTGGAGTGTAATATAAGTTAAGTTTTACATCCTTAGTATTTGCCATAAGTTTCCCTATAGCAATATCATGTTTCTCAACCTGATCTAAAGCAATTCGGAACAAATCGATCATTAATGAAAAGGGATTTTTCCCGATTACTGTTTTAGTGGTATTAACCTCTGTTTCTAACACAATTACATCTATTTCTGTTGCGCCACGGTTTATCGCTTCACGAATTGGCACCAAACTCGAAAATCCTCCATCACCGTATTCAAAGTTGTTCTTTTCAACCAAACTCATAAACGGAACATAGTTACTCGATATCCAAGACCATTCGCAAAACTCCTCATACGTACAATCTTTTACCGATTTATACTCAGATTCGTTTGTTGTAAAATTGGTTACGGTTACAACAACGTCTGTCTTAAGTTTTTTTAGTTTGTTAAAATCAGAAAGTGAGAAATTATTCTGAATATATTTCTTTAAACCTTTACTTTCTCCAAAAGTTCGTTTTCCTTTAAAAAACTGACGCAATACATTAAAGTGATTAATGGTCACAATGTCTACTCCATCTTTGGCTTTCACCACAAACGGACAAATATTGAAGATACTTGACATAGTAACATTGGTATATACAGAATGAATTTTTTTTATATGACCGAGAGCTAAATGCGGAATCAATAAACTTCCTGTTGAAGTTCCTAAAAACAAATCGTATTCGTGTCTTTTTTCTTCTATTAAATACTGGGCAACACCACCGGCAAATGCACCTTTACTGCCACCTCCTGAAATAACCAATGCTCTCATAAATTGTAATGTAGGTTTTGTTTTTGGGATACTTTTTTTTAGAGAATATAGAGAAAAGAATCAAGAAAAAAGACAAAGCAACAATTCGGCTGCGCCTCTTGCCTCTTTCTTCTTGCCTCTTGCTTCTATCTTCTCATCTAATTTTACTCTTTCAACAAACGATTCAATTGGAATTGCTCATCGGGTGTCAAATTAGGCAAAATTCTATTAAATGAAGCACGCATTTCAGGATTTTTCAACAGAAGTCTAATTGTGTCTCTCCCAAATTTTGAAAATTGCCACATATGGTGGGTAGTAGCGCCAACTAAATTACTCAAAACCTGATCGTTAATAATTTTAAAAGCAATTAGTTTTTCTAAAGCATTTTGTCGTGTTGTAGCTTCGTACTTTGTAGATGAAAATGAAATCAGTTGATCTACCAAAGAATCTTGCTCATTACTATAATTTGGTGTTGACAAAGCAAGAGAAAGCCACAATGTTCTTAGATTATAATCATTAAAACCAATCCAATCTTTAGATTTATCCAAATATCCTGTTCTGTGATCGGGAAAATTTCTCCACAGCCAATAAAGCGCTATTTCTTGCGTCTGATACGATTTATCATCTAAAAGTGTTTCGTAATTTGTTCTAAAATCTTCCGGAATTTTGGTTAAAGATCCAGCCAGATTCTGACGGACTTTACTATTATTCGTTTGCAATGCCAAAAGCAATAATACCTTTTTATCTTCGTATTTTTCATTTTCCAACTGATCCACAACAGCTTCTTTTACAGATTGATAAACATCTGATACTAAAACGTTCTTCAAAACATCTGTTTTCTCTACTAAAGGCGTTTTTTTCAATTTATCGATTTCCAGTCTTTTTTGGATTGCTTTGTTTTTACTTAATAAAGCATTTGCAGTTGGCGTATCAAAAGCCGTTGATTCCAACCAAGTCTTTTGAAATTTATCCAAATCGAAATCAGACACTTTTTTTATCTCTTCGAAAAAATTCTGTGTATTTACCGTTTGATAAGCGTACTTATTTAAATAACTTTTAATTGCTTTTTTAAAAGCCTTATCTCCAATAGATTCATGTAAAACGAATAATGCCCACGCTCCTTTTTCGTAAAATGTCAGCGAACTTGCTTTTGGATTTAAAACTGGAATGGTATCGGTGCGTGAAGCAAACTTAATCTGCTGTGCCGTATCGTATAACTTAGAATAGAAATAATCTTCTCCGTAAATATCTTTTTCAGCAAGCAAGGCAAAGTATGTCGCAAAACCTTCTTGAAGCCAATGGTGCGTACTGCTTTCAGCTGTAATCAAATCTCCAAACCAATGATGTGCCAATTCATGTGCATCTACATTAGTGTAATTTCGATCGCAGAATCCTGTTGAATCTACTACATAGCGTGTTGCAAAAAGAGTTGAAGTCGTATTTTCCATTCCAGCATACAAAAAGTCTCTTACTGGAATCTGTCTGTTAATCTTCCAAGGATATTTTACGCCAATTTCTTTTTCCAGAAAATCAAAAATCCGTTTTGAATAGCGATAAGTCGGTTCAAAACGATCTGAGTCTTTGGCTTCGTAATAATATTCTAAAGGTACTCTGCTTTTAGATTTAAATTCTTTTTTATCAAATTTTCCAATAGCCAGCATTAGCAAATACGAACTCATTGGTTTCTCCATCTGATATTGCCAGTGGTTTAGATTTCCGTTGGTTGTTTTTTCTTTTAAAACTCCGTTTGAAACTACCTGATACTCTTTATCATAAGAAATCCCCAAACTAAAAATCAATTTTTCATTCACATCGTCAAAACTTGGAAACCAATTACTCGTGTATCTTCCCTGCCCTTGCGTCCAAATCTGCACTTCGTTTTCCATTTCAACAAAATACAAGGCTTGTTTGGGTTTTGTCGAATAATTAAAAGTTAGATGATTTTCTCCTTTTTTAAATGGAAAAACCAATTTTAATTGCTTGGTTGTATTAATGAAAATAATTTCCTTCTCGTTGATTTTCACGTTCGAGAATTCCATATTTTTCGCATCAAGCGAAATAGTATCACAATCCTTTAAAACCTCAAATTGAAAATCGACTGCACCAGAAACTATTTTTTCTTTTGAATTCAAAGACAATTGTCCTGAAACAGATTTAAAATCGACGTATTGAGTTTGCTGCGCAAAAAGAAAACCAGTGAATAATAAAAAAATATATTTCATTGAAAATTTATTTTAAAGAATCTGTTTCCCAAGATATTGGATTATGTTTAATGTAATCGTAAATCTTTTCGAACATTTTGTAATTTCTAACAATATGGTCGTGATAATTAGTCTGCCAAATTGATTCAACGCCGTTTATTTGTTTTGTGGTAATTGATTTAAAAATAGCAACAAATGATGAAATCGAATTAGGTTTTCTAGAAAATCCAGAACCCATTTGGTCCTGTAGAGGCGCACTGCAGTGCGTCTCACCCGAGCTTGTCGACAAAGAAATATCCGAAATATTATTCTCTGTTGTGGATATACTAGACGTAGACGCACTGCAGTGCGTCTCTACGATATGATGGGGGTTTTCCATGTTATTAGAAACAACCGTATTTTGAATTTCTACTAATAAATGAATATGATTTGGCATAATAATCCAATTATGAAAAAACCAATTTTTACGGATCTTAATCGATTTTAATAATTCCTTTTCAATAATCTTTCCATTTTCATTTAAAATCATTTTTCCGCCTTCAATAGCACCAAAAATAGATTTCCTATTTTTGGTAACAATCGTAATAAAATAAACCGCTTCACTAGAATAATCCCAGTTTTGCAATCTACTTGAATTGGTTTTAAATTTTTCTCTAAATAGCATCTTAATTTGGCATGTAAAATCCCAAAGTTACAAAGGTTTCCTTTACAAATAGAATCAATTTTGTAAGTTTACATTATTAAACTACCCAATCGTGCCTACAGTTCAAAAAGCCTTATTTAATTGGAGCAGCGGTAAAGATTCTGCTCTAGCCTTATACAAAACACTTCAAAATACTGATTTTCAGATAGAATGTTTGCTAACAAGCGTAAACCAGCAATATCAACGTATTTCAATGCACGGAATTCGTGTTGAACTATTGCAGGAACAAGCACAAAGCCTAGGAATTCCGTTAAAAATTCTTGAAGTTCCAGAAATGCCAACTATGGAAGTTTATGAAAAAGTGATGAGCGAAGTTTTAACCGAATTAAAAGATAATGGAATAACACATTCTATTTTTGGAGATATTTTTCTTGAAGATTTGCGTCAATATCGCGAAAATCAATTGGCGAAAATTGGCTTAAAAGGTGTTTTTCCAATTTGGAAAATTCCAACTCAAGATTTAATACAAGAGTTTATCTCATTGGGATTCAAAACCATTGTGGTTTGTGTAAACGAAAAATACTTGGATAAAAGTTTTGTAGGCCGAATTATAGATCAAGATTTTATAAATGATTTACCTGAAAATGTGGATGTTTGTGGTGAAAATGGCGAATTTCATACTTTTACTTTTGATGGTCCTATTTTTTCAAAACCAATTGATTTTGAAATTGGCGAAATTGTCTACCGAAAATATGAAAAGCCTGAAAAGAAAGATTCTTCTAACACAGCTTGCGATACCAATGATGAAACTGCTTTTGATTTTGGATTTTGGTATTGTGATTTAATAAAAAAATAAATGAAGGTTTTCTTAAAACTTATCTTAGTGATTCTTATTTCTTCCAGCTTTCAAAGCTGTTTGGTCAACAGGTGTAAAAGGCCTCAAATCACAGGATATATTTACGATTTCGAAACTAGAAAGCCTATTGAAAATTGTAACGTTGGTGAAACTTCAAGCCAGTCAAATGGTTATTTTTCATTAAAAGAAAAAAGATATCATCAATTTACCTTTTTTGGATTCGAAGCTCCAACATTGGCTGTAAACGAACCGATCAAAAAGGAAGGTTACGAATCTCAAAACATTCAATATATACAGCCATTTGGCGGTGGAATGAAAAAAGGAGCTTTTCATAATGTCGACACGATATACATCAAGAAAACTGTTTTAAAAACAAATTAATATGGATTTAAAAGAAAAAGAGGAAGTAAAAAAAGTACTAATCTTTTTAAAAGAAATTGGTATTGAAATTATTGAAAAAGACCTTGACGAAACCTTTCTGCCAGGTTTAGATTTAGGACCTAATTGCATTTATATTGATTATAATAAATTATTATATCCTGGCGATATTTTACATGAAGCTGGTCACCTTGCCGTAACAGCTCCAGCAGAAAGAAAATTAATTGGCTCATCAAAAATTTCCAAAGACTGGCCAACACAAGGAGATGAGATTGTTGCAATTTTATGGTCTTACGCAGCTTTGCAACATTTACAGCTTCCGCTCGAATTTGTTTTCCATCCAGACGGATACAAAGGTCATTCTGATTGGTTTATTTCTAATTTTAAATCTGGAAATTATATGGGGTTGCCTCTTTTAGAATGGATGGAGCTGTGTGTTGGAAATGAAAAAGCAGAAAAAGCAAATAAACTTCCTTTTCCTACTATGCAAAAATGGCTTCGGGATTAATATGTTTGAAATACTAAGTAGATTGATCTACAAAAGTTTTCAGGAACCATTTGCCGTCTTTTAATTCAAAGACATAATCAATGTAAATTCCGTTGTCAAGACCACGCTCTTCAAGAGTAACTTTATTTTTCTTTATTAACATTGTTCTTTTCAAATACTTTTCATCTGCTTTTCTGTTCAAATTAAGAACTTTATACTTTTCTTTTGTCATTGTATAATCTGTCAGTTCAAAATCTTCATTGTTTGCCTTGTATTTTAGAGGAAAAATAACTCTACTGATTTGAAATTTGGAATCGGTATTGAATTTACTGAAAAAGGTATTAAAATCTTCAGGAACTGTTTTTGTATTTCGGGCGTAGACATTAGTATTTACAGTCATTGCAAGAACCAAAACTAATAAAAAAAACTTCTTCATTATTCTTCATACATTTTAAGCAGGTTCGTAACTGTGTTCCAGTTGCGAATTGTTGCAGTTACATTTAATTTTTTCTCAATATATTTTTGGTCAAAACGAGTCTTTCCTGCACCAACAGCGTACTTTATAAAAATTCTGTTTTCATCAATACTCGCTTCGTCTGGCTTAAACTGACTTATTTTTAAATCGTTTATGTTTTCTTTTTTTAAAGTTGTTGATACAAAAGCAACATATAGTTTTTTCACATCAGCATCTTTCTCTTTCAAAAACGCATTATTGGCAAAACACGATTCTAAATTTTCTTTAGTAATCATTACAACAGGAACTTCATGCCCAAAAACCTTAAAAATTTCCTGTTTAATCATAAACCCAATTTTTGAAGCGTCTTCTTCGCTATCCACAAAAACATTTCCAGATTGCAGGTACGTTCGAACATTTTGAAATCCAAGGTTCTCCAGCATTGCTTTCAAAGCCTCCATTTTCATCATATTATGTCCCGAAACGTTGATTCCGCGTAAAAGCGCTAAATGTGTTTTCATTTTTTTTAATTTTTAGTCAAAGATAAAAACTACTATTCATCTTCTTCGCTGATTTCGATACCAAACTTTACTAAAAAATCGTTAAACTTTTGCTTATACTTTCTTTGCGCCTGATCTACAATTTCATCTGCTTCCTCGTTTGTTTCTATTGCATCTAGATCAAATTCTGCTTTAACCCATTCTTGAAACTCTTCTTTATTCTCGCTTTCTTCATAATACTCTTCATCTTTATAAAAATAAGCAGAATCAAAATCAACAGAAATTTCAGTGTCTAATGTCAGAAGCTGAATTAGTTTACAAGTGCTTTCTGCCACAATGTGAACTCCACCTTCGTCGCCAAAAACAACAATTGGGCAATTATTCAAATCTTTATCTATAAGCCAATAAGCATACGAACTTCCCGAACCGTTTGCGCCTGCAAATTCAATAAAGCTATTGTAAAACTCTTCTTCCTCAGACCATGTTTTTATTCCTATTTTATCATTGGTAATCGTAAGTCCAAAACATTCCGAATAAGATTCTACCCCATGTTCTTGCTCGAATTCATACAGTTTTACTAAATCTTCAGGTAATTTATAGCCACCAAATTGAACTGCAAATTCTTCTAATGAAAAACTGCTATCATACTCTGCATATTCTGTTTCATCATCTTCGTCATCTTCTTCTTCAGCTTCTGGAGCCATCAATATTTCAAATGTTTTCATGACAGCATTTTTTACGCAGAAAAATTCAATTCCTGCAGCATTTTCGTCATTCATCCATTGGTATTTTGGATCGCCGTTTTCATCAAGATATTCCAGAATAATCATAATTTCTTCATCTTCATGACACCATAAAGCACGCATTCTAATACTAAAACTATTTCCTATTTCTTCCGAAATCTGACTGTATTTTTTTCCTTCGTAATCAAAAGGAATAAACAAATAAGTGGTTCCAGAAATATGCCTAACGATTTTTCCGTTTTCTTTCAATTCTTCATTTTCAGACAAAACTTCCACCATATTGATAAACTGATTACGAAAATCAGCATACATATACTTTTCTTTTTTGTCGTAATCTAATATAGAAAGCCCTTCTTTAAAAACTTCTAAATAATTATTGCCTAGTATTTCTGTGCCGTAATCTGAATTTTCAACAAAAGAATCTTCTACAATATCAGAAAGTTTATGAGTTGAAGGAAGATAATTCTCGACAGTTATAATAGATCCGTCAGTATCTTGAACATTGCTGCAAATCAAAACGTCGGGTCTGCCTGAACTTATGATCGCCTGCACATCCGTAAAACGTTCAAAATGAAACAGCATATCATCTGTATAAACTAGCCAAGCTATAAGATCGCCTTTTACAAAAAGTTCTCCGTGATTATATTCTCCAGCAAGTGTATCGCACTGCAAGCCTCCACCTAAATAATGGACACTTCCAAACAAATTAATATTGACTGTTGTTGTCTTTCCTAAAACAATTAAAGCAGGAGAATTATCCGTATCGTAAGAACTGATAAGCTTTGCAACTGTTAGATTTTTTTTGAAAATAAACCCTAAAATGAAAATATCCGGATGTTCTTCGGTACTAAAATCCATCTCAAATAAGTCCATTTCTACATCGTCTTCTGCTAATAGAAATATCGGATTTTCTTCGTAATCAGGAAAACGCCAAGTATCTTCAAAAACATTATAAATTTTCTGATTCTTGAAATCGGTAAGATCTCCAATAATATTGTGGGCTTCGTGTCGGTTAATTACTTTAAATGTAACTCCCGAAAATACCATAGTTTCAAAAGGAATTTTTTCTTCTTTAATCATAACTGGGGCTTATAATTTAAATGTTTTAACAAATCTAGTAATTATCTTTTTTTATTAAAATAATACTGACTTTAATTATTAAAAAAAACTCCGTTAGAAACGGAGCTTCAAAAAAATGAATTAGTAAGCATTCAAAATTATTACTTTTTCTCATACACCATTACTGGACCGTCACATACAGACCATGTTCCATATAAATTTCCAGTACTGTTAATGATGTATAGATTTTCTTTTGCCTTTGAAAAACAAGATGCAACTATATCGCTTTCAGCAGTATAATTTAATTCAAACTGTATTTGATCATTGGTTTTTATAACAGAATAAGTTCCTGAAATGGTTGTAGTTTTACCCTCCTTTTTTCTCGTTTTAGAAAATGTATTATTAGAATTAAAAGCATAAGATTCTTCCCATTCTAAAACATCTATAGAATTTGCCGCGGGATTATTACTGCCCATTCTGGTCAACGTCCATTTTCCAACGTAACTTTCAGATGGTTTATCGTCATTATCAGAACAGGAAAAAATTGAAATAAGCAATACAATTAAAAGTACAATTTTTTTCATATTTATATTTTTTGATGGTTTACTATTTATAAGACTTTCCTTGTTTAAAATAGTTGCGTCTTCAATTCACGACTTAACGATAACTTAATCTTCAAACACTTGAAAACAACAAATCATTTTCAAATTTCCCAATTAAAATCTATCTTCGCTTTTTAAAGAGAAAAGAAAATAGAAGAAGAAAAAAGACAAAATGTTATCTTTTTTTCTTTCTTCTTGCATCTACAAAATTACTAATCTTCGAATGTCTAATAATCTTCTAGAAACTCCAATTGAATACTTAAAAGGCGTTGGTCCGAGCCGTGGCCAGCTGCTTCGCAAGGAATTGGGCATTCATAAATATGGAGATTTAGTCAATCTTTTTCCAAATCGTTATATTGACAGAACGCGTTATTACAAGATTAATGAATTGCAGAATACAGGTTCTGAAGTTCAAATTATTGGTAAAATAATCAACATTAAAACGGTTGAATTTGCTAAAAATAAAAAACGTCTCGTAGCGAGTTTTGTTGATGATACGGGACAAATTGACTTAAATTGGTTTCAGGGTCACAAATGGATTCGCGAAAGCTTAAAGATTAACGAACCTTTAGTAATTTTTGGAAAATGTTCTTTGTACGGAAGCCAATTTAGTATGGCACATCCAGAAATTGAACTATTAAGCGAACACGAAAGAAGTTTACGTTCGGCTATGCAGCCCGTTTATCCTTCGACAGAAGCTTTGGCTAATAAAGGAATTTCTAACCGTACCATTAATAAGTTGATGGAACAGCTTTTCTTGGAAACACAAGCATTATTTACAGAAACATTTCCTCCTTTTTTAATTGAAGAATTAAAACTGATTCCAAAACGTGCTGCATTATTCAACATTCATTTTCCAAAGAGTGCTGAAATTTTAGCTAAAGCGCAATTCCGACTAAAATTTGAAGAATTGTTCTTTATTCAGCTGCAATTAATTACAAAGAATCTCATTCGAAAACATAAAATAAAAGGACATCCATTTGATAAAGTAGGAGAACTTTTTAATGAATTTTATAAAAATCATTTGCCTTTTGACTTAACGAATGCTCAAAAAAGAGTGATTAAAGAAATTAGGACAGATATGGGCAGTAATGCTCAAATGAATCGTTTACTACAAGGTGACGTGGGTTCTGGAAAAACGATTGTTGCTTTTATGAGTATGCTTTTGGCAATTGATAATGGTTTTCAAGCTTGTTTGATGGCACCAACAGAAATCTTGGCCAATCAGCATTTTCTTGGTTTATCTGAATTTGCTAAAACATTAAATATCAATGTTCGAATTTTAACAGGTTCTACTAAAACTGCTGAAAGAAAAATTATTCATGAAGAACTGGAAAGTGGCGAACTTAAAATTTTAATCGGGACACATGCTTTATTGGAAGATAAAGTGCAATTTCAGAATTTAGGCTTAGCCGTAATTGATGAGCAGCACCGTTTTGGTGTGGAGCAAAGATCTAAATTATGGAAGAAAAATGATATTCCGCCACACGTTTTAGTCATGACCGCTACTCCTATTCCGAGAACGCTGGCAATGAGCTTATATGGTGACTTAGACATTTCGGTTATTGATGAATTACCTCCTGGAAGAAAACCAATTCAGACTGTACATCGTTATGATACCAATAGACTAAAAGTTTGGAAGTTTCTTCGCGACGAAATTGCAAAAGGAAGACAAATTTATATTGTTTACCCGCTTATTCAGGAATCGGAAAAAATGGATTATAAGGATTTAATGGACGGTTACGAAAGTATTTCTCGTGATTTTCCGCTTCCGCAATATTCTATTTCTATTCTTCACGGAAAAATGAAGCCAGCAGATAAAGATTCTGAAATGAAGCGTTTCTCTGAAGGAAAAACCAATATTATGGTGGCAACAACTGTAATTGAGGTTGGTGTAAACGTGCCAAATGCCAGTGTAATGATCATAGAAAGTGCAGAACGATTTGGGCTTTCTCAATTGCATCAGCTACGTGGACGTGTTGGTCGCGGTGCCGAACAGAGTTATTGCATCTTAATGACTGGACATAAATTAAGTTCTGACAGCAAAACTAGAATGGAAACCATGGTGCAGACTAACGATGGTTTTGAAATTGCCGAAGTTGACTTAAAACTTCGTGGTCCTGGAGATTTAATGGGGACACAGCAAAGCGGCGTTTTAAACCTTCAAATTGCTGATATTGTAAAAGACAGAGAAATTTTATCTCTGGCAAGAAATTATGCCATGAAAATCTTAAAAGAAGATTCTGCTCTTCAAAAACCAGAACATGCTGTTTTAAGAAACATCTTTATAGAATTAACCAAGAAAAAGAATATTTGGAATTATATTAGTTAAAGATGCAAAGGCTCAAAGGTGCTAAGGTTTCTAGTTGTAGTTTAAACTTTGAACCTCTGCTCCTTTGAGCCTTTAACCTAAAAAGAAAAAAAAACACTTCATTGCGTTCTAATATTCATGTGATTTAGTTTTGCTGGGGGACAAATTTAAGGGGGTGAATATTTTTATCAGACACAATGAAGTATATCATCAGTTGTTATTTTTTTGCCTCGTTTTTCTTTTCAAAAAGACCACTAAATAAACCTTTGCTTATCTTATTTTTATCATCCTTTCCGGTTGCAATCATGTGATCGATATATTCCATGTACGTTTTCTTTCTCTCTTCTAGAAAACCTACAAGATATTCCTCAGAAGCATGCATACCGCTGGTTTCTTCAATCTGCAAAAGTTTCTTGTACAAGGGTTCAATAAATTTTACAATAATATCGTTTGGAACCGATTTTCGAGTGCAGAAGAAGCCTACAATTTCGCCATCTGTATCTGCAACAATTTTAAAATCGGTTACAACCCAGTAATAGCGACCGGTTTTTGCCATGTTTTTTATAATGACATGAATGTTTTCACTAGATTTAATACTATCCCACAAGAATTTAAAAATTACTTTTGGCATATCGGGATGACGTATAATATTATGAGACTGGCCAACAAGCTCAAATTCATCATAACCAGAAACATCTATAAAGTCTTCATTGGCATATAAAATGGTTCCTTTTTTATCAGTTTTACTAAGCAATACTTTATTCTTATTCCAGTCCACTTCTCTATCCGAAGCTGTTGGACGGTGTAATCTGGTATCCATAACTCTTACATTTAAATTAATTTACAATTCAATTAGTATAAAATGAATCCTTAATCCTTAATTTGACTCGATTTCCAAGACAAGCAGAATGTTTCTGATTTTACGAAAAACTGTTTCTAATTCATTTTCAAGCCATTCTGGAATTTCATTATTAACAGCGAGATTAAGCTGTAGAATATCATTGATAATCTGAATTAGCTTTTTATATTGAAAATCAAGATCATAAACATGTGAACTCGTTCGATAATTTTTGAAAATCTCCTTTACCTCTATTTCAAAATCAGATTGAATCCCCATTTTTTCAATCGAATCTAATGTTATGCTTTCATTCAAAAAATCTTCAATTATTCTTTTAAGACTGTGCAGCGTAGGCACTGCAGTGGGTAAATCATGCTTGAACATACATCGGGTTTAAAAATATTAATATTGTTTTCTTTGGGACTTGATTTTAAATCTAGTTTTAAAAAAACTAGTTTCTATTGGTTGTTGATTTCACATGAATATCATTGACTAAATCATCAATTTTTTTGGCACTTTCTCTCATCATTTCAAGATAACTAAGCAGCTTGTCATTATCTGTATGCCCTTTCGAAACATCAATCAATTTTAAAACTGAATTTACTGGCAGTTTTAAGTCTAAAGTTGTTCTATGAATAAAATCATTATAATCTTTTGTCGCCGACATTGAGCTGTATTTTGCCGAAGCCAATTTCATATTCTCTAATTCATAATCGTCTGAAATTTTAGAGATATGATTTTCGCTATGCTCTTTAAAATAGTATGCCCAATAGCCGTTCATAAAGAAAACTACTGCAGCCAAAACGGTATGAATAATCAGTGTTTCGAGATCAAAATTTACTTGCGAAAAATACACCTGAAGGCCGTTGGCATCGTTATAAATAAAATTTTGGAGGTACGCCAATCCAGCGTGGTGGAGAACAACCAATAAAGTAAGCGGAATTTGAAGCTTCCAGTTCTGATAAATAATCAAAATGGTACTGGCAATGAATACTGTAAAATGCATTTCGAACATTCCATGCATTTGATAAATGTACTGCGCCATAAAAATAGCCAGAACAACAGATAAAACGTATTGATAAAATTTGGAATTTTTCATGAAAAATTTTGCCGAATAGTATAGCAAAAGATTTAATGTTCCAACACCAACGCCAATTTCAAAAGTATCGTATTTAAAAGAAAGTCCGATACCCAGAAGAAAATATACCGCAAGTACATAATTAATAATTGTATCTGATTTTTGTGTCATTGTAGACATAAAACTGTGCAGATAATCTTGTTCGTTTAAGCTAGCTTTTGCTTTCATAGGTTATTAGATTTAGGTTTTTGGAATAGTTATTTAGTACATTTTGGTAATGAACATCCGTATGCTTTAAGAGCTAAAGCATTAAAAGAAGGGTTCTCTTTTTGGTTAAGAAGAGAATCAATCGCCATTTGGGCATAATTGCTCTTGGTATCTGTACAATATCTGGTTTTATTGTAATTACCTCTATAATATAAATTATGTGACTGATCTAGCAAAACTGCCTGAGGAGTAGAGAAAACACCACATTTTTTAGCAATTCCTTCATCAAAATATACAGGGATCTCAGCACCAAATTTTTGCTGAATTTCATCAATAGTAAAACTCTTCTGTTTGTTTAATACAACAATTTTAAAATTGACCTGATCTCCGTATTTTTTAATTAAGCCGCTAACATGTGGGACATTAAATCTCGAACAGGGACATTCGGGATTATAAAAATGGATAAAAATAGGTTTATTGTCAAATGCACAGCAAGGACCAAGTTCAATTTTTGACCCCATTGCAATTGCATGATAATTTTTAGGAATAGGTGTCGGAAGACTGTATTGGAATTCATTCTGCCAAAACAGATAACCAATTGAAACAAGCAAAAATGTAAACCATAAGCTTAGAAGTAATTTTTTCTTCATAAATTATTTTTTTTATATCATTCAATAACAAACAATAAACACTTGTTAATATAATTATCCATTATATATAATCAAAAACCAAAAAAAACAACTTCTGCATACGTATTTTAACACATAAATTAAACGCAACCGTTAGCTTTCGTGTAAAAATCTTTCATTTTGTTTAACATATCAATGTTACAAATAAAATCGATAAAGTGCAAAAAAAATCAGACAAATTGCAAAAAAAATATTCCATACTAGAAAAGGCCTGCCTTTATCTAAGTCTTACAATGCAATTCTACCCTTGGCATCTTTATTCTCTTCAAAAAAATTAAACTTAAATTAAACCTTTTTACCTGTCTATAGTCTAAATGCAAACCTTTGTACATACAAATGTTAAATAAACGCTAACGGCTTTCGATTTCGCACCAAAAAGTTAAATTTGTAAGCTTACTAAAAACAAAAACCTAAAATCTATATTCACCTCATTTTATGAAACTAAAACACCTCATTTACACCCTTTTAATTATTGCAATTGGTGGCTTTGTCACCTATAGAATTATTTCGAACAAGGGCAAAAACGACGAATCTAAAAAGTTCAATGATAAAAAAGCTCCAACAACTGTTAATGGAATCATAATAAAGACCGCTACATTTGACAATAATTTAGCATTATCAGGATCTATTGAAGCAAACGAACAAATTGAAATTCACAGTGAGGTTTCAGGAATTGTAGAAGGCATCTTTTTTACTGAAGGCACCAATGTAACCAAAGGCCAGATCCTTTTAAAAGTAAATGACATTGAACTAAAAGCACAATTAAGACAGGCAATAACTAGAGAAGATTTGGCCGCTGAAAACGCAAGAAGGGCTAAATTACTGCTTCAAAAAGAGGCAATTAGCCAAGAAGAGGCAGATGTTGCAAAAGCCGACCTTGCTTCTGCTCAAGCTCAAAGCCAGTTAATTAGAGCGCAAATTTCTAAAACTTCTGTAAGAGCCCCTTTTTCAGGAAAAATTGGTTTGCGTAATATTTCTCCTGGAACTTATATCACACCCACTGTTTTAGTAGCCAAACTGGTTAATACTAGTAAGTTAAAAATCACATTTTCTATCCCCGAAAAATACGCTTCAGAAGTAAAATCAGGATCAGTAATCGATTTTAAGGTTTCTGGATCAGACAAAACATACAATGCGAAAATATATGCCATAGAACCAGAAGTTGCCGTTGCCACACGTACACTTCAAGTTCGTGCTCTTGCTGAGAATGTCGACGGAAAACTTTTCCCTGGAACTTTCGCTGACATCAAATTACCTTTAAATATTATAAAAGACGCTATTGTAGTTCCTTCTCAAGCTATTGTGCCAATTCAAGACGGTAAAAAAGTATTTGTTGCCAATAACGGACAAGCAAAAGAAGTAATGGTTGATGCAACAACAAGAACTGATTCTTCTATTTTAATTCTATCAGGATTAAAACCAGGAGATACTTTAATTACAAGCGGAGTAATGTCTTTAAAAGATGAAGCTCCCATCAAAGTTAAAGTAAAATAATTCAAAGTTATGAGTTTTGAATTATAGGTTATGAGTTTTAAAAATGCTCATCAAAATCTAAAATCCGAACTCTAAAATCATAAATCTTATATGAGTTTATCAACTACAAGCATAAAAAGACCTGTTTTAACCATAGTACTGAATTTACTAATTATTTTATTCGGTTTTATTGGTTATACTTTTTTAGGAGTCAGAGAATTTCCTTCTATTGACCCTGCGCAGGTATCCATCCGTACCAATTATACAGGTGCAAATTCTGATATTATTGAGTCGCAAATTACAGAACCTCTTGAAAAAGCTGTTAATGCAATTGACGGAATCAGAAACATTACTTCCTCTAGTAACCAAGGAAGCAGTAACATTACAATAGAATTTAATCTTGATAAAGATTTAGAAGAAGCAGCAAACGATGTTCGTGATAAAGTTTCGCAAGCCATTAGAAGTTTACCTCAGGATATTGATGCCCCGCCTGTTGTATCTAAGGCCGATGCAGACAGTGAAGCTATTATTTCGATGACTGTTCAAAGTGACACAAGAAGTTCTTTAGAATTGAGTGATTATGCAGAGAACGTTATTTCGCAGCGATTGGAAACAATTCCAGGTGTTAGCGCTGTACAAATCTGGGGACAAAAACGTTATGCGATGCGTTTGTGGATTGATCCCGCAAAACTTTCTGCTTACGGCTGTACTGTTGCAGATGTTCGTACAGCTTTAAATTCACAAAATGTCGAATTGCCTTCTGGAAAATTAACTGGAAACAATACCGAGTTAACAGTAAAAACTGTTGGAAACCTTTCTAAACCAGAAGAATTCAATAATATCATTATTCGTACTGACGGTGATAAAATTGTCCGTTTAAGTGATATCGGAGGAGCTGAATTAGGGCCAGAAAATTTAGAAACCAAATTAAGCCAATCTGGACTTCCATTGATCGGTCTTGCTATTGTTCCTATGCCGGGAGCAAATTATCTAGACATTTCGGCCGAATTTTATAAAAAATACGAAGCTTTAAAGAAAGATCTTCCTAAAGATATCAAACTTAACATTGCTCTTGACAATACCATTTTCGTAAAAAAATCAGTACTTGAGGTAGCCGAAACTTTAGGTATTTCAATTATACTGGTTATCATTATCATTTATCTGTTTTTTAGAGACTGGGCTATTGCTTTCAGGCCTTTAATTGATATTCCTGTTTCTTTAATTGCCACTTTTTTCATTATGTGGCTTTTCGGATTCTCTATCAACGTTTTGACCTTATTAGCTATTGTTTTAGCAACTGGTCTGGTGGTAGATGACGGAATTGTAGTAACTGAAAACATTTTCAAAAAAGTCGAAGAAGGCATGTCGCCAATTGAGGCTGCGATTAAAGGTTCTAATGAAATTTTCTATGCCGTAATTTCGATTTCGGTAACACTTGCTGCAGTATTCTTACCCGTAATTTTCTTAGAAGGTTTCGTTGGCCGACTCTTTAGAGAATTTGGGGTCGTAATTGGAGCCGCAGTATTAATTTCTGCTTTTGTATCATTGACTTTAACGCCAATGCTGAATGCTTATTTAATGAAAGGCGGCGAGCAGAAAAAATCAAAATTTTATATTAAAACAGAGCCATTCTTCGAAAAAATGAATAGCAGTTATGCCGAAGCGCTGACAAAATTCATGGATCGAAAATGGATTAGTTTCCCAATCCTGATTGCTTGTTTTGGATTGATTTACTTATTTTTTACTATTCTTCCAAAAGAAACTGCTCCGTATGACGATCGTAGTTCTGTAACCATGCGTATGACTACTCCTGAAGGTTCTTCTTATGAGTACACAGATAAATTTATGCAGGAAATTTCTAAATTAATTGATGACTCGATTCCAGAGAAAAAAGTTAGTTTGGTTATTACTTCACCAGGATTTAGTTCAAACTCCGTAAACAGCGGATTGGTAAGGCTTACCTTAAAAGATGTTGACGAAAGAACAAAATCACAAAAAGAAATTGCTGATCAGTTGACCAAATGGACAAAACAATATCCTAATGCTAAAACTTCGGTAACACAACAGCCAACAATTGCAGTTAACAGACGTGGAGGTCTTCCGATACAATACATTATTCAGGCTCCTAACTTTGATAAGTTACGAGAGAAAATCCCTGTTTTTATGAATGAAGTGAGTAAAAGCGATGTATTTTCTACTACAGATGTAAACCTGAAATTTAACAAGCCAGAAATCAACGTTACAATTGACCGAGCAAAAGCAGAAAGTTTAGGAATTTCAATTCTTGATATTGCACAGACTTTACAGCTTTCTTTAAGCGGACAGCGTTTTGGGTATTTCATCAAAAACGGAAAACAATATCAGGTAATTGGACAATTTGACCAAAAGGACAGATCTAAACCTCTGGATTTGACTTCTATGTTTGTGAAAAATAAAAATGGCGAATTGATCCAGATGGATAACGTAGTAAATGTGTATGAACAAAGTAACCCGCCTCAATTATACCACAACAACAGATACATGTCTGCAACCGTTTCTGCTGGTTTAGCACCAGGAAAAAGTATGGGAGAAGGTATTGAAGAAATGGATAGAATTAAGGCAAAAGTTTTAGATGAAAGTTTTACCACAGATTTAGCTGGAGAATCACGAGATTTCGTAGAAAGTAGTTCTAATACTTCTTTCGCCTTCGGATTGGCTCTATTGTTAATCTTCTTAATTCTTGCTGCACAGTTTGAAAGTTTTATCGATCCGTTTATCATCATTTTGACGGTTCCGATGGCTGTTGCGGGAGCTTTATTCTCTCTATGGTTATTTAACCAGACCTGGAACATCTTCAGTCAGATTGGTACAGTAATGCTAATTGGTTTGGTGACCAAAAACGGTATTTTGATTGTAGAATTTGCCAATCAGTTGCGAGAACAAGGAAAACCAAAACTAGAAGCTATTTTAGAAGCTTCAGAAGCACGTTTACGTCCAATTTTAATGACTAGTTTAGCTATTGCTCTAGGAGCACTTCCAATTGCACTTTCCCTAGGGGCAGCATCAACTAGTAGAATTGGTATGGGAGTTGTAATTGTGGGGGGAACGATCTTTTCATTGGCTTTAACGCTTTTTGTAATTCCTGCCATTTATTTTATGTGGTCAAGAGCAAGAAAGCATTATCCAGAATTTGACCATATTGACGAATACGAAAGAGAAAGCATTAAATAGAAGCCAGAAACCTAATTTCTGGTTAAAGAAAAAGAATATGAATATCAAAAAAATATACTGTACAGTATTTATCTTGCTTTTTTGTGTAATTCAGACAAAGGCGCAGGAAGTTCTTACTATTGAACAAGCTATGTCTATAGCTTTGGAGAATAATTTTGAGATTAAAATTGCTAAAAATAATTCTAAAATAACCGAGACAAACGTAACCATTGGAAATGCAGGAATGCTTCCAACAGCAACAGCCAATATTACTGACAATAACAGCATTACAAACTCTACACAAGTAAGACAAGACGGAACATCGACTTCGTTGGATAACGCTAAAAACAACAGTTTAAATTATGGTGTAAGTTTAGGCTGGACGGTTTTTGACGGAATGAAAATGTTTGCTAAACTTGATCAGTTAAAAGAGCTTCAAAAACTGGGCGATGCAGAACTTAAAAGAACTATTTTACTAAAAATTGCTCAGGTAAATTCGGCTTATTATGATTTAGTTCAAATGCAACAGCAATTGTCTGCATTAGACACTACAATCGTAATTTCTAACCAGCGTTTGACTTTAGCTAAAAATCGTTTCAGTATTGGAAAAGCTTCAAAACTAGAGGTTTTAAATGCACAGGTAGATTTAAATTCTGATCAGGTCGCTTTGTTAAGACAAAAAGAATCTTATGCTAATGGCAAAATTTTATTGAATCAATACTTGGCTCGTGACCCCAAAATTGATTTTAAAGTTACAGATGAAGTAAAAGTGGATAATAAATTAGTTTTAGCAGATTTAATGGAATTAGCTCAAAAGCAAAATCCAGGTTTAGAAGCTGAAATCATAAACAAACGCATAGCCGAATTACAGCTTAAACAAGTAAAAGCAGACCGCTATCCTACTTTGAGATTAACTACGGGCTACAATTTTTCTGAAAGCCAGTCGAGTCTAGGATTTACAAGCGAAACCTCTTCTAAAGGTTTAAACTACGGTTTTAACGCTTCCATGAACATATTCGACGGTTTCAATCAGCATCGTAATGAAAAAGTTGCCAAATTACAGATCGAAAATTCACAGCTTGCTATAGAACAGCAAAACATAACTTTAAACACACAGTTGAGCACCGCTTTTCAAACCTATTTAACCAATTTAGAATTAATTGATTTAGAAGAAAATAACGAGGCTATTGCAAGACAAAATTTAGAAATCACATTAGACAAATTTAAAATCGGAACTATTACAACACTGGATTTTAGAACTGCCCAACTCAATTATGTTAATGCTAAAGTGCGTTACAGCAACGCACAATACGAAGCTAAACTATCTGAAATTGCTCTAAAAGAATTAGCGGGAAATATTAATTTTTAATTTTCCTTTTAATCAAGCAAGACTTTCTTTCTATATTAAAGAAGTACTGCTATTAACAAATCAAATATTATCTGCTTAATCCGCTAAATCTTCGAGCTATTTTTCTCTCGCAGATTTAGCAGATTAGGCAGATTTTTTTTTAATTTAAGCAAAGGTCAGATAACGTTTTTAAGAAAACATTCTATTTGAATACTCTCAAATCATCTATATTCCTTGCTCTGAATATTTTTTTATTTTACACACAACAGAATATTTTTTTTAATTTAAATTTGTTACAAAACAAGTTTCAATGATTACATACAATACCAAAGATTGGTTTACTTTCATTTTTCATTTTCATAAGTCAGATACAGTCCGAAAACTGTTTACGATTATGATTGCAATCGGAATTTATGCGGCTATAGTGTGTTATTTTGAGCTTCATTATTTTAAAGTGACCAAAAATGATTATATCCACAACATTCCAATCATGCACGGAATGCTTGGATTTGTCATTTCACTTTTACTTGTTTTTAGAACCAATACAGCTTATGACCGATGGTGGGAAGGGCGAAAACTTTGGGGGGGACTTGTAAACAACAGCCGTAATCTTGCTATAAAACTATCCGCAATTTTAAAAGACGAAAATGATAGAAAGTTTTTTAGAAAATACATTCCCATGTATGCAGATATACTTCATCACCATTTAAAAGACGAGGATACTGGTAAAATGCTGTTTGAAGATGTTGAATTGGAAATTGATCAGCATAAACACAAGCCAAATCAATTAAAAAGGATCATGTATCATAAAATCAATGATTTGTATGAGGCTAAAAAAATATCGGGAGAGCAACTCATTACGATAAATGACGAATTAGTTGCTTTTACAGACATTTGCGGAGCGTGCGAACGTATTAAAAACACTCCTATTCCCTACTCTTACAGTGCCTTTATAAAGAAATTCATCTTCTTTTATACGATGACTCTTCCGTTTGGATATTCTGTTAGCTTAGGTTATCTAGTTGCCCCTGTTGTTGTTTTTATCTTTTATGTTTTGGCAAGTTTAGAGCTTATTGCTGAAGAAATTGAAGATCCGTTTGGAAATGATGAGAACGATCTTCCAACAAAAAAAATATCTGAAAACATCAAAAAACACGTTGAAGAATTGATATAATTAAACGTTAAATCTGCAATTTATATTCTTATTTTCATTAAATTTAAAGTCTTCACCAAAAAATAAATTTAATGAACAACCAACGATTTTTAGTCAATCCGCTCCAATTATCGCAAGAAAAATCATTAAAGACTCTTGTAGAAAACAGGACTATTTACAATTTGAATCATTGTGAATTAAATCTATTTGAAACCTACGAATCGACTCAAAAAGTTCCATTGAAGTTTAATGATTTGGTGGTAACCAGCATGCTCCGCGGTAAAAAAATCATGCACCTTTTTGATGACCCTGAATTTGTATATCTTCCAGGCGAAACTGTGATTGTCCCTTCTAATGTAGAAATGAAAATTGATTTTCCTGAAGCTTCGAGAAACAATCCGACGCAATGTTTAGCATTGGCCATCGATCAGGATAAAATTGCTGAGATTTTAAATTTCTTAAATGAGCAGTATCCAAAAGAAGGAAGTAACATGTACTGGCAGCTCAATTACCAGAATTATTTCTTTTACAATAATATTGAAATGGCCGCGACAATAAACAAGCTCATCAAAGAATGCATGAGCACTTCGATCACCAAAGACATTTTTGCCGATTTAACTTTAAAAGAGTTACTAATTAGAATTATTCAAACCCAGACTGTAAAATCACTAGACGAAGGAAAACCTTTTGAAGACAATAATCCGATTAAGGAAGTTACCGAATACATCAAGCAAAATTTAAAAGAGAATATCAATTTGAAATCGCTGAGCGAAAAAGCTTGTATGAGCACCACTTCTTTCTATCGTTTCTTTAAACGCGAGCTAGGAATGAGCCCTATTGAATATATTTTAAATGAAAAAATAAAATGCGCTAAAAACCTATTAAGAAACCCAACGCTCCAAATTAACGAAGTTTGTTATTTAGCAGGATTTGAAGATGCGAATTACTTCATTAGATTATTCAAAAAACATGAAGGAATTACACCGAAACAGTATCAGTTACTTTATATAAATTAGGTTCAAAGTGACAAAGGCACATAGTTGCAAAGCCTTAAAACCTTTGAACCTTTGAACCTTTGTAACTCTGTTACTTTGAACCTAAAAAAAAGTTACCGGTTCCAAATCTTTCTCTTCTTCGGGAGTGAAAATGCGGTATTCTATCTGAAACGTTTTCTTTAATGGCGTTTCTAACGAAAAACCTCCCACTCCAAATGCATCAATTACGGTTAAGGTAAAATGCGCATGTTTCCAATATTCAAATAAATCTTTGTCTACCCAAAATTCAGTGTCTTCAATAGTTCCAATACAAACATCTCCAGTTCGCTGATAATAGCCTCCTTTTTCAAAACACTGTGGCTGTGTACCCTCACAGCATCCGCCAGCTTGGTAAAACATCAAATCACCGTGTTTCTCCTTTAAAACATTTATCAGTTCAATTGCTTTTTCTGTTGCTTCTATTCGTTTAATCATAACTTTTAAATATTAAAAAAAGCAGTAAATTCAATTAAGAATCTACTGCTTCAACATAACCAACTATTTAGGACTGTGCTATATCAAGCACAACCCTTCCTTCTATTTCGCCTTTTTTCATTTTGTCAAATACATTATTAATATCTTCCAATTTTGTAGGCGTTACGGTTGCTTTGACTTTACCTTCTACAGCAAATTCAATAGCTTCTTTCATATCTTTTCTAGTTCCAACAATAGAACCTCTAATGGTGATTCTATTTAAAACGGTATCGAAAATAGACAAATCAAAATTGCCTGGAGGAAGTCCATTTAATGCCATTGTACCTTTTCTTCTCAATGTTTCAAGCCCCTGCTTAAAAGCAATTGGAGAAACTGCGGTAACCAATGCCCCATGCATACCACCAACTTCTTTCTTTAAGAATTCTCCAGGATTTTGATTTTTAGCATTTACTACCAAATCGGCACCTAATTTTTTTGCCAGTTCCAATTTATCATCTCCAATATCAATTGCTGCCACATTCATTCCCATAGCTTTTGCATATTGCACTGCAACGTGTCCTAAACCTCCAATTCCAGAAATCGCAACCCATTCTCCAGGTTTCACCTCGGTTTCTTTTAATCCTTTGTAAACTGTAACACCAGCGCATAAAATTGGAGCCATTTCTATAAAATTCACATTAGAAGGCAAAATTCCAACATATCTGGCATCTGCAATTACAAACTCTGCAAATCCGCCATCTACGCTGTAACCGCCATTCTGCTGACTTTCGCATAAGGTTTCCCAACCCGTAATGCAATGATCACAGCCACCGCAAGCACTGTAAAGCCAAGGCACACCAACAGCATCTCCTTCTTTTACATTTTTCACATCTTGGCCCACTGCAGCAACATAGCCAACAGCTTCGTGTCCAGGAATTAAAGGCATTTTGGGTTTTACTGGCCAATCGCCTTCTACAGCATGTAAATCGGTGTGACAGACTCCGCTTGCAATTACTTTTACAAGAATTTCATTTCTACCGGGGCGTTTTACTTCAACTTCTTCTATTCTTAAAAGAGATCCGAATTCTCGAACGACCGCAGCTTTCATTGTTTTTGGAAGCATAATTCTATGGTTTTAAGAGAATAGAAAACTTTTTTAGCTTTCTATTCTCAAGTTTATATTCTTTAGAAGAACCCTAATTTCTTTTTGTCATAAGAAATCAGCATGTTTTTGGTCTGACGGTATTGGCTTAGCATCATTTTATGGTTTTCACGACCAATTCCAGATTGTTTGTAACCACCAAACGGAGCGCCAGCAGGATAAGAATGATATTGATTAATCCAGACACGACCTGACTGAATTGCTCTTGGAACCTGATAAATTTCATGCGCATCACGAGTCCACACTCCTGCCCCTAAACCATACATTGTATCATTTGCAATTTCGATCGCTTCTTCTGTAGTTTTAAAAGTGGTAACCGCCAAAACTGGCCCAAAAATCTCTTCTTGAAAGATTCTCATTTTGTTATGACCTTTAAACAAAGTTGGCTTGATGTAATAACCGCCTTCCAATTCGCCTCCTAATTTATTTTCGTCCCCTCCAGTTAAAACCTCTGCTCCTTCTTCTTTTCCTAATTTAATGTAAGACATGATTTTTTCTTTCTGCACAATCGAAGTCTGAGCGCCAATCATCGTTGATTTATCCAACGGATTTCCTGCTATAATCGCTTCGGTTCTTTCGATTACTTTTTTAATAAACTTGTCGTAAATATCTTCGTGAATTAATAATCTAGAAGGACAAGTACAGATTTCACCTTGATTTAAAGCAAATAATACAGCACCTTCTACAGCTTTATCAAAGAAATCATCATCGTGATCTGCTACTGACGGAAAGAAAATATTTGGAGATTTTCCGCCCAATTCTAAAGTAACCGGAATAATGTTTTCTGTAGCATATTGCATTACCAAACGTCCCGTTGTAGTAGAACCTGTAAATGCCGCTTTTGACACTTTTTTATTGGTCACTAATGGACGGCCTAATTCGGCACCAAATCCGTTTACAATATTTAAAACTCCTGGAGGAAGAATATCCCCAATTAATTCCATTAAAACCATAATGGAAATTGGTGTGCTTTCTGCTGGTTTTAAAACAATTGTGTTTCCTGCTGCAAGTGCTGGAGCAATTTTCCAAACAGCCATTAAAATCGGGAAATTCCACGGAATAATCTGCGCTACAACACCAAGAGGTTCGCTTAACGCAATAGAGACAGTCTGCGAATCCAATTCTGCTATCGAACTTTCTTCTGCACGAATCACGCCTGCAAAATATCTAAAGTGGTCAATGGCTAATGGTATATCGGCAGCAAGTGTTTCGCGAATTGGTTTTCCATTATCTACCGTTTCAACTGCTGCGATATATTCTAAATTGTCTTCAATTTTTTGTGCAATCTTATTTAGTAAAATACTTCTTTCGGTTACCGAAGTTTTTCCCCAAGTTTTAAATGCTTCATAAGCAGTATCTACAGCCAATTCGAGATCTTCTTTTCCAGAATGCGCTGCTTTTGTAAATACTTTTCCATCAATCGGAGAAACAACATCAAAGTATTCTCCTTTAATTGGCGCTACAAATTTTCCGCCAATATAGTTATCGTATTTTGCCTTAAATTCAGGTCTTTTTACTGCGGTACTCATAATTTTCTTTTTTTGATTTACTCCAAATTTAGTTTCATAAAAAGAAACAGAATAGCACTTTTCATTCATCTTGTAGCACAAAAATTACAGATTTGATTTTTTAAACCTTTTACAATGCTGATCTGTTAAAATTTATGCACATAAATTTCTAAAATCCTAAAACATAGCATTTTATTTTCAATAAAAAACAACTTGAAAAAACTACTCAATTTTTTCTTACTCCAACGCGCAATCCTTATATTTGTAACCTCATACAAAGAATTAAAGAACTACAATGAAAATATCTTACAACTGGTTAAAACAATTTATTAAAACTGATTGGACATCTGAGCAGACTTCTGAATTACTAACAGATTTAGGTTTAGAGGTTGAAGTTGTTGAAAAATACGAATCAATTAAAGGAGGTTTAGCAGGCGTTGTTGTTGGACACGTTCTAACTTGCGAAAAACATCCTGATGCTGATAGATTGAAAGTTACTACAGTTGATGTCGGTTTAGAAGCTCCTGTACAAATTGTTTGTGGCGCTGCAAATGTGGCTGCAGGACAAAAAGTGCCTGTTGCAACAATTGGAACTGTTTTATACGATAAAGATGGAGCAGAATTTACCATTAAAAAAGGTAAAATTCGTGGACAAGAAAGCCACGGAATGATCTGTGCTGAAGATGAATTAGGTCTAGGAAATAGCCATGACGGAATTATGGTTTTGGCCGAAGATTTGGTTCCAGGAACTCCTGCTTCTGAAGTTTTTCAAATTGCAAATGATGAAGTTTTCGAAATCGGATTAACACCAAACCGCGCCGATGCAATGAGCCATTTTGGAACTGCTCGTGATTTAAGAGCAGGAATGCTACAGCGTGGTGTAAACGTAGAATTGATTACGCCTTCTGTAAGCAATTTTAGAGTTGACATGCGTACGCTTAAAATTGATGTGAATGTTGAGGATAATCATTTAGCTCCAAGATATTGTGGTGTAACTATTTCTGGAATTTCTGTACATGAATCTCCAAGCTGGCTACAAGACCGCTTAAAAGCGATTGGTTTAACTCCAAAAAATAATATTGTTGACGTTACTAATTATGTTCTACATGAATTAGGACAACCTTTACACGCTTTTGACGCTGCCAAAATCAACGGAAAAATTATTGTAAAGACAGTTGCAGAAGGAACTAAATTTGTTACTCTTGATGATGTTGAGAGAACTTTGCACAAAGAAGACTTAATGATTTGTGACGAAAAAGGACCACTTTGTATTGCTGGAGTTTTCGGAGGAAAAAAATCTGGAGTTTCTGAAGGAACTACTTCTATTTTCTTAGAAAGTGCGTATTTTGATCCAGTAAGCATTCGTAAAACGGCAAAAAGACATCAATTAAGCACAGATGCTTCTTTTAGATTTGAAAGAGGAATTGATCCAACGATTACAGAATATGCTTTAAAACGTGCGGCACTTCTAATTCAGGAAGTTGCGGGCGGAAAAATCACTTCTGATGTTGTAGAGGTTTATCCTAAAAAGGTTGAAGATTTTTCTGTTTTGTTGAATTTCAGCCATGTTTCTAAAATTATTGGACAAGAAATTCCAAAAGATACGATTAAAAAAATCTTGGTTTCTTTAGATATTAAAGTAAACAGTGTTTCTGATACTGGTTTAGGCTTAACGATTCCTGCATATCGTGTAGATGTTCAGCGCGAAATTGATGTAATTGAAGAAATTTTGAGAGTTTACGGTTACAATAACATTAACTTCTCTAAGAAATTTAATGCTACAGTAGCCAATTCGCCAAGAACTGAAGATTACAAAGTACAAAACGTAATTGCTTCACAGTTGAACTCGCAAGGTTTCCATGAAATGATGGCCAACTCATTGACAACTGCAGCTTACGCGAAATTATCGGCTTCATTAAAAGAAGAGCATAATGTATCTATGCTGAATCCGTTGAGCAGTGATTTAGCTACACTTCGCCAATCTTTATTGTTTTCTGGTTTAGAAGCAGTTTCCTATAACATCAATAGAAAAAATTCAGATTTAAAATTATTTGAATTCGGAAAAACATACCATAAGTATTTAAATGGTTATGAAGAACATAAACACCTTTCTTTATTGATTTCTGGAAACAGAAACAAAGAAAGTTGGACTAATCCGCAGAAAACAACAGATTTTTTCTTGTTGAAAGGATATGTAAAAGCGATTCTTTCTCGTTTGGGAATTGAAAAAATTTCGAATGCGCCAGTTCAATCCGATGTTTATTCTGAAGGAACAGCAATTACATACAACAATGATATTTTGGTTGAAATGGGCGTTATTAAAAAGCCTATTTTGAAACATTTTGGTATTAAGCAAGACGTTTATTACGCCGATTTTAATTGGGATTTGGTTTTAAAAATTATTACAGGAAAAATTAAATATACTGAAATTCCTAAATATCCAGAAGTTCGTAGAGATTTGGCTTTATTAATCGATGAAAAAACGACTTATGAAAGCATTTTCAACTTGGCAAAACAAACAGAGAAAATACTTTTAAAAGACATCAATCTATTTGATGTTTATCAAGGAAATAAATTACCAGAAGGAAAAAAATCATACGCTTTGAGTTTTACCATTCAAGACAATACTAAAACATTAACCGACGCTCAAATTGATAAAATCATGTCTAAATTACAGCAGACTTTCGAAACTGAACTTGGTGCAAGTTTAAGATAACTTCTTTCTTCTTTTAAAATAAAAAACCCGACAATTCATTTTGTCGGGTTTTTGTTTTTGTTTCAGGTTTCAGGTTTCAAGTTTAAACAGAAACCGAACAGGGCGCATTGTTAAGCTTCAATCTTCTTTTTAAAGCTAAATAATGAATTCATCATTTTCTAGCCTTAAATGCGTTGCAAAAGACGAAATCAAGCTTAAACCTTTACGGCACCAGATTTCTTTTCTTCGTTTCGATTAATATGTTACTGCAGCAAAAACTGGATACTGTTTTATTTTATCTCTTCCATTAAGAAAGGTCAACTCCATTAAGAAATTACATTGTACAATTTCGCCACCTAATTTCTCTACCAATTCGCAAACTGCTTTTGCGGTTCCACCAGTAGCCAACACATCGTCGTGAATTAAAACTCGATCCCCTTTTCTAATGGCATCGGTATGCATTTCTAAACTATCAGAACCATATTCCAATTCGTAAGAAGCAGAAATGGTATCAAACGGAAGCTTTTTTGGTTTCCTTACAGGAACAAATCCGGCATTTAACTCTTGCGCCAATAACATTCCGAAGAAAAAACCACGAGATTCGGCACCAACCACCTTATCTATTTTTTCCCCATTTAAAGAATCTCGCAAAATTCTAAGGCAATTTGTTCGCGCTTCTGGATTAATTAGCAAAGGTGTGATATCTTTAAATAAAATTCCTTCTTTCGGAAAACCCTGAATATCACGTATATAATTTTCGAACTGCATTTTTTTTTATTTTTATGTTATTTTTTCCTTGTTTATCTCACATTTATGTCTATCTTTGCACCCGCAATAAGCAATCAACAAAGCTACAAAAAAATAGCTAAAGTGATAATAAAAAAGGCCTCGTGGCGCAACTGAATAGCGCATCTGATTACGGCTCAGAAGGTTACTGGTTTGAATCCAGTCGAGGTCACTCTTAGAAAAAAAGCTAAAACTTTCGTTTTAGCTTTTTTTTGCTCTTTATCGAGCTATTTTACCAGTTTTTTACATATAGTATTAAAAGGCTTACTTGTCCTCTCAAGTTAACCTTACGAAAATTTAAATAGATCAAAACTTCTCATTGGTACTTCTGTGATCTTCTTAAAATAAATCCTGATGTTCATTATTTAAAAATATTCATCTTCTCATCATAAATAGGACTTTCTATATTTAAAAAATTTAAAACACTGTGAAACACATTGTTTTGAGTCAATGTTTTAGTAGGCTTAAGTTGTTTTGAGCCATCGGATACCCAAACAATAAAAGGGATTTCGTATTGTTCTTTAGGTGCAAAACTTATAGGAACTCCATGCATATATAGATTTTTTTCACCTAAAGATTCTCCATGATCTGAAACAAAAATCATGGTGCTTTTAAACTCTTTTAATTGTTTTAGATCTTCAATTACATTATGAAGAATAAAATCAGTGTAAACGATCGTATTATCATATGCATTGAGAAGTTCGTTTTGAGAACATTTTCCTAATTCGACGCTATTACAAACAGGTTTAAAAACCTCAAATTGAGGCGGATATTTCTTGCTGTATGTGGGGCCATGACTTGTACTTGTATGCAAAACTATCAATATTTTGTTCTTCTTACTGGCTAATATTTGCTCTTTTAATCCTGTTAAAAGAACTTCATCATAATCACACTCTTTCCCTTTACAATCCTTCTTTAAAACCTCTCTGTTTTGATACTTTTCTATATGCACCGGAGGTTCACCCCAATTGGTAGTTCGCCAGATAACTTCTACATTATTTCTATACAAATAATTGGGCAAAATTTCATACAAATCATCACTATTAGTGTGTTCTAAAATACATTTCACTCCGGCAGTAGTATATGTAGCACAAGAATTGGCGTTAAAATGAAATACATTTTGTGTTTTAGAAAGTAGCGGATTCGTGTTTTTTCCATAACCATACATAGAAAAATTCTGGCTCCTTGCAGATTCCCCTATAACTAAAACTACAACCGACTTCTGGTTATCTTTTATTACTGCATTAGGTAATAGAATCTCTTTTTCGTTCTTCTTGTATTTATGGATATAAAAAAGCGAAGTATTTACTGAATATGACCAAGGCATTGCAAGACCTCCTAATTGTTTTGAGTTCTTATCAATCCACAGCCAATTGCTTGCATTAGCAAAAACCAAAACGACAATAAATAATAAAACCAGATAAGACATCGTTAAAAATTTCTTCAGGGCTACGTTTATTATTTTAGCTTTTATGATATAAACACTCGGAATAAAACCTAGCAAGATTATATACAGCACTAATTTAAAAGAGAAAAAACTACTTGACTCTTCATAATTGGTATTGAATACATTACCAATCATGCTTTCATCTATTATTACACTATAGGTATTGACAAAGTAAACTGCAATTGAATTGATTATAAAGAACAAAACCAATAGCGTTTTTCCAACATAACGAGAGATCGAAAATAGCAGAAAAAAAAGAAACGCATTTAAAACCAACATTAGAATTACTAAACTTATAACCAGAATTATACCGTTTAAACTTTTATAATCAACATTATTGAAGACATAGGTGTAAAAAGGAAAATGAAAGAACAAAAAATTAAGCAGACTCATTAATAAAACAAAATGAGTTATTTTTATATTATTTTTTAACATACAGCGTAATAATTTTATATAATGAAATGGCTAAACTAACAAATGCTGGTTTTGTCGCATCTGCGAGAATGAAATATAAGAATTTAAGTAATTTAAAATTAGCCCGCCAGTGCACAGAATGATTTAAACATAGATGAACCTGGTCTAACCATCTGATTCTTTCTTAGCATATGCACAGCTTCAATTCCGCTCGATGTTCGTTTGGCCGATTCAAAGCTTTTAAAACCTAGTCCATTTTGAATGCGCCATTTTATAAAACGATGGTCCTGCTCTACAATATTGTTGAGATATTTACACTGTCGGATTTTAATCTTTGAGAACGAACGTTTGTTATAGACTTTGATCGCAGCAGTATTAGAACCGCTTTTATCGATGTTTATTACTCTGGGACTACAGTTATTACTAATTGCTTTAATTAGAAATGACTGGGCACTCATTCTCTGTCTTCTTTTAGTTAATAAGAAATCAACTGTATTACCAGACCTATCCACTGCTCTATATAAATAACACCAAATACCTTTTACTTTGATATAGGTCTCATCCAATCTCCAACTCGTCCCTACTCTGCCTTTTCTCTTCCTCATCTCGGACTCAAGTGAAGGTGCAAACTTATATACCCAATGCTGAATCGTTGCATGATCCACAATCACCCCCCTAATCTTCATTATTTCCTCAACGTCACGATAGCTAAGTGTAAATCTTAATTTAAAATACACTGCCTGAAGGATTACATATTTTGGATAACAATGACCTTTAGTATTCATTTTTTATTAGTTTTGAAAAACCAAAGATAAAATTTAGTCTTAGATGCGACAGAACCAAATTTAATGCTCCTAAGTCTAATTTACAAACCCTTAGAAATTGCAGGATATTGAAAATAGCGTTATATGTAAAGTAGTGTCAAGCCAGCCAATGCTATCCAAATCCCTAAACTAATTTTTTAAGCATGCCCTCAAATATAAAGCCATGGAATGGCAGAACAGCATACCAGTACAGCCTGCCCATAAGACCGCAGGGTTTAAAAGTGGCCGCCTGATATAAGGTATTGTTGATTATCTTAAACTCCAGCCAGGCTTCGCCCGGAAGTTTCATCTCGGCATACAAAACCAGTTTGCCCTGCTTCTTATCGGCGTATACCACCCTCCAGAAGTCCAGTGCATCACCTGCATGTATCTGCGTTTTATGTGTCCTTCCCCTTCTGGTGCCGACACCTCCAAAAATCTTATCGATAAACCCGCGCAGATCCCAAAGCCAATCGGCATAATACCATCCTGTCTCTCCGCCTATAGACCAGATTCGTGCAATTGTATATTCCCTGTTTATGATTGTTCTTTTTCTTCTATCTATATAACAGCCTTTTTTTGGGATCTTCAGATATTGGGAAACATTGCCCTTGAACTGTCCGCTTACGCGGGAATCTTTCCAACTTGAAATGATATCATCATTACTAATCTTTTTCAAAGCCCTTTCTAATGCCTGCCGATAAGATATGGGTGTGATTCCCAGCACACTATTAATCCTATTATCTCGGCAGATGACTTCCACTTTCATGCTGCTGACCAATGCCGAGGCCAGCTTGAAGGAAGTTGAAGTCACAAAATACAGCCAGTAGGACGATAATTTCGGGGTCATCACCGGTACGGTGTAAATGTATCTCTGCAGTTTTTTTGCTTTTGCAAACTCCAGCAGCATTTCCTTGTAGGTCAATATATCAGGTCCCCCGATATCAAAACTTTCACTATAAACTGCCGGGTTTAACAGCGAGCGGATTAAAAATTCTAAAACATCGCTTATAGCAATCGGTTGGCATTTGGTATTGAGCCATTTTGGAGTAATCATAATTGGCAGTTTATCCACCAGATCGCGTATTATTTCAAAAGAAGCGCTTCCCGATCCTACTATTATTCCGGCACGAAGCACCGTTAAGGGCACTACTGCGGTTTTTAAAATTTCTTCTACCGCCTTTCTTGATGACAAATGTCTGGATAGTGATTTATCATTTACAATTCCGCTGAGATAAATAATCTGTTTTGCATTTGTCTGGTTTATTTTTTCAATGAAATATTTTGCTGAAATGCTTTCCAGCTGATCATAATTGGAAGCTCCGGACATCGAATGGATCAGGTAGTAGGCCGCATCTATATCATGGGGTATATTCCTCAGGCTTTCCGGATCCAAAAAATCAACTTCTATAACCTGTATTTTATTTTCAAACTCTTCAGGAAAATAAAACCTGTTTTTATCCCGGACGCAGCAAATCACCTCATTTCTATGATCCAGTAGCAAGGGCAGCAGCCTCTTACCAATATAACCTGTTGCGCCTGTTAGTAGAATTTTCATCTTCGAACTGTTTTATATTTTAAAGCTTACCAAACCATAATCCATGGCGAAAACCTGGCCTGAAATGGAGGCTGCGTCTTCAGAGATAAGATATCCTGCCATACGGGCAACCTCTTGGGGTTTTAGGTAATTTTTTAAAGGGTGTCTCTCGATCATATTTTCTTTCATACGATCGTTTCTTAAAATGGATGCCGACAAAGAAGTCTCTGTAATAGTGGGGGCAATAGCATTGATGCGTATTAATGGGGCAAGTTCGGCACCGAGTGATTTGACAAGTCCCTCCACTGCTGCTTTGCAGGCCGAAATACTGGCATGGAAAGGCATTCCGAGTTTTGCCGCGACGCTGCTGAACAAAACAATCGAAGGGTTCTTTCCTTTCTTCAATGCGGGCAAATAATGCTGGATTGCCCTGACGGCGCCCATCACGTTAATTTCAAAATCATTCCTGAAATCATCCAGGCTTAAGCCTAGAATGGGTTTGAGGCTTATGGATCCCGGACAATAAACCAGGGCGTCAATATTTTCAAATTCAGGCAAAACATCCCGAAGCACATCGGCTGAAAAATGAATTAAATTCGGATGGGCAATATCCGGAGCTGTTCTGCTAATATTGACAACCCGGCAGTTTTCAAGATTCTGCAGTAAGACAGCATTCCCAATTCCTTTACTGCCGCCAACAATTACAATAGTTTTCATTTTTTAAAGATTAAAATTAAAAAACCGGTCTGACTGTCTCTATTATGCTTTAAAAAAAAAATAAGGTATTATCTGTTAATTGTCAAAAAGCTAAACTGCGTTTTCACAGAAAGCGATTTTTGTATGTTAAAGATACTAATTGTTTAACCATTTTAAACAAATATTAAACAAAATAAAAATTATTTTGTTTAATTTAGTGATGCTCTCCTTAATTCCCGACTGGAAATTCCGAACAAAATGCAAGTCTGAAAAAATTAAAACGGCAGTTTGCTGATCCTGACTTGAATCGCATAATTGAGATGGGATGGGAAGGCAGAGTCCTATTGAGGCCATCGCATATCAGTTTGCATTCAAGAAGCCTATGCAAAAGCCTTAATGAAGAAAGGATTGAAAGCCGGCTAGCTTTACCTTAGTGTCAAAGAGTGTAAAACTGTAAGAAAAAGCAGCTGCAGAAACGAAGCAGAGCAATTAGACGCTTTAAGTGTAAAGAGCAGCGGACCATTTCCAACAAAGCAGAAATAATCAGCTGGAAATTATTGGAATTATGATACACAATGTAGAGTTCATGTAACAGTAAAATTTTAAAAACCAATAGCTTCGCTAATGCAAATACACCAGAAAAACCTAACGCTATGTACCGAGATCCAAGGCTTCTACAAAATATAATTGACGCTATTCCCTTGCCTGTCGGGGTCTATGTGGGAGATAATTTAGAAATTACATTAGCTAATAATGCCATGATCAAAACATGGGGAAAAGGAAATGACGTACTTGGTAAAACCTATCTGAGTGTTGTTCCTGAAATTGAAAAGCAGCAGATTTTGGATGAGGCCCTTGGCGTTCTTAAAAGCGGAACAGCCTTTCATGCTGTAGCCAAAAAAGTAGATTTGGTAATAGACGGAATTATCAAGGAACATTATTTCAATTATAGTTTTATCCCGCTCTTTGATCAGGATGGAAAAGTGTATGGCGTGCTGAACACCGGTGCTGATATTACAGATTTGCAGCGCGCAAAAGAAGAAGTCCTGAAATCGAACGAAAGATTAACCATAGCAATAGAAAGTTCCGGTATAGGAAGCTACGAGATCGACCTTGAGACAAAAAAAATCAAAACTTCGGGCAATTTCAATGCGATCTGTTCCATTGGAAGCGAAACAACAAATGACGATTTAATTGCAAAACTTCATCCAGAAGACCTTCAAACGCGCGAAAAAGCGCATAAGGAAGCTGTAATTAGCGGGAAAATATGCTATGAGGCGCGTATTTTAAATGATGACGGCTCTTATCGCTGGACTAAAATCAATGGAAAGATTATCAAGGACAAAGACGGGCTTGCAAAGACCATTATTGGAATTGTTCAGGATATACACGAGCATAAGGAATTTCAGGACGAACTAAAAAAGCAGGTCGCAAACCGCACAAATGAGCTCACGCGCTCTAATAGTGATCTGATGCATTTTGCCAGCGTCGTGAGCCACGATCTTCGAGAACCGCTGCGAAAAATTAAAATTTTCAATACCCTTTTACGAAATGACATTGAAGACAATATTAATGATAAATCTAAAAAATACCTTCATAAGGTAAGCCAGTCTGCCCAGAGAATGGAAAATATCATCGAGGGGATTCTAACCTATTCCACTTTGGATAAAACTTTACAGGTCATCGAAACAATCAATCTCAATGAGGTTATTGAAGATATAAAAATAGATTTGGAACTAATCATAAAAGAGAAAGATGCTATTTTAGTTACCTGTGATCTTCCGCAAATTCAAGGCGCGCCGATTTTAATTAACCAGCTGTTCTATAACCTGATACAAAATGCCTTAAAATTTTCCAAAGCTGACCAGCCACCAAGAGTTGTTATAACAAGCTCCACCATTGTTATTGACGGCCAAGATTGCGTACAGATAAAAATAAAGGATAATGGTATTGGAATTGACCCTAAGTTTGCGGAAAAGATCTTTACAGCATTTGAAAGACTGCATTCAAAAAATGAGTACGAGGGAAATGGTCTAGGCCTTGCCCTATGCAGAAAAATTGCGGAAAGGCATCATGGCAAAATCACTGCTGCAGGGGAAAAAGACAACGGTGCAGAGTTTACGATTACCCTTCCTTTAAAGCAAAAAACTGAAACTATATAGAAAAACAAATATTTTGACCTTTGGTTTTCACATCTGCCAAAATCAAATATAAGAATTTAAGTAATTTAAAAGTTAGCGCGCCTATTTACAGAATGATTTAAACATAGATATTCTTGACCTAACCATATGATTCTTTCTTAGCATGTACAACCTCAATACCGCTTAACGTTCGCCTGGCCGATTCAGAACTTTTAAAAACTGCAGCATTTTGTATTCTCCATTTTTATAAAATGATGATCCTGCTGGATAATATTGTTTAGATATTTACATTGCCGAATTTTTATATTGGAAAAAGAAAGTTTGCTGTAAACTCTTATTGCACTGGTGCTCCAACCGCTTTTGCTTACATTTATTACCGTTAGCCGACTGTTATTGTCTATTGCTTTAATTAGAAACGACTGGACGCTCTTTCCCTGTCCTCTTCTGGTCAAAAGAAAGTCCCCTCTATACCCAATTTATCAACAGCACAATATAAATAACACCAAATACCTTTAATTTTTACATAAGTCTCATCCATTCTCGAACTGATTGCAAATCTGCTCTTCCTCTTTTTCATCTGTGATTCAAGCAATTTTGTAAATTTAAAAAACCTTCATTGGATCGTGGCAGTATAAACATCTGAAATTAACAGAATTTACCAGTGCAGACAGCAAAGCCCCAGAATTGGCAAAAAACCATCAGCAATCGGCAAATAATTAATTTTAATTAAAAGCAGCATTCCTAAATACAGTTTTTCCTTCTTTAATCGTTTCAACCACTTGAATGTCTTTGATTTTCAAAGGATCTATCTTTAAAGGATTTTTATCAAGGATTACCAAGTCAGCCAATTTTCCTTTCTTTAGGGATCCTTTATTATTTTCTTCAAAATATTGATAGGCTGCCCAAATCGTTATGGACCTTAAAGCGTCATAAGCGCTGATTCTTTCTTCAGGCCCAATTACATCCCCGCTTCTGCTGATTCTGTTCACCACAGAATACAAAATCATAATGCTATTAGGAAGCGCGACAGGCGCATCATGATGCTGGGTAAAAATCATTCCCTTTTTAAGAGCTGTTTCAGCAGGCGAAATACGGTAAGCTCGTTCTTTCCCTAATGTTTCATCCCTATGCCAGTCTCCCCAATAATAGGTATGCATTCCAAAAAAAGAAGGCATAATTCCTAAGGATTTCATTGCATCTAACTGGTCTAAGCGTGCTGTTTGTGCATGTATAGCAACGGTACGCCTGTCTTTTTTTCCATATAGTTGGGTGGCATGCTTTACGGCTGCTATATACTCATCAATAGCCGCATCTCCATTACAGTGGGCTAAAATCTGCCAGTTATTTGCATATGCAGAATCTACAAGGGCAATGGCATCGCTCTCTTTTGGAAATGCAGGATAGCCGGCATAAGTTTTAGGCTGGCCTGGAGGCGGAATAATGTAGGGTTTTGTCAGCCATGCCGTTTTACCCTGCGGAGAACCATCAAGTGAGAGTTTTACCCCCGCAATCCTAAAATGATTCTTATACTCTTTTTGAATGCCATTTTTCTTCATATAAGCCATTTGGCTCTGTATGTCAGGATAAGCAGCAACATCAATAGTGAGTTTGTTTTTAGCAGCAAGTTTTAGCCATGTATTGCAGACATCACTTGTCGCTCTTCCTTCCTGTGCAGTTGTAAAGCCAAATCTTACATAAGATTTTAGACCTGCTTCTGCAATTTTTTCATTAGCCTCCTCGTCGAGTGTTCCCATCATTTTAAAAAGCGGTGCAAACATAGCCATCTCTTCCACTACTCCATTTGGTTCGTTAGATCCGTTTTTCCTTCTAATCACGCCGCCTGCAGGATTTTTTGATGCGGCATTGTAACCCGACATTTCCAAAGCTTTATGATTCATTACGGCTAAATGCCCGGACTGGTGTATAATAATAACAGGGATTGTTGAAGATACTTTATCTAGATCATCTGCAGTTGGAGGAAGCTTTTCTTTCAATTGTGCGTCATCATATCCAAAACCCACTATCCAGCCGTATTTTCCGATAGCATTCTTGTTAGACGCTTTCCATTTATTAAGCAATGAAATAATACTTGCAATATCATTACCCGTGCCATCAGGAGCTGGAAGCAGATTAGCTGCTACTGCCTGAAATCCGGCATTCCAAACATGGCCATGTGCATCTATGAATCCCGGAAGCATTGTCTTGCCTTTTAGATCTTTCATTTCCGTTTTACTCCCTTTAAAATTTTTAGCTTCAGCTATTGAGCCCGCAAAAATAATTTTCCCGTTTTTTACCCCAACCGCTTCTATGTACTGTGGCTGGCTGCCTTCCATAGTTATGATATCTCCGCCATAAAAAATGGCATCTGCAGAATCTTTAGCCTCTTTTTTACAACTTGCTAATGCAATTAATAACATGAATGTCAATAGTATATTTTTCATTTCAAAATTATTTTTAGTCGTTTAACATCTTATAAAGATAGAAATAACATACTGTTTTTTAATCATTTAATCGACAGTATATTTAATTTTAAACTAATACAAGTGGCTTAGTGACTCATTAAGCTTTAGTTCCTCCTGAATGTAATCTTCTTTTAGCGAATCAATCTTGTACTGTACCTCGGGATCATATTTTTTAATTTGAACAGCAAATTCTCTGATGTATTTCACCTTTCTTTTCAATTCGTCAAGATGCTGCTGAGCTTCATTAATACAGGTAGTGATGTATTCGCGCTCATCCTGTGGATGAAATTCAACCTCGTCTCTCCTCTCTTTTATAATAAGCCGTGCAGAAGCCACAATACTATCTGAATGTCTGTTTAAGGAAAACCATTCTCTAAGCATTTCATTATCGATGCCAGAGATTTCAACTGAATCTAAATCAATATTTTCGTTTGAATCAATCGAGTCCTTTTGCTGACAGCAATAAAATAGTAGACCAATGAAGGTTATTATGTAGAATTTTGTTTTCATATAAATTACTTAATTAATTCCTTCGATTATTATTCAAAACTGATTAACTATTCTCATTAGTATAAAATAGAAATTTGTCTCTATAATTATTTTCTATTTCGCAGCCATTGATCTACTGGTTCAAGAACGGTATTCACTATCGCAACTAAAAGTGTACACACCAATGCTTCAATAAAATATCCCGAAGCTGCAATACAGCCAATTGCAGCACTGCACCATAGCGTAGCGGCCGAGTTTAAACCATGTACATTTGGTCCTTCTCTAAAAATAACTCCGGCTCCCAGAAAGCCAACTCCCATAACAATCTGGGCAGTAATTCGCGTAACATCAATATTTGAATTTACGGCTGAAACTTTTATGGACAATAATACAAAAGCGGCAGCTCCAGTTGCTACAAGCATATTTGTAGTAAGCCCAGTTTCTTTATGATGCCATTGCCTTTCAAAACCAATAATTAATCCGGCAATTAAGGCCGCTATTAATCGAAATAAAAATTCTGTTGTACTCAAAACTATAATTTTTAAATGATTAAAATTTTACTCTCTTCATCTAGTGAATAGTTCTTGTTTTGCTACTTTTTCTGGATTTCAATTCTTTATCTTTTTTCTCTGCCAAAGAAATATCCTCAACTGCCGGCATATTCTCCGGAAGAGTATTTCCAGCATCTTCTAGTGCTTTACGAACTTTTAATCCCACGGTAAAATGAACACTATTGGCATCAACAATATCATGAACATTATCATTTTTGAGCTTCTCTGTAGTTTGTGTAACACGAAATAAATTGGCCGCTAATTCATCACTATCCATATAATCCAGAATATTTTCATTTGCGTCTAGGTTTTTGATCTCACGGATCGCTTTTACATCTAATCCTCCGTAAAGTCCTCTATAGCCATGATTCTGAAAAAAGGCATAATCTGCAGGTTTCGTTATGCCTGCTTTTTGCGCTGCTCCTGCAAGCTGAAGATTTCTTTTAGCCAGTTCTTCTCGAAGAAAAAGCCTTCTCTCTTTTACTATTTTTAAATTTTTATGCTTCTGCTGGCTCAGTTCGCGTAAACGAGTCTGCGTTGCAAAATAGGCTTGTCCCAAAGCAACGGGTTTCAAATTTGGATCTCCGTTTTGAATTGCAAGATAACAGCCATAACGCGATAGTTTTATATCGCCATTGTTTCTTTGTAAATCATCACCCACTGATTTTATAGGACCGACATCTTTAAAATGTAGACCTGTTTCCTGGCCAGCATTAATACAACCTGCTTTTGCCTTATCTATTACCTTCAAAAATAAACTGTATTTAGGATAATCCAGCAGTTTAGCAAGTTCTTTAGCACTCCAAAATTCATGACCGCTTTTATCTGTTTTTCTAAGTTTTTCAAAAACGGATATATTATTCTCCTGTGATTTTTTTGTTTTCATGTTGCAGTTTTTCAATTATAAAAATTCTAAAACCTTTTTTTTAAGAATTAGAAATCTTTGTCTTATCTAATCCTGTACACAAATGTCATTTATTATTTAGTGCCGTAAAATGATCTGCATCACATATTAGAAAGTCTTTAAAACTCTAAAAAAACGTATTAAATGACTGCCATCATTTCTAATAATTATGCATCAGCTTATCTTTATTAGAGAATTTAAAGCCATAAATACGAGATTTTAAAAGCAATGAAAATGGAAAAGTATATTTTAAAATTTAATCAGATCGGGATTAATGATAGTAGTAAAGTAGGCGGCAAAAATGCTTCTTTGGGCGAAATGTATAACAATCTTATTCCGCAGGGAATTAGAGTCCCAAATGGTTTTGCCATTACCACAACTGCTCATAAAGACTTTATAAATTATAATAGTTTAAATGCTCCTTTAGATGAACTGATGAAACTTCTGGACAAGAAAGACTTTATGAACTTAAGCGAAATCGGTTCAAAAGCCCGAAAGCTAATGCTGGATGCAAAATTCCCGCTGGATCTTCAAACTGCAATTTCATCTGCTTATACAGACTTATCTAAAGATAATGAAATGAACGTCGCCGTAAGAAGCAGCGCCACAGCAGAAGATTTGGATAATGCTAGTTTTGCAGGGCAGCACGATTCGTTTTTAAATATAAAAGGAACTATGCCGCTTATATATGCCGTTAAATGCTGTTTTGCCTCTCTTTATACAGACCGAGCAATCAAATACAGATTAGATAAAGGTTTTGATCATGATAAAGTATTCCTTTCAGTAGGAATCCAGCAGATGGTTCGCTCAGATCTGGCCTGTTCCGGAATAGGTTTTACGCTTGAACCCGAGTCAGGATTTCGTGATTTGATTCATATTGCAGGTACTTGGGGTTTGGGCGAAACCATTGTTCAGGGAACTGTAACTCCAGATGAATTTCTTGTATTTAAAACTTCTCTTAAAAACAATAAAAAAGCCATTCTGCAAAAAAATCTTGGCACAAAAACAAAAATGCTTATTTACAATGAAAATTCAGCCGGTGTCAATTCAACTATTCTAAAAGTAACTCCGAGAAAATGGTGCAATAAATTTGTCCTTCAGGATTCAGAAATTGAAAAATTGGCCAGATGGGCGCTTATTATAGAAAATCATTATAACAAACCAATGGATTTTGAGTGGGCAAAAGACGGTATGAATGGGGAGCTTTACATCATTCAGGCCAGACCCGAAACTGTACATTCCCTGATCAATCCTTTATGTATAACTTCTTATAAATTAGAAAAAAAAGGAGAAGAAATCATAACCGGTGAAGCTATAGGAAATGCTATTGCCAGTGGCATTGCTAGAATATTGCATTCACCTAAAGATGCTTCAGCACTACAAGAAGGAGATATTCTCATTACTAATTTCACTAGCCCAGATTGGGACCCTATCCTTAAAAAAGTAGCCGGAATTGTGACTAATAAAGGAGGAAGAACAAGTCATGCTTCGATAGTGGCCCGTGAACTTGGAACTCCTGCTATAGTAGGAACTGAGAATGCCACTGAGTTAATAAAAGATGGCGATGCAATCACAATAAGCTGTGCTGAGGGAAAAACGGGATATGTATATAAAGATAAATTGAAATACTTACAAACAACCACAGCGCTTGAAGAAATTACACTGCCTAGAAAACCAAAAGTCCAGCTTATTGCTTCTGAGCCCGATAAAGCTTTTGAACTTTCTTTTTATCCTAATGATGGTGTGGGACTGCTTCGTATTGAATTTATTATAACACATTATGCAAAGATACATCCAATGGCGCTGATCCATCCCGATAAAGTAGTTGATTCGGTTCAAAGCACAGCAATTAACAAACTCACGGAAAATTATGACACCAAAGCTGATTACCTCATCGAAAAACTATCGCAGGGTGTGGCAACAATAGCCGCCGCTTTTTATCCTAAAGAAGTTATTGTGAGAATGAGCGATTTTAAAAGCAATGAATATTCAGGTCTTCTTGGAGGCACATTTTTTGAACCTCAGGAAGAAAATCCAATGCTTGGTTTTAGGGGCGCTTCACGTTATTATCATGAAAAATATCGCGAAGGATTTAAGCTTGAATGTCAGGCTATGAAAGCAGTTCGAGATGATATGGGTCTTACCAATGTAAAACTCATGATCCCTTTTTGCCGTACTCCTGAAGAAGGGAAAAAAGTCATTGCTATTATGGCAGAGCACGGTTTAAAACAGCATGAAAACGGACTAGAAATATATGTCATGGCAGAAATACCCTCAAATGTTTTAATGGCAGAAGAATTTGCGGAAATTTTTGATGGTTTTTCTATCGGCTCAAATGATCTAACGCAACTCACATTAGGTATTGATCGTGACTCTGAATTAATCGCCGCCCTTTTTGATGAAGATAATAAAGCATCTCAAAAACTTATTCTTCAAATGATTCAGACGGCTAACAAAATGAATAGAAAAATTGGAATTTGCGGGCAGGCGCCAAGTGATTCAGCAGACTTTGCAAAGTTTTTGGTCATGGCGGGAATCAACAGTATTTCCTTTAATGCCGATGCTTTGCTAAATGGCATTAAAACTATAAACTCCGTTCTGAAAAATGATATTGCAGAACAGAAAAATACTTATACCTCTTAAAACATGATTTTACAAACAACTCAATATTTCTTTAGCAAAAATTAAGTCTCTAATAGATTGGTTATCAAAAACATTTTGCGACATTTGTTAGACCAAAAACCGATTGCAACATGAAAAATCAAGCACTTTTAAAGGCAATTATTGAGAATGCAATCGATGGTATCATTACAATTAACGAAAAAGGAATTGTAGAATCTATAAATCCTTCTGCTTGCCGGCTTTTTTTATATGATCCAGAAGAAGTAATCGGTAAAAACATTTCACTTTTGATGCCTTCTCCCGACCGGGAAAAACATGATTCATATATAGAAAGTTATAAATCTTCCGGAATTCCTCATATTATTGGCCATGACAGAGATGTGCTTGGACGAAAAAAAGACGGCAACATTTTCCCCTTCCGACTTGGAGTGAGTGAAGTGAAATTTGAAGGAGAAAGAATTTTTGCAGGTTTTATTCATGACATGAGCCACCAAAAAGAAGCCGAAAACAGACTCATGCAGTACACGCAGCATCTAGAGGAATTAGTAAAAGACCGTACCCATTCGCTAAATGAAACAATTGCCGCATTAACTCAGACTAAGGAAGAGGTCAGCAGTACACTGGAAAAAGAAAAAGAACTCGGTAAAATTAAAAGCCGCCTATTATCAATGGCTTCCCATGAATTCAGGACACCGCTCAGCACCATTCATCTTTCCACTTCTTTGATTCAGCGCTATTCAGAAGATTTAAATAATCCAAAAATTGAAACGCACATAAGAAAAATTAAAAGTGCTGTTTCAAACCTAACGACTATTCTGGATGATTTTCTGCTTCTTGAAAAAGCGGAATCTAATAAAATCACACTCCAGATATCCTGTTTTGATCTTCAGGATTTTATAAAGGAAATTATAAGTGAATTAAAGCTTCTCACCAAAAAAAAGCAAAAAATCGTAACCATTCCCAACACAGAAGTCACTTTAGTAAAATTAGATAAAAACCTGCTCAAAAATTGTATCATTAATCTTGTTTCTAATGCTATTAAATACTCGGGAGAAGAAACTGAAATTGAGCTTTTTACCTCAATTAATGCCAGTACAATAACAATAAACATAAAAGACAATGGCATAGGTATTCCTGAGGAAGATCATGAACATTTATTTGAAGCTTTTTTTAGGGCTCATAATACAGCAAATTTACCGGGAACCGGTCTCGGACTGCACATTGTTTCACGATATGTATCTCTGATGAATGGCACCATTTCTTTTGAAAGTGCAATTAACAAAGGAACTTTATTTACTATTGAACTGCCGCGTTTATGACTAAAATACTTATTATCGAAGACAATGACAATATTAGGGAAAATGTTGTTGAAATACTGGAACTATCAGGATATGAAGTTTTTGCATCCGACAATGGAAAAGCCGGAGTAGAAATAGCGCTAAAAATAAAACCTGATATTGTACTCTGTGATATCATGATGCCCGAGCTTGATGGCTATGGAGTATTACACATTCTCCAAAAGAATCCAGAAACACAGACCACACCTGTAATATTTTTAACCGCAAAAGCAGAGAGAGCCGATATTCGTAAAGGTATGGAACTCGGAGTAGATGATTACCTCACTAAACCTTTTGACGATTTGGAACTTTTACGGGCTATAGAAGCGAGGCTGAAAAAACAAGAATTGCAGCAGCTGTTTTACGGACAAACGGCTGAAAACCTCAACACTCTTATTTCTAAAGAGGACGGACTGGTAAAACTCAAGGAAATAATGCTGGAAAGAAGTACAAGGCACTATAAAAAAAACCAGTATATTCATTATGAGGGGGACAATGTAACGGGCATTTATTACATTATAAGCGGCAAAGTGAAAACTGTAAAATTAACCGAAGACGGGCGTGAACTCATTACAGGCGTATTTAAAGAGAATGATTACCTCGACATCAGTATTTTATTTTCTAATGACACTTATAATGATACCACAATAGCTTTAGAAGAAACCGTTTTGAGCTTTCTGCCAACTGAACAGCTCGATAAACTCCTTTTTATTTATCCGGATGTAGGCGCAAAATTCATTAAAATTCTAGCCAATGACATGAGAGAAAAAGAGGTTCGCCTCTTGCAGATAGCCTATATGTCAGTGCGAAAGAGAATTGCCCAAGGTATTGTCCATTTAGTAGTACAGCATGGCATGGATGGTTCCAGCATCAAGTTCAGCAGGGATGATCTTGCCGCATTTTCAGGAACTTCTCCAGAAACAGTAAGTCGCACTTTAAGCGATTTTAAAGAAGAAGGACTGATTGAGAAAACAGCCAGTACCATTCATGTACTCAATTTGGAAAAACTCAGCAAAATAAAAAACTAATCTTTCATTATGATCAAAATCATTTTATTAAGTGATTTTGATCATCCCTTCTCTAGATAATCTGCTATAATTTTGGTTGAACAATCCTATACTTTTTAAGTAATAGGGATCAACTAAAAATTTATGAAAGTAATTAAGCACTCAGGGCATGTTGTTCCTTTCGACATAGAAAAATTAAGGCTTTCTCTTCAAAAATCGGGTGCTGCCCCTGAACTCATTAAAGAATCGCTGGCTCAAATACAGAGTCAAATGTACGAGGGAATAACGACCAAACAGATATACAAAATGGCTTTTGCTATTCTAAAAAAAGCTTCGAATGGTCATGCAGCGCGTTATAATCTGCGTTCTGCCTTACAAATGCTTGGCCCGGCTGGTTTTTTCTTTGAAAAATTTATTGCACGATTATATGCTGCCGAAGGCTTTAAAACCAGAACCAACTTAACGCTGCAGGGAAAATGTGTCTCGCATGAAGTAGATGTAATGCTGAAAAAAGAGAATCTGATTTCGATGATTGAATGTAAATTTCACAGCAGCAGAGAAGCTTCTTCTGATGTAAAAGTTCCGATGTACATTCTTTCTCGTTTTAATGACCTTAAAGTGAAAACGCATACTATTTTTTCTAATAGCGAAACTATTAATTCCTGTATAATAGTAACCAATAATCGCTTTACTAAAGATGCGGAAAGTTTCGCAAACTGCAGCGGAATAAACCTTTTAAGTTGGGACTATCCAAAAGATAACAACATCAAAAGTAAAATTGATAAAGGAGGGCTCTATCCTATTACCTGCCTCACAACCTTATCTATGGTAGAAAAGGAAAAATTGCTAATTCTGGATCAGCTGCTTGTAAAAGATCTTATTAACGATTCTCATAGTCTTCATAAAATTGGACTTAGCGAAAACCGGGTTCGAAATGTATTGAAAGAAGCTTCACAAATTTGTAAACTTATATAAGATGAAAATTAAATTTATAGGAGGCTCTGGAACTGTAACAGGTTCCAAAACACTCATAGAAAGCAATGGTGTTAGAATATTGGTTGACTGCGGGCTCTTTCAGGGGCTTAAAGCACTTAGGGAACTCAACTGGGAACCGCTGCCAATTTTACCCGCAAGTATAGATTATGTGCTTTTAACGCATGGCCATCTGGATCATTGCGGCTGGCTACCAAAACTGGTCGCTCAGGGATTTACAGGAAAAATTTACTGCACCAGTCCAACCGAAGCAGTAGCACAGCTCGTTCTTTTAGACAGCGCTAAAATTCAGGAAGAAGAAGCTGATAAAGCCAACAAAGAACATTATTCTAAACATGAAAAGGCAGAACCTTTATATACCGTAATTCAGGCAGGAAATGTTATCCCTTTTTTTAAAGTAATACAGCCCAATCTATCAATTGTTGTGGCAAATGATATTAATGCCGTTTTTTCGAGTGCGGGACATATTATTGGTGCCTGCAGCATTACACTGACTCTTGAGGGTAAAACTTTAGTCTTTTCAGGCGATATTGGGCGGGATGATGACGTATTAATGTTTCCGCCAACAAAACCTTTAGTGGCCGATTATATTTTTTTAGAAAGCACTTACGGCAATCGCCTGCATCCTGACCTCGACGTGAAAAAAGAGCTGGAAACCTATATCAATAGTACTATCGAACAAAACGGAACCGTAATTATTCCAGGATTTGCTGTCGAGAGAGCGCAATCCATAATGTATCTTTTATGGAAACTTAAAACAGAAGGAAGAATACCTAACATTCCTTACATCCTTGACACTCCTATGGGTGCCAGCGTACTTGATGTTTTTCTGGAAAATATGCAGTGGCATAAACTCTCTGTCAATGATTGCCATGAAATGTTCAAAATGTTCAGAATCGTTTCTGAATTCGATCAGACCATGCGCATTATTGAAGATCCTCAGCCAAAAGTAATTATTGCAGCAAGCGGTATGGTTACCGGCGGCCGAGTGCTGTCTTATTTTGAAAAATATATAGGTCTTGAAAAAACTACTGTCATAATTGTGGGCTATCAGGCAGAAGGCACTCGCGGAAGAAAGCTTCTTGATGGAGCTAATGAAATTAAAATTCATGGAAAATATTATCCAGTACAAGCTAAAATTGTACAAATTGAAGGGCTGTCTGCACATGGCGATCAGGAAGATTTGATAAACTGGCTTTCTGCTCTTAAAAACAATCCAAAATGCATTTATTTAGTTCACGGAGAAAACCTTCCGGCAGAAGAACTAAGAATTAAAATCCAGGACAAATATGGATTTAAATGCACTGTTCCGTTTATGGGTAGTGAAATAGAAATTTAGAAATCATTATTTATTCCTTCTAAGATATTTTATTCCCTCAAACCATAAAACAGATACTGAACCCACTAAAAAACATAGAACCAGCTGGTAGAAAGTAATCAATTCAAAACTAAACAGAGAACGAAGAAAAGGTACGGCAAATAATACTATCGTTAAAAGCACTGTAATACTTATTATCATAGCAACCAGTTTGTTTTTATACAGCAGGGTAACCCAGATTGAATAATAAAAAGATCGATTGACCAAAGTGAGAACAATGTTAGCGGTAATTAACGTGAGAAAAACCATGCTTCGGGTTCTGTCTTCATCTCCCTGATTATGAATGCACCATTGATAGATAAACAGCAGACCTAAAGTTATAGCAATACCCTGAAGAATACTCACAACAAGTTCTTTTGCATTAAAAAATGTTGCTGTAAGAGACCTTGGTCCTCTCTGCATCGTATCTGCTTCTGCAGGTTCATTTTCATAAATTATAGAGCAGGTTGGCCCCATGATAAGTTCCAGCAGAATTACATGAAGCGGACTGAATATATTGGGATAAATCCATCCCAGCGCAAGCGGCAAAAATACAATCAGGATTATAGGAATATGTATGGAAATAATATACTGAATTGCCTTTTTTAGATTTGTATAGATTTTTCTTCCCATAGCAACAGCATCAACCATTTTAGAAAGGTCATCGTCTGCCAGAATTAGCGAAGCGGCATCTTTTGCTATTGAAGTTCCCTTTTTTCCCATTGCAATGCCTATATGTGCCGCCTTGAGCGAAGGGCCGTCATTTACGCCGTCTCCTGTCATAGCAACAATCTGTCCGTTTGCTTTCAGAGCGTTTACGATTCGCAGTTTGGCATCGGGAAACATTCTGCTAAAAATGTTAATATCCATTACCTTATTCTGAAGTTCAGCATCGCTCATCCTCATAAGCTCATCCCCAGTAATAGTCTTATCCCCTCCTCTAAAACCGATTTGCTGTGCAATTGCATTAGTGGTTTTTGCATTGTCTCCTGTAATAATTTTTACTGCTATGCCTGCTTTATAAAATGATTGCAAGACCTCATTAATATTCTCTTTTGGAGGATCATAAAAAGCAACTAAACCTTTAAATGCAAATGGAATTTCCTGTTGGGTTTCCGGATAATTATTCCCGTGCCAATTTCCTACCGCAACGCCAAGCACTCTATAACCTTTCTCGGTTAGTTTATTCATCGCAGCCGTTACCCTTTCTTTTTCTTCAGCTGTAAGATGGCACACTTCTAATATGGCTTCTGGCGCTCCTTTTGCCGCAATAATTCGATTGGCTGATTCATCCTCAAAAATATGGGTCATCATAGGCGGTTTGCCTGATAAAGGATATTCATGAATCATTTTAAAAGCGGCTCTCCTATCCTTGTTGGTAAATTTTTTATAACTGTTGTGAAGCGCTATTTCCATAGGATCAAAAGCAATGGGTTCGCTTGCCCACATGGCAGTAGCAACCAGTTCTTCTGTTTCCTTTAATTGTGTAAAAGTATCAGCATTAACTTCTGAACCAGATGGCAGATAAAGCTTGGCAAGTTCCATTTTATTCTGCGTAATGGTACCAGTCTTATCGGTACATATTACTGTGGCACTGCCTAAGGTTTCGACCGTTTTCATTTGTTTTACAACAATACCCATTTTCATAAGTCTGCGGGCTCCTAATGCCATGAATGTTGTAAAAGCGACCGGAATTTCTTCTGGCAAGATACTCATAGCCAGAGTTAGTGCCATCAAAAGGCTTTCTAAAACATTGCCTATTTTGGAATAATTAATACTCCATACCAAAATAAAAACTAGTGCCCCAGCAAAAACCATTTTTTTTACAAAATTTCCAATTTGAAGCTCCAATGGTGTTTTCTCTTCGGCAATAGCTTCCAAACTGCTCCCTATTTTACCCAGTCTTGTCTGGTTTCCAATTTCTGTTATTTTTACTATTGCAAGACCGCTGGCCACATTGGTTCCTGAAAAAACCTTATTATCTTCCTTTTCCGAATCTTTAAAAACAGCCATAGATTCACCTGTCAGTATTGATTCATTTACAGAAAAATCATTAGATCGCAAAATAATTCCGTCAGCTGGAACCAAACCGCCTTCTTCGACAATTACAAAATCTCCCACCACAATATCCTGTGTTTTGATATTTTGCTGCTGCCCTTCTCTAATCACTTTACATAAAGGCTGTGTAAATTCCTGAAGCTTTGCCAGAGCATTCTGGCTTCTTTTTTCCTGATACAGTGAAATGGCAACAATTAATAAGATTGAAGCTGAAAGAAATACAGCATCACTGTATTGTTTATTAATGAAATAAATTACTGAAGCCACTAGTAATAAAAGAACCATTGGTTCTCCGAATATACTTTTAAAAAAAACTAAAAACCGGTCCTCTTTTTTATGATTATAAGTATTAGTTCCAAATTTTTTTCTTAAATCAGTTGCCTCATTAAAACTTAATCCTTTTAATTCCCTTTCGTCAGTATTCATAGTATCTTGAAATAAAATTAGGCTGGAATGCAGTATTATATATAAAGATGCGAAAAATTATGATTAAAATGCATTAAGATATTATAACTGAAGGAAATATATGCAGTCTCACTTTTAAAGCCTTTAAAACTACACTGTGATCCCTACAGATTGACAATATTTTCAAAGCTCTATTAATCTTATCCCTTTCCGTGATCACAACTACTGGTCTAATTACAATATCTGTTATCTCTGAAAATTCATCAGAGATGAGTATAGATGCTCGGGCTGTACTTTTATAACTTTTAAATGTAAGGCCTTCATGTTTTGCAGCCCTAAAAAATCCTGTCATATAAGAACTTTCTACAGAAGCAATAAATAAATGTTCTGCAGACCAAGCAGCTTCATCTGATTTTTTTAAACAAGAATACGAAGCCACTTCTATAACATCATTAAATATAACAGCACTTAAGATTGCCTTTTGACTTTCCTGCCAATGCAAATCTACCTGAAATTCCTGTGAAGCTTCCATTTTACTTTTTTTCCTGTTATATAGCTCTTTAGAGGCATGTGTTCTACTAAATTAAACTATTAGCATACTATAAAAAATGATTCTAGTCACATTTTCCAGTACCAGACATTAAATAATTTAAACAGCAAATAGTTTCGTGAATGACTAAGATCATTTTACTTTTTAATGTTTTTATGCACTTTTACTAAACAAAATAAACTACTCAAAGAGCATTTTTAACAGTTTAAAAATTATAAAACAGTTCTTAGAATACTAGTTCGCATTACTTACTAAAAAACAAAAAACCATGAAAAATCAAAAACTTTTTATTGCTCAATTTCAAACACAGCAACATACTGAGGAGGCCATAAAAACACTCAAAAAAAATGGTTATGATATTACAAAGCTCTCTATTATAGGGATGGAATGTTACACAGAACAAAATGTTTTAGGCTATCAAAATATTTATGACAAAATGGAAAAATGGAGTATTACCGGATTATTTGCCATTGGTCTGTCAGGGCTCATATTTGGTACTCTGTTGTTTTTTAACCTGATTGTTAGACTGCCTTATCTCAGAGTTCCAATTATAGCTGCCTGCTTAATTATACTTATACTCTCAATAATACCACTAGTAATTGCAGCGTTTTCAAAAAACACAACCATAAAATATCATACTCAGATAAAAGCCAGAAAATTTATACTCTGTGCAAATGAAACTGCAGCAGAAATAGACAAAATGCGTGTATTGCTACAAATACATATTCCGAAAGAGAATTCTCCAGCTGAAAAAGAAAATCAAATTCTTTTAAATAATGAAACACTGGAGTTTTATTAGCGGAAAAATTAAATTATCTAACTCTCTAAATAACATTATAATGAAAACAAATGAAGAATTACAAAGAGACGTTCAAAATGCCATAAAATGGGAGCCACAGCTGCATGCGGCAGAAATTGGCGTAACCGCTAAAGATGGAATTGTGACGCTGATGGGAACAGTCGATGCTTACTATAAAAAAATCGAAGCTGAAAATGCCACCAAAAATGTTGATGGAGTAAAAGCTGTTGTCGAGGAAATTGAAATAAAGTATTCCAGCAACCAAAGAACAGATGAGGATATTGCCAGCGATGCCTTAAAAGCTTTAACTGACAGCTGGAATGTTCCTCAGGAAAACATTCAGGTTAAGGTGGAAAAAGGATGGGTCACACTTGAAGGACATGTGACTTGGAACTATCAAAAAGAAGCAGCTGAAAAATCTATTGGGCATCTTTCAGGTGTGAGAGGTGTGACAAATCACATCAAAATTAAAGCGGAAATACAAAACGAGATTGAGAAACACAGCATAAAAAAAGCCCTGTCCAGCAACTGGACCTTACATTCTGAAAATATTCTAATTAAGGTAGATGGCACAAAAGTTACTTTGACTGGTAGTGTCTCTTCCATTTACCAAAAAGATCTGGCAGAAAAAATAGTCTGGAAAACTCCTGGCATCTGGGCTGTTGACAATCAGCTGGCTGTAGAACATAAATACACTCCAGTATTGTAATAAAGAGAGAGATTACTCTCTTTTTTAAAACTTGAAAAAAAATTACATAACTGCATAATTTTTAGAATCTGACTAAAAGGAAAAATTAATTTAAAAATCAAATATCATGGAACCAAGCTGGATTATACTGTCTGTTACTGGTGCTTTCGTACTCATTATGATAATTTACATTTTCAGACTAAATAGAAAAGATAAAAAAACATATGAGAAAGATTTAAATAGCTTCTCCAATATTTTTGAAGAGGAATCTGAATCAAATGATATCCATTAATTTAATGGCATTGTTCATTTAAGACGAGATACAATGAAAACTTTGATGATTAATATCGTATTCGCAATTACATTTCTATTGCTTTTTTTAAATCGGTATACAGCTTTATACATTAATAATTCGATTGTACATTTTGTAATATTGCTGGCAGCTGCAATTTCATTTATTTTTATTGCAGGACAGCTTTTTGGAAAATTGCAAACAACGAAATCAAGATTGCTGACAATTTTGATTGTTGGTTGCCTGTGCTTTATCCAATCTTTTCTGACTTGGGGCGGCGACTGGAAAACGCAGACCATTCTTTACCAAAACCTAGGCAACCGCAACAAAACTATAGATTTCCAGATGCGGGGGGATCGTTTTGCGTTTGGATACAAAAAACGCGTAATTAACAGATTAAAATTATTTCCCGGATTAGACTGGACTACGGACGTTGATACAACTAAAATTAGCAGCAGACAATGGAAAAAAGTAAACTTATATGTAAATGAAATGAAATTTGATTCCAATTAACAGCATTAATAATTAGAAAACATGAAAAAATTACTTGTCACAACAGACTTATCCTATAATTCCAAACCGGCAGTACGATTTGCCATACAGCTTGCTGCACAAGCAGGTTACGAACTTACATTTCTTTATGTAAACAGTTCATTTATCATTGATCCTTTTTCATCTGTTACTTTTGTTGGCCTTCCGGAACCTGACACTAAAATGCAAGAACAAAGCTTAAAAAGATTTATACATACTCTGTACAGGCAAACCCATAAACAACCAGAAAAGATTAATTATATAGTCGAAAATAAGCTGGGTGTAAATGAAGCTATTCTGGACTGTGCAAAAAGAATCAAAGCCGATTATATTTGCATGAGCACCAGAGGCGGTGGTCTGGCCAATAAGCTATTAGGCAGCCATACCAGCAAAATTTTACACGATTCTCCTATTCCTGTTCTTGTTGTACCAAGACATTACAGAATGAAGCAATTAAATTCTGTCTTATATCCATCTGACATTGAAGACATAAAAATTGAATTGCCCTTAATTAAAAAGTTTGCTGCAGAATTTAATGCTCCGATTTCCATATATCATTATGATTACTTTACCGAAGAGGAAGAAATCAATAAAAAACTACATGAAATAGAACATCAATATAAATCCAATATTGTGCATTTTCATTTTAAAAAGCTAAATCCCGAAGTATCATTACTTCGCCACCTGCAAATTGATATTATGAGAGCCAAACCCTCCATCATAACCATGTTTGCCAAAGAGGATCGAAGCTGGTTTGGACAGCTTTTTCAGCCTATCAAAACATCCGAAAAGGGTTTTGATACAAGAACACCTATGCTTGTTTTTAGAAAATGAAAATTGGCTGGCAAATAGATTACATTTGCCAGCCAATTTTTTTCATTGTTATTATTAAAAGTCCAATAAGCTGTTTTTTAAATTTATTTCAGCAGGCAAACCCGATTAAGGCGATTTAAATTCCTGCAATCTACATAAAGCCGCTTCAAGTTTAAGTTTTTCCTGAAGATAATCTAGCTTCAGTGAATCAAGCTGATGTACAACTGAGGAATTAAAACTTTCAGTGCTAGTTTCATATTCTTTAATATAACTGACTCTTCTTTTCAATTCTTCAAGGTGATATTTCGCCTCTTCCAGCCTCTTTTCTTCAGTCTTATTTTCACCATCCACACTCATACTTTTCTCTTGATTCTTAATAGTTAACTCCACAGATGCAATTATACTATCTGATTCCCTATTAAATGAAAACCATTTTCGAAGGGTCTGCTGCTCAATATTTTCTCTTTTCATTATTGAATCTGCATTAAGGCCTTCCTCATTTGACGAATTTTTATTCTGGCAGGAATATATCAGTAAAGTTATAGCAGCCATTATGTTGAATTTTGCATTCATACTTTTTGATGTTTAATATTCATATAATACTCATTGAATCAGCAATTTTTCATATTTAAAAAATATATTCACAAATGGTGATTATGGTCATATTTTGATCGAGCTGGAAATCATAATTTTATTTATTGAAAACTAATTCTAATTCTAAAACGATATGAAACCACTTGTAAGCAGTCTTTTAATATTCTCGGTCTTTTTTGTTCAATGTTCCAGTTCAAATATTACCAGCAGTTGGCACTCGACAGAAGCATCTAGTCTGCAACATGGTCGCATTATAGTAGTTGGCTTAATGCCAGAATCTGATAAAAGACTGCTGCAGAAAATGGAAAATCATCTGGCTGACGACTTGTGTAATCTTGGCTACGATGCTGCCGCCTCATCCGATATTTATGATTTTGAAACATATAAGGGCCAGGATCAAAAACAGATAATAAAAGAGTTAAAGCAAAATGGGATTATTGCTGTTTTAACAATTGTATTGCTTGATAAACAAAAAGAAACCTATCATGCGCCCAAAAGCATGTTTGACGCTGCAGAAACCGATACTAATAATTTTGATGTTTATTATAATGCCGTATATAGTAAAATAAATGAACACGGATATTATGTAAATAACACTTATTACTTTTGGGAAAGTAGCTTGTTTCTAATGCCAAATCAAGAATTAGTCTATTCAGCCAAAACCCAGTCTTTTAATCCTTCTAGTGCTCCTGCTCTTGCACACGAATATGGCAGATTAATTATAAGTGATATGCTGAAACATAATGTAATCACGAATCTTCATAAACAAAAGGACAAAAAACTTTAGCAGTTACAAATGTTTACCAACAGTATAGAATTTTACTTAAACCATTTTAAAACATACAAAAAATTTAAATTTTGAATTTTGGTTTTAGGCCGTAATGTTTAATGCTATGCTCCATGATAAAAAGTCTTGCTTCTTCAATATCGTCTGTTATCAAGAATAATTTTGAATCTAGCTCGTTTATAGTTCCCTGCTGTTTCATATGCTTAATATGATCAATTAGGTTTTTATGATATGCTGCATTGAATATAATAATAGGGAAGTTTTTAATCTTTCCGGTCTGTATCAGCGTAAGCGCTTCAAAATATTCGTCCAGCGTTCCAAAACCGCCAGGCATAACTACAAAGGCAAAAGAATATTTCACTAAAAGAATCTTTCGGATAAAAAAATGTTTTGCCACAACCCACTTGTCAAGGTACGAATTTGGCACCTGATCAATAGGAAGTTTTATATTGCATCCTACTGATTTTCCTCCAACCTGTTTTGCTCCCAAGTTTGCAGCTTCCATAAGGCCTGGCCCACCTCCAGTCATTATGGTAAAACCAAGTTTAGCAAACTCGCCGGAGGCTTTTTTTGTAAATTCATAATAAGGGTGATCTTCTTTAAAACGTGCAGATCCAAAAAAAGTAATACAAGGACCAATAGTGTACAGTTTTCTGAAGCATCTTATCAGTTCCCACAAAATACCTAATATAAACTTCAGCTCGCTTAACCTCGATTGCGGCCCTTCTAAAAACTGAATTTCTGACGAATCGTTACGAGGTTTTGCATTTTTCATGGTTTACATTTTTTAAATCTCCTAACAGAGATAAGGCTGTTCCAGATTCACTTTCAAATGGTTTATCACTTTGATTACTCCCGGAGTTTTGTATGCAATTTTTTCTGCCTCCTCTTTTTGTAAAATAGAGCCTACTGTTCCAGATAGCTGCACGGTCGCTCCTGCAACCTCAATATTTATTTCATCAAGATCAAGAGCCCAATGTCTTTGAAGCGCTTTCTCAAGCAGCTCTTTTTCTACAGGATGAAATGTCTCTCTCTTAAGTTTAATATTATTTGTTAATCCTACTATTCCTTTTTGATTTTCAACAATTTCCGCAGCAATATCTCTTTGAAAACTCCAAGGTAAAATTCCCTCAAGAATAACCCAGCCGTCTTCTACTGTAATGCAGACTGCTTTTTTAGGTATAATATGATTTTCATTAAAAGCATTAACAACCTGCTCGGCAATCTTTTGATCTGAAATTACAGCTGATTTTTCAATAAAAACCTTTATTTCATCTACAATTGCAGCAACACCTTTTATTTTCTTGGCAGCATGCAGCGCCTCTTTTTTCTTCACAAGTGAATCCACATTTCCTGTAAGGGTCACTATTGCTTCTTTTACTATTACACCAATTTCTGCTGGATGCAGTAGGGGTTCTAATTTAATTGCCTGCTGCACCTCTCTTTGTAAAACTTCATTACTTTTCATATCTAATGTATTAGTCTTTTGCACATTAATTAAATTCTACAACAATCTCATTGTCAACATAGCATACACCAGGCGTATTCCAGGCAATTCTTTCTGCTTCATCTTTCTGAAAAAGAGAATCAACAATACCGCTGAGGTATATTGTTTTGCCTTCGACCCTAACTTTAATATTATCAAAATCAAGAATCCAGCTCAGGCGAAGGGCTTTCTCTACTATTTCTTTTGTCATTTCGTCTTTTATTTCAGCTTCTATTTTCATATTGTCAATCACCCCTCTTACTCCTGCCAGATATCGAATAGCGTTATCAGCTGCTTTTCTTTGAAAATTCCAATGTAGAATCCCATCTAGTGTTACCCATCCATTCTCTACACTAACTTTTATCTTATGATCAGGCACAGCCCAATTTTCATGCAGCGCTTTGCTAACAGCAGCTTTAATTTCGGTATCGCTTCTAATAGCAGAAAAGAATAAATCAACTTTAATATCGTCTACTACTCCTGTTACACCTGCAATATTTTTAACTGCCTGCTCCGCCTCTTTTTTTTGTGTGTAGTTATCCACTGTTCCGCCAAGGGTAACAATCCCGTCTTGAACAGTAACATCAATTTCATTTGAGCGTAATAGCGGCTCCCATTTGATAGCCTCTACTGCTTCTTTGCGTAAAACATCGTTATCTTTTTTCATGGCAAAAACTTTAAATTTTACAGAAACTAAATTCCACGCCATTCTAAGACCTGGATCATTAAGCAAATTTGAAGTAATAAAGCAGAATTAAAAATGATCCCAATCAATTTAAAAAGTGATTAAAAACATTTTGAAATTAAATGCCAGAACGTACTTTTAAAATGAACTTGAAGAATCAATTTGACTATTGCCAACACAAGAAAAACAAAAATATCGTTCTGAATTTCAAGCAATTTATTCTAGAAAAACAGAAGTATAAAACTTGAAAAAATTAATCAAATCTTAAGCGATAAAAAAAAATAAGACCCCTTCGAATTCGTTATTTCGTATATATCTAAAAACAAACGCCAAAATGAAGCTAATTACATTATTCCTGATGTTAACAGTGCTTCCTATAAATTGGGAACCCGACTTTAATAATGCAAAAAAAATTGCAAAGGAAAAGCACGAATTAATTCTATTGAACTTCTCTGGTTCAGACTGGTGTGGACCCTGCATCGTAACGCGCAGAGACTATCTCGAAAGTCAAACATTCACAGCTATGGCAAATGAAAATTTAGTGTTGGTTAATGCTGATTTTCCAAGAAAAAAGAAAAACCTTGGAACTCCGGAGCAAGTGAAGCGCAACGAGGATTTAGCCGAAATTTATAATAAAGAAGGAAGTTTTCCTTTAACACTTCTTCTGGATGCAGATGGTAAAGTAATCAAAACCTGGCACGGAAAACCAGAAACTACACCTGATGAGTGGACTGCCGAAATAAAAGCGATCTGTGACAGCCGAAAATAACATAACGAAAAATCAAAAATATTCACAATCCCTAAAGCTCATGGGAAACAACTTTACCATTACAGTTGTGTCCCAAAATGAGAAAACAGGAAATGAGAATATCAACCTCGCCATTGAAGAAATCAAGCGAATCGAAAAACTTTTGACTACTTATAAAAATGACAGTCAAACGAATCTCATTAATGAAAATGCAGGAATTAAGCCTGTTAAAGTAGATCTGGAAGTTTTTAATCTTATCGAAAGGTCTATCGGGATTTCGAGAATTACACAAGGAGCCTTTGATATTTCTTATGGAAGCATAGACAAAAGCCTTTGGAATTTTGACAAGTCCATGACCAAGCTGCCAGATGCCGAAACGGCTTTAAAAATGGTGCACCTTATAGATTACCGAAACATAATCCTTGACAGAGAAAACACAACTGTGTTTCTAAAAGAAAAAGGAATGCGGATTGGTTTTGGAGGAATCGGAAAAGGCTATGCGGCTGAAATGGCCAAACAAATCCTAATCAGAAACAATGTTCAAAGCGGCATTATAAATGCCAGCGGAGATCTATCTGCATGGGGACTGCAGCCTGATGGAAAAAAATGGACCATTGGCGTGGCAAATCCTGATGCTCCAAATGGTGCTTTTTCGTATATGGAAATATCCAATAAAGCGGTAGCAACCTCTGGCAACTATGAAAAATTCGTAACCATTAACGGCAAAAAATATTCGCATACCATTGATCCAAAAACAGGACTGCCAATAACCGGAATAAAAAGCGTGACCATTATTGCCTCAAATGCAGAATTTGCAGATGCAATGGCAACCCCAATAGCGGTTATGGGAATTAAGGCAGGCTTGTTTTTAATAGATCAGATACCGGATCTATATTGCATAATAATAGACGATAACAACAAAATTTACACTTCAAAAAACATCAACCTGAAATGAAAAAGCCAAAACAAAAAGCGCTCGCACTATGCTGCAGCATTGCTTTTACCGGCATTCTGCTCACCTCCTGCACATCGGTAAAAGAATACCAGAAAGGAAAAATCAACGATTCTGAAATGGTGCTTTCGAACAGGAAAATCGAAAAAACAGAACTCAGTTTCCAATCCTACCGCGAGGGAGCTTCCGGAGCCAATTCAGGAAAAAGCGGCGGGGGCTGCGGGTGCAACTAACTTTCATAAGATCAAAAAATGAAAAGAATATTCATAACAGGATTTGCTTTATTGGCACTATTTCAGGCAAGAGCACAAAACGTTCCTGCGGATTCTACCAGTTATAAAAGCAAAAAATTAAAACTGGAAGAAGTAAATCTGGTTTCCAGCTATTATAAACAGGACGGAAACAATTCTGCCGTTACTGGAGGTATTGGTTCTGAACACCTTACAGATATTGCAAATACTATCGATGTAAAATTAGTAAAATACGGAGAAACCGGAATCAAACATACTTTTGATATCGAAGCCGGTATTGACCATTATACCTCAGCATCATCAGATATGATTGATTTGAGCGCCAATTCATCTGCATCATCTTCAGACAACCGCTTCTATCCTTCGTTGACTTATTGGAGAGAGAACGAAGAAAAAGGGAGAACATTGGGAATTGGGGTTTCATCATCAACCGAGTTTGATTATCAGTCTTTCGGAGGAAATATCAGCTTCTCACAAAAAACAAAAGACAGAAACGGAGAATTTACGGCTAAATTTCAAACCTTTATAGATCAGTTAAAACTAATTGAACCCGTCGAACTCCGTCCTCCAGGCCAGGAAGGCTACGACAGCGCGAACCGTAATACTTTTGCAGGAACTTTAAGCTACTCGCAGGTGGTAAACAAAAACCTTCAGGTAATGCTTGTAGGCGATATAATCAGCCAAAATGGATATTTAAGCCTTCCTTTTCATAGAGTATATTTTGCAGACGGATCAGTGCATCAGGAAAAAATGCCGGATACCCGACTTAAAATTCCACTGGGAATCAGGACCAGTTATTTCCTGGGAGATAATCTAATTATTCGTGCTTATTATAGATATTACACTGATGACTGGAGCTTAAAAGCACATACTGCCGATCTTGAAATTCCTGTGAAATTAACCCAGGCATTTTCAGTGAGTCCGTTTTACAGATATTATACCCAGACAGGAACAAAGTATTTTAAACCATACGGAGAACATACTGCAGCTGATGAATACTATACCAGCAATTATGATTTATCTAAGTTTGACAGCAGTTTCTTTGGAATGGGAATGAAATTTACACCTATAAACGGAATCTTTGGACTTAAACACTGGAATACATTAGAAATACGTTACGGGCATTATACCAGAACTACTAATATGACTTCGGATATTATAAGCATTAACATCAAATACAAATAAAATATATTCAGATACTTAAACAGTAAAAATAAATTTTAGGCACATTTCTTGTTCTATCAAATATGTTAATGAATAAAAAGTAACATTATGAAAACTATTAAATATTTTTTGATTGGAATACTGTTCCTTTCTTTTAGCTATACACAGGCTCAGATATCAGTAAACGTTAATATTGGAACTCCTCCTGCATGGGGACCTGCCGGTTATACAGATGTTCGTTATTATTACCTGCCGGATCTTGAAACCTACTATGATGTAAGCACATCAAATTATGTTTATCTGAATAATGGAAAATGGGTTAGAACCAGATCTCTACCATATGCTTATAGAAATTATGACCTTTATACTGAATACAAAGTAGTTTTGACTGATTATAGAGGTGACAGACCTTATGATAATTTTAAAAACCATAAAGTAAAATATGGAAAAGGCTATAAAGGACAGCCTCAAAAAACAATTGGTCAAAAGCCCGGTAAAGGAAATAATAAAGGAAAAGACAATGGACACCACGATAATGGGAACCATAATGGAAATGGGAAAGGAAACGGGAAACATTAATCCAAAAGAGGCTTTTAAGCCTCTTTTTTTATTTATTTTCAGTACGAATTGATAAAATGATTGATGGAGAAATAATCTTTATTGGAAAGAACTGTTTACAAGATTGATTACTTATCAATTCGACTTCATCCTTTTTCTTACACAAAAGTTAATGCAGTTTTTAAAGAATTTAAACCAGCAAATTTTTGTGGCTGAATCGTGGCACACTATTTTTTGATAAAATAAAAACTCAGCAAAATCAAGTGCTCAAGAATTTAGGTTCGAAGGTTATGTGCTCATATCTTTTCGCAGCGTATGTATTACTTAATGTGTTTTCCATTTAGGTAACTTTATGTACTCTTTTATAATTGTTTCTGTGTTTTATTGTACTCAATATCACTAACCGTTTCCAGCCAAATCGTTTCTCCTTTTTCTCGTCCTGTAATTGCAACCTGAATAAACTTCTTATCTGTGCTCGCACCATGCCAATGCGGAACGTCTGCAGGGCATTTAATCACATCTCCCTTATTGACAATAATTTTTGGTTTTCCTTTTTCCTGGTAATATCCAACTCCGTCAAGAGCGAGTATAATCTGCCCTGCGGGATGACTGTGCCATTTGGTTCTTGCTCCAGGCTCAAAAGTTACACTTCCAACAGCATTCTGATTAGTGCTGTCTGCCTGCGCCAGATTATTCAACCATACTTCTCCTGTAAAATTCTTATTTGTGATTTTATCGCCCTTCGGAAAAATTAAATCCAAATCTGCCTTCTGTTCTTTACCATCTTTACAAGAAACTACAGCCATTACAATACAGAATAGAAAAGCTATCGCTGTGCTTTTTGATAAATTTATTAGCTTCATAATGTTTTATTTTAATTTAAAATATCAAATATTGGCCTGATAAAAACTCAGTAATTTAGTGACAGCCTGAGAAACATATTCTTGTTTATAATAGGTTTGTATGTGAGTAGCGCCCTCAATAACAAAAAGTTCCTTGGTTTTTGCATTAACTGCTTTTGGAAAAGCTTCATCGGTCATATACTTGGTATCGGCTTTGCTTCCCGCAATCATCAGCAATGGCTGGTTGATTAGATCCATATTCGTTGCAGCATCCCAGGTCATTAAGTCCAGCAGACTGCTCATAGTATAAAGGAAAGTTGAATTTGGATGCGCATAAGTTCTATAGTAGTACTCATATCCTTCACGATATAAATCAGTTGATGTTTTTGCAATTTCTTCGTCGGTGATACTCGCTACACCAGCGTAAATCATTTTACCGCCTGCAGCTTCCTGGGCGCGGGCTTCTGTTGCTTTTTGTAATCTTTCCTGAATTGTAGCCAATTGGGAATTTTGAAAACCATTACGCCTTACCTCACCAGAATTGAACATACTCAATGTTGCTACTGCCTTAAAACGTTTGTCTGATTGTGCTGCTTTCAATGTATAACCGCCGCCGCCGCAAATTCCAAGAATCCCCAGACGATTGGCATCTACTCCCGCATATTGAGTGATAAAATCAGCCATACCGTGAATATCTTCAACACGGCTTGCCGGTTTATCAGTATGACGTGGCTCTCCTCCGCTTGCTCCTTGGTATGCTGCATCAGCGCTAATGGTTATATACCCATTCTCAGCCAGACGCTGCGCATAAAGTCCTGCTGTCTGCTCTTTGATACCGCCATTAGGATGTGCTATTACAACTGCAGGATATTTCTTTGAAGCATCATAATTTGCAGGTGTGTAAACATTGGCAGCGATATCAATTCCGTTAAGTTTATATTTTACGGGATGAATATTTACTTTACCTTTTTCATTTTTAGTTATCGCGCCATCATACACTAAGGTAAATGGATTGTGCTCATACCTTTTTTGAATAGTTTGTGCATGTGCCATATTTATAGTAATTACGGTTAGTATTAGTGCTTTTATAATCGATACATTTTTCATGCTTTAATTTTTTATTTTTTGGCTTTTAATACCTCGCTTAACACTTTTTGTGCAGCCGAAGCTTCCTTTCCGCCAATCGTTGTTTTGATAATTTCAACAAATTCCTGGAGCTGTTTTGGCGTTAAACCCAAATTCAGGCAGATATTCAAATGTGATTGCAGCATAGGTTCTGCATCTCCTATAGTGGCTATTACAGAAACCGTTACCAATTCTCTTTCAGAATAAGTTAAAACATCACGTTCAAAAATATCTGCAAAAAGATGTTCTTTCAAAAAAACGTCAATTTCCGGTGCAAAGGCAGAATAGCCTGTTTTTGGTCCGTCCTGCGATGCCTTGGTAAGCTCTGCCAATACTGCTTTACCACGCTCATATTTCGAACGCTCGTCCTTTATAGGTGATGCCTCTACTCCAATTGTATCGGTTATTCCTTTTGCTTTACGTTCTTCCAGTACAGCCATAAAAGTCTGCAGTCCGCGAATGCTTCTTGGAAATCCGCAGTAGGCGTATAAATGCACCAGTGTTTCCTTAATCTGATTAACGGTCAAACCTGCGTCAAGTCCTTTATTTAATTCCGTTTTCAATTTTACTAAATCACCTTTGGCTGTAAGTGCTCCAATTTTTACAATTGCCTGCTGCTGCCTGCTTAAACTCTGATTTTGATCAGTCTGCGAATTTCCTTCTGCACAAGCAAATACAATCATTATAAGTATCGAGAGTGTTTTCATTTTTTTTTATTTAATTAAAACCAATTTTCTTAAGCCAGTTTTGAACTTCAGTCTGAACCTCTTTCTCCTTGCCGCCTTCCATCACAAATAAAACCCCGTCTCTTTCTATTCCGCCTTTTGTAGAAAAACCTTCTAAAACGGTACTTTTAGGGCATAACTCTTTTACAGTTTGAAAAGTGCTCCCTATCCCATAACCGGCATTGGTATTGAATGGGATAACTGTTTTCCCTTCCAGATTGTACTGCTTCAAAAAACTTTTCATAGGCGGTGGCAGTTGCATTCCCCATGTTGGAAAGCCTACAAATACAACATCAAATTTTTCAATATTGTCTATCTTGGTTTTAAGCGGAGGGAGAAAACCTGTTTCGTTTTCTTTGGCAACCTGGCTGACTATTGTTTTATAATCCTCCGGATAAGGATTTTGCAATTCCAATGCTGTCAATGTGCCTCCCACATTCTTATGAATCATCTCTGCAACTGCTTTGGTATTTTTTGTTCGTGACAGATACATGATCAGTATATTTTTATCGGTTTGTACCGCTGTCTTATCCTGAGATGCTTCCTGCGCTTTACTGCAGCCTGAAAACAGGCAGGCAGCTGTTGTAAGCATAAAGCAGATTGCTGTTAGTTTCTTCATTTTCTTGTTTCTTTCCAGTTACTTATCCAATCCTTTTTCTTTTAACCAGTCAGACATAAGATCTGCAATCTGGATATTATTTAAATCTGAAAATGGAAAGTGCGTATTGCCTTTAATTCCAATTTCAGGAAGATGCACCACTGTTACATCGCCGCCTCTTTTGTTTACGGCATCTCGCCATAGTCTTGCCATTTCCAAACGTGAACGCCATCCGTCCGCTCCGGAATTCTTTGATGGTTTATCGGGAATATTATCTCCGTAATAAATTATAATAGGAATTTTCGTCAGCTTCATAAAATCGTTAAGGGGAATGCCGGTGGCTTCAAGTGCTCCCGCAGAACTCGCTATGGGCGATGGAACCTCTCCTTCAGGAAATAAAAATCCGCTTCCCGGTTCATAAGATACAATGGCTTTTACATTCTGATTTTTAATTGCTGTCATCCAGCCCATTCCGCCTGAATAGGAATGCGTGACAAGAATTGCAGGACCTGTTTTTGTAAACAGCTCAGCAGCCGCATCTGTAGTAACATTCAAATCAATTGTACCTAAATTTGGAGTCATCGATCGGAAGTACTGATTAAGCGTTTCTTTATCTCTGGCAAACTGCACTCCCTCAAAATAATCGGGCCAGATTCCCACGCGGAATACGCCAAACCATTGCTGCTCATCCGGAACTGGTTTTATAGAAGCCTCCGAAGTACTTCTTCCTGCATTTCCTCTTCTGGGCTGATCGATCAGATAAACAGGATAATTTCTGCGCAGAAAAATATTCTGAAACCCTTCACGCCCGTCTGGTGTGGTTTCCCAAGTCTTGGAAAACTGGCCTATGCCGTGCCACATGACCAATGGATATTTGTGCGCATTGGCTGGAATCTGATAAAAAACATAAGCATGATCTCCGTGAAAGGTCTGTCCTGCCGGCGTAATATTATAAGGATCAAAAGTTCCCGGGTTTTCAATTATGGTTCCGCCAACAGCAAAGCTTCCCTGCTCTTCTATAAGTATTGGCTTTTGTTTTACTTTTTTCTGCGCTGTAATGGAGGAGCCTGCCGTTATCAATAACAGACATAAAATGATCCAATTGTAAATGATTTTGTTATTCATCATATTTTAGTTCTTTTATTTTTCAGGCGTCATGACTTTAGTAAACGACAATGAACCCAGCTTCCAGCCATTAATGCCTTTTACATATACTTCGGTTACTATAAAAGGATTGGTTACTTCATTGCCTCCCACTACAGCCAATAGTGTAATTTTGTTTAAAAGTATGGCTGTATTATCGATAATGTTTACTGAAACTTCATGAACATCAGCTTTCTTATAATGAATTCCTCCGCTTTTAATTACATTGATTTCCTGCGTCTTTCCCCAACTCCCTCCCATATGAACAAAGACAGATTTATCATCAAACAATGGTGTAAGTTTATCTACATTCTTATCAGCCATCCATTGCCATTTTTGCTTTGAAAGCTGTATTATTTCCTCTTCCGCAGTATTATTTTGAGCAAAAGAACTGTTCATCGTTAGAATGAATATCAGTAGTTTAAAAAATGATTTTTTCATACTATTTTTAGTTTATAATTATTTTTTACTTACCAACTCTATCCTGCAACTGCTGTGGGTAACGTGCACCAACAATTTCTATGTTTTTAAGAGCAAGATTTATATTGTTTAATTCTTCTTTGCTTAAATGAATTGCTGCTCCTCCAATATTTTCTTCCAATCGATGCAGTTTTGTAGTTCCCGGAATTGGCACAATCCAAGGTTTTTGAGATAATAACCAAGCTAGAGCAATCTGTGATGGTGCGGCATTTTTTTGTGAAGCAATTGTTTTTACTAACTCTACTAAAGTTTGATTGGCTTTTCTGTTTTCTTCTGAAAATCTGGGAACAATGTTTCTAAAATCTGATGATTCAAATTTTGTATCTTCATTTATTGCTCCAGTCAAAAAGCCTTTTCCAAGCGGACTGAAAGGCACAAAACCAATTCCTAGTTCTTCTAGAACCGGAATAATTTCTTTTTCAGGTTCCCGATAAAATAAGGAATATTCGCTCTGCAGCGCTGCAACCGGCTGTATAATATGCGCTCTTCGAATGGTCTCTGCACCCGCTTCTGAAAGTCCAAAATGTTTTACCTTTCCTTGCTGAATTAACTCTTTTACCGTTCCCGCAACTTCTTCGATAGGCACGTTGGGATCAACTCTGTGCTGGTAAAGCAAATCAATCGAGTCAGTTCTTAATCTTTTAAGTGAAGCTTCGACCACTCCTCTAATTCTTGCAGGACTGCTGTCCAGACCTTTTGTCGAATCACCTCCCTGAAATCCAAATTTGGTTGCAATAACCACTTCTTTACGAAATGGTTCTAAAGCTTCACCAACAATTTCTTCATTTATAAAAGGACCATAACATTCTGCTGTATCAAAAAAAGTAACACCTTTTTCAAAAGCAGCCCTGATTAAAGCTATGGCTTCATTTTTTTCTGTTGCTTTTCCGTAACCAAAACTCAGTCCCATACAGCCGAGTCCAAGAGCAGATACTTCAAGTCCGTTATTTCCTAATATTCTCTTTTCCATTATCTTTATCTTTAAATTAGATTATTTCTTTTTTTCGGGAGCTTCTACATCCGAGAAAGCCAATACCCCGGCAGGCAATCTTTCACCTGCAATTTTAATGGCATTTAAATCCTTATTAAATTCCTGCCATTCGTTTGCAGTAAATTTTATTTGAGATGCTCCTGTGTTCTCCAGCATATGAGCCATTTGGGTTGTTCCCGGAATTGGTACTATCCAAGGCTTTTGTGCCAGCAGCCATGCCAGTGAAATTTGAGCCGGTGCGGCTTTTTTCGCTATGCTCCATTTTTGAATTAATTCAACCAAAGCCATATTTGCAGGTAGGTTTTCAGGCGAAAATCTGGATTCAATACCGCGGATATCACCAGGTGCGAATCGTGTGTTACTGTCAATGGCTCCTGTGAGAAAACCAACACCAAGAGGACTCCAAGGCACAAATCCGATTCCCAGTTCTTCGCATAAGGGAAGAATCACTTTTTCAGGACCCCGCCATAATAATGAATATTCATTTTGAATAGCTGTAACTGGATGAATTGCGTGTGCACGTCTTACGGTTTGATGACCCGGCTCGCAAAGTCCATAATGCAGTACTTTACCTTCCTTGATCAGATCTTGTATTACGCCGACAACATCCTCAATTGGAACCTGAGGGTCAACACGGTGCTGATACAATAAATCAATTCTGTCTGTTCGCAGGCGTTTCAGCATTCCTTCCACCACCATTTTAATATGTTCAGGCTGGCTGTTTAAACCCGGCAAGCGTTTTCCTGTCTCCTGATCAATGTTCCAGCCGAATTTTGTAGCAATTGTAATCTTATCACGAAAAGACTGAACCCCTTCTCCTAAAATTTTCTCTACCTCCAAAGGTCCGTAAGCTTCAGCAGCGTCAAAAAAAGTGACGCCGTTATCATAAGCTGATCGGATAATTCGGTGCATTTCAGGTCTTGAAGGAATTGTGGTCTGGTAATTACGGCTCATATTCTGTACACCGATACCAATGCTGGAAACTTCCAGTTTTCCCAGTTTTCGCTTTCCGGGAGCCGTTAGTGGAATCTGATTATATTCTTCTAAAATGATATCCTCTCTTCCAGAATTCGCAAAAGAAGCAAAAGGAAGCAGTGCACTTCCTGCCAATGCCAAACCCGCCGTTTTTAATATTGATCTTCTATCCATTTTAAATTTTATCTCTAGTTAGTTATCTGTTTAATGTTCGCTCACTCAGCCATTTTACCATGTTGGGATCTCTGTGATCAAAAAACAGGCTTGCGTTGGTATCTAAAGTTTTGATAGAAGCCATGTCTTCATCTGTTAATTCAAAATCAAAAATGTTGAAGTTTTCTGCCATTCTTTCTTTACGGACTGATTTTGGAATCGCCACTACTCCTCTTTGAATGAGCCATTTCAGGATAACCTGCGCCGTAGATTTATTATATTTCGATGCAATTGCTGTTAGAATTTCATTTTGAAAAATATCATTTTTCCCTTCTGCAAACGGCCCCCAGGATTCAATTTGAATATTGTTTTCCTGAAGAAATTGCTGCGATTCATTCTGCTGATGAAAAGGGTGCGTTTCAATCTGGTTTACGGCCGGCGTAAAGCCGGTATTCGATACTAAGTCCATAACTCTGTCCGGATGGAAATTAGAAACACCAATCGCTTTTACCTTTCCTGCATGGTATAATTCCTGCATGGCGCGCCACGATCCGTAGATATCTCCATAAGGCTGATGGATAAGATATAGATCCAGATAATCCAATTGCAGCAGATCCAAAGATTTCTGAAAAGCTTTTAAGGTATTTTCATAACCTGCATCGCTTACCCAAAGTTTTGTTGTAATAAAAAGTTCTTCCCTTGCAATGCCACTTCGTTTAATTCCGTTTCCAACAGCCTGTTCATTCATATACGACGCTGCTGTATCAATTAGTCTGTAACCTGTTTCGATAGCATCAACCACAGCCTGTTCACATTCTGCCTGATCCTGCATTTGAAAAACACCAAACCCTAAAATGGGCATTTCAACTCCGTTGTTTAATTTTATAGTTTGCATTGTAACACGATTTTATAATTCTATTATTACAAATCTCCGAACTAAAAGTATGGTTTTTGGTATACGGATTACGGAATCTCCTACCAAGATTACTGATTCAGAGTAGACTGCTGTTAAAACTGTACTTAAATAGTTAAATTTGTGTAACAAACAACGATGAAGACATGGGACAGGTATTTAACTTCGAGACTATTCAGGAGTATAATGATTTTAATAATCATGAAACATTGCATCCTTTAGTAAGTATAATTGATTTTAATAAAGCTAAACCAAGAACAGGTTCAAGGATGAATTTTGAATTGTACTGCATATTTCTTAAAGATGTAAAATGCGGGGATTTGAAATACGGCCGTAATTATTACGATTATCAGGAAGGAACCTTAGTTTTCGTATCTCCAGGCCAGACCATTGATGTAGAAAACAAAGTAGATTACTATCAGCCCGCAGGACATGGGTTGGTTTTTCATCCGGATTTAATTCGAGGCACCTCACTTGCTAAAACTATTAGTGACTATAACTTTTTCAGCTACAATACAAGTGAAGCTTTACACTTATCAGAGAAAGAAAAACAGCTTGTCTTTGATTGTTTTTCTAAAATAGAAACTGAATTAAAGCAGTCTATTGACAAACACAGCAAAAAACTTATTGCTTCAAATATTGAATTATTTTTGAATTACTGCGAAAGGTTCTATGACCGTCAGTTCATTACCAGGGATACAACCAACAAAGGAATTGTTGAAAAATTTGAAGAATTATTAAACAGTTATTTTTCATCGGATAAACCAAATATCTTAGGACTTCCTTCCGTAGCGTATTATGCCGGCGAACTTAATTTGTCTCCTAATTATTTTGGTGATCTTATTAAGAAAGAAACGGGAAAATCTGCTCAGGAATACATTCAAAATAAAATAATAGATACTGCTAAAAATAAGATATTCGATTCAACAAAAACTATTAATGAAGTCGCCTATGAATTAGGTTTTAAATATCCGCAGCATTTTACGCGTTTTTTCAAACAGCATGTTGGAAGCACTCCTAATGAATATCGGATTTTGAATTAAAAAATGGTGATCTTTACCAAGCAATACTCTTCAGAGTCGAAAAATATTAGTGAATAATGCATTTTAACATTTAACCCGTACGATACATACAAACCACTTACAAATAAAAATAATTATCTTACAAATCAATAGAAAAATAAACCAATTTCTTTAAATCATTCATTAAATGTTTTTTAAACTGTAAACATTACTAAAAGAGACAACTAGAAATAGTTATCTCTTTTTTTATGCACTAATATGTAGATTTTTCAAGCCTTACAACCTAACATTTCATGGTTCGATTTTTTGATAAGAAATCCTTAGACTTGCTTTGAAACAAACAGTCTTAAAGTGGTGTTGTCAGAGATATAATCAAAGCTGGACGACGGTTCGAAATCCCGTTAAGCCATCACGTAACTATCCATACATATTTTTTATCTCCGACATAACAAAGGTGCTTTGGGTACTCCCTATGCTTTCAACTGACCCCAATTTATTAAACACAAAATCCTGATAATGTTTCATGTCTTTAGCAGAAACTTTCATTAAAAAATCGTAATCACCCGAAATATTATAACATTCCACAACTTCTTCGATTTTCATAATATCGCTAACAAACTGATTCCCGATATTACGATCGTGCTGTTTAAGTTTGATATTACAAAAAACAATGAAACCTCGATTTAATTTTTCTGCATCAAGGAGTGCTATATACTTCTTGATATATCCGTTGTTTTCCAATCTTTTAATCCGCTCAAAAACAGGCGATGCAGAAAGATTTACCATTTTAGCAAGTTCTTTTACAGTGTATTTAGAATTATCGTGAAGTATATTTAATAACTGAAGATCAATATCGTCTATTTGCTCCATAGAATATTAATTTAAACAAGTTTAATTTATTTTTATATCAGAATAAAATTCTTCAAATATAACCAAAAACAATATAAAAATCTTATTTTATACTAGATAAAAACATACTATACTGCAACATTTGCCTTCACAGTATAAAAATCTAAAAGGCATTATTTTATAGTAGGGAGCGTTATCCTTAGTACCCTTTATATAAAAAAGATAAAGAGCTATGTCATCAATAAAATTATACTTCTTTTCGTCGAGCCATACCCTGAGCGATGATACTAGCGGAAATCAATTGCAAGGCATGGTAAAGCATGAGCGGCAGCAATACGATGCCTGTGATCGTATTGTGCTGAAAAAGTACTTTTGACATAACAGTGCCGTGTACCAATGACTTTTTAGACCCACAGAATAAGACAGTAATACGGTCTTCATCTGAAAAACCAAGTAGACGGCTGAATAGTCCGACACAAAAAAATACGGCGAAAAACAACGCCATCATCCCTGTAGCGAGTCCAGCAAGTTCAAGGGCGGTAAAACCTTCAAAAAGATGTTCGGAAAATGATTTGCAAAACGACGTGTAAATAATGGTTAGAATAACTGCCTGATCGAAATATTTGAGCTGTTTCTTGTATTTTTCGGCAATGCTGCCGAAACGGGAATTGAGGCTTATGCCGATGATCACAGGCAGCAAGACTTGCAGAATCAACTTTATGACGATTTGAGTGACATCAAAATCGCCTGTTGCAGAAGCTATAAACAGTCCAACCCAGAGCGGCGTAACCACTACTCCGATCAAACTGGAAATACTCGCATTAAAAATGGCTGCGGGAATGTTTCCCTTGGCGATGGAAACCATTACCACGGAAGAGGATACTGTAGACGGTAAAGCTGCCAGAAAAAATACACCCAGCCAAAGCAGCTCGTAGCCGTTATTAACAAACAACGGGCGAAATGGTAAAACTAGGAGCGGAAAAAATAAAAAGGTTGTCAACTGGACCACAATGTGCATTTTCCAGTTGGAAAGTCCAGCTTTTAGTTTCTCAACACTCAGTCGCATGCCATAAAACAAGAAAATTAAGGAAACGCCAGCATTGGCAATTTCCTCCAGCGAAATAGGTTCTTTAACCATGCCTGGCTTTGGCAAAAAATAAGCCATCAGAATCATAGCGGCTATCATTAACAGGAAACCGTCGAAACCTGCTTTTTTTAATACTTCTAATAATTTCTTCAATGTTTTTTTAATATTATTCTCCGTAGAGTCAAGATTACAAAAATATCTACGCGCATAAACGTAGATTCTCCAGATTCATTAGTCTGTCCGCAGAGTAACTCTGTTAAATTCTACGGACAGCAGGCTTCAAACAGGGAAACCATATTCTAATTAATACATTGAGACTAAATCCCAAGTTCTTTGCGTATAATTTCTGCTCCTGCGCTTAAAGCACTTAACTTGCCTCTGGCTACGTTTCGAGATAGCGGAGCCATACCGCAATTTGTAGAAGGGTAAAGATTTTCGGCATCGACAAACTCAAGAGCTTTACGCAGGGTATCAGCTACTTCTTCTGGTGTTTCGATAGTGTTGGTTGCCACATCAATGGCACCGACCATTACTTTTTTACCGCGAACAAGTTCCATTAAATTTAAAGGCACATTGGAGTTGTGACATTCTAAAGACACCACATCAATTTTTGATTTTTGAATTTTCGGAAAAATTTCTTCGTATTGTCGCCACTCTGAACCTAATGTCTTTTTCCAATCAGTATTTGCCTGTATTCCATAACCATAACAAATATGAACTGCAGTTTGACAGTGTAAACCTTCAATGGCTCGTTCTAATGCTGCCATTCCCCAATCGTTTACTTCATCAAAGAACACATTAAATGCAGGTTCATCAAACTGGATAATATCTACTCCTGCGTCTTGAAGTTCTCTTGCTTCTTCATTGAGTGCTTTCGCAAATTCCCATGCCAATTTTTCCCGGCTTTTATAATGGTCGTCGTACAAGGTATCTACCATTGTCAGAGGGCCTGGCAATGCCCATTTTATAGGCTTAGTAGTCTGTTTACGTAAGAATTTAGCATCTTCAACAAAAACTGCTTTCTGGCGTGCAACCTCACCTACGACCACTGGAACACTCGCGTCATAACGGTTACGGATTTTTACTGTTTTACGATTTTCAAAATCTACACCGCTTAAATGTTCGATAAAAGTCGTTACAAAATGCTGGCGTGTCTGCTCGCCATCACAAATAATATCTAGATCTGCCAATTGCTGTTCCTGCAAAGAAATGCGTAAAGCATCTTGTTTCCCTTCAAGCAGCTGATCACCTTCTAATTTCCATGGCGACCAAAGTTTTTCGGGTGGTGCAAGCCAGGCAGGTTTAGGTAAACTTCCAACAATAGAGGTGGGTAATAATAATTTCTTCATAATAGTATAATATTAATGCGTTGTAATCAATTAAAGGGTAAAATTAGCAGACCATTGTTCCAAGAGACTTTTGTAAGGCTTAATGAAATGTTCTTCTGCATATTTACCCTGTTCAACAGCCAGTCGACTGCGCTCTTCGCGGTCATAAACCACGCGGGTAAGTGAATAATCATCGTGTTTAAGACTAGGTTGATAGATTTTCCCAGCCACTGAATTTGCATTGTAAATTTCAGGGCGATAAATCTTCTGGAAAGTCTCCATCGTGCTTATTGAGCTGATTAGTCCAAGATCAGTATAATCAGCAAGCAGATCTCCAGAATGATAAAAAGCCATTGGTGCCACACTATTCGCAGGCATGAAAAAACGAACTTTTAAACCCATTTTAGAGAAATATTCATCAGTGATAGAGTACTGATCCTGCAGATACTCAAAACCCAGAACCGGATGCTGATACTCCGTGCGAGTATACGTTTTGTTACTCGATACACTGAGACAAATGATCGGTGACATCTTAAAATGCTCTTTATAAGTGGAAGAATTCACAAAGCACTTATAAAGTTTTCCGTGCAAATCACCAAAATTTTCAGGAATAGAAAAAGTAGATTTATTTTTATTGTGCTCAATCAATAAAATACTGAAATCATAATCCCGAACATAAGAGGAATAATTATTTCCGGCAATTCCTTCGATTTGCTGGCCAGTATTACGGTCAATAATATTGGTTTTTAAAACTTCAATCATCGGTAGATCGTTACTACCATTCTTATCATCAATACTCATTGTTACTGTGAGGATTTCAAGTTCTACACGGTAACGATCCCCTTTTGGATTATCCAGATGAGCCAATGCATTGAATCGATTGTTAATCATATTTAAGGCATTACGTAAGTTTTGCTTGCGACTAGCTCCTCTGGCCAAGTTGGCAAAATTGGTTGTCAAACGCGTTTGACTTGAGGGGTGATAATTTTCATCTAAACAAGTGCTCTTTAATTTGAATGCAAAATCATTCTTGATTGTATTCTGGGTGTTTTCAATATCCTGCTTTTCGTTTATTCCCCTATCTTCTTGTATGTTCGCTTTCATCTGATGATAATATTTAGTTTTTTATCCTGCAAATTTGAAAATAAAAGATTAAATATTTTTATTTATACTTAAAATCAGATAATTATTCTTTTTATATAAATTTTTAAAGATTATTAATCTTTAAACAAACATAATAATGAAGAAAAACAGATAAATATTCTTTAGTGAACTGAAATGATTTGATTTGGAGTTTCCTAGAGCACTTCAAAAACTCGAAAAAGAAAACAATATCATTTATATTTGCCAAAACTTAAGATAGACATAGTAATGAATTTGATAGAAAATTTAAAATGGCGCTACGCCACAAAAGCTTACAGTAACATTAAAGTAACAGAAGAAAAGGTCGATCAGATCTTAGAGGCTATAAATCTTTCAGCATCTTCTTGCGGTCTGCAATCTTATCGTGTTTTTGTTGTAAGCAATCCAGAAATCCAAAAGAAATTAGGTGCTGATTCGTATAACGGACAGATTAGCTCTTGCTCTCATTTGCTAGTTTTTGCTGCATTCACTGACATGTCTTCGACTTACATTGACGATTACATGGCAATGACAGAAAAACAAAGAGGTCTTGATGCTGGTGCCTTATCAGGATTTAGAAATGGATTGCATTCCTATTTTAGTGCTATTAACGCAGAGCAAAAAGCCCTTTGGGCCGCCAAACAGGCTTATATTGCTCTAGGAACTGCACTTATTGCTGCGGCAGAATTGAAAGTGGACGCCACTCCTATCGAAGGATTTAATGCCGCCATTATCGATGCCGTTTTGGGTTTGAAAGAAAAAGGATTGCAGTCTACAGTTATCCTCGCTTTAGGATATCGGGATTCGGAGAAAGACTATATGGCAGCTACGAAAAAAGTTCGTTTGCCTATAGATGAAATGATAACGAAAGTTTATTAATGTTATTAGATATGTTACTTATTGCGATAATAGTATACGTTCAACCTTGAAGACTTGATACTTTTTTCTGTCACAAAAAGCTCAGGCAAATTATACAGTTTTTATCCTGTATAATTTTTGTGACAGAATCACGGAGTATTGCATTATGAAAAATTTAAAAGACGTCTTTTATCTGAGGCCTCAAATTCAGAAATCTTTGAAAGATTTCAACTAATGTTTTTTCTTCTATTTGATTTTTTCCATCAATAGCTTTTAATTTTTAAGATTTTTGGTGTGACTTGATTCTCTTTTTTTAGTTCGTTATAGTCATCAATTTTTAATATTCCGGCTATAAATAACTTTCTGCATCGAGAAAGGGTCAGCCCCCTCCTCATTTTTTTTTCTTTAATACTTTTTGAGAATATAATTAACTCGCTTCTATGTCTTTATATTCTAGTTTTCCAATTTTTTTTATAATTCAACTTCATTCTTCGAGAGTATCAATTGTCGAAGTTTATTGTGATAACGGTCATTAAGAAATAATACATTTAATCTTGTTTTACAGCATTATTGATTGAGCAAAAACCTAAGATTTTCAATCGTGATGTTATGATTTATTCATTCACTTGTACTTCAAAGTGGAATTAACTAATTCAAAGAATAGGTTATTTACAAAAAAAACACTGTTTATCAAGTAATTACATACTCAATACTAGCTTTTTTATTGTTTCAAATAAATCAAAATTGTTTCATATTATAAAATGCAACCATTTTTTGAAGCATGGAGCGCTATTAAAAATTCCTTGTCAATGCGCTCTGTTTTTAGTATTCCTATCTAAACGTTTCATAAATATTGGGCAGATGACAAAAAATAAATATAACTCTATATTTTTTTAACATTTGTCGTTATGTAAAATTTCTACCTTTATAATTCTACAAATAATATCTTACAAAAACACTACCTGCCTTTCTTTTGGTTGTTTTTCAATACAAAGCCTCATTTTATATTCCTTGAATTTAGAAAAGTCTGCTCCTTAACGACTATTGCACAATTTAAAATATTTAAAAATGAAAAAAACATTACTCCTTACATTTTTTATTATTTGCTATTTAGGTCCAATAAACGCTCAAGTAGGTATTGGAACACCAATGCCAAATGCATCTTCTCAATTAGAAGTTGTTGCAGCCGACAAAGGTGTATTAATTCCTAAAATTAGCTTAACAGGTTCGACTGATGCCACTACAATTTCAAATGGCAATGTTAATAGTTTATTGGTATTTAATACTTCTACTATTTCTGATATTAAACCAGGTTATTACTACTGGTATGATAACAAATGGAATAGAATTGTAATATCAAATGAAATAACTACAAATCCAGGTACAGTTATTTACAACCCTACAAATCAACAATTCACTTATATTGACGCTTCAGGAAATACGCAAATTATTGATATAAGCTCAATTGTAAAAGCAAATGAAACAATCACCTCACTTATAAATAATGGTGCTGGTTCTTATACCTATACTAACGAAGCCGGTATAGCTGTGAATATAGACATTGTTGGCGATGTAACAACTAATTTCAGTACGATTGTAAACAATCCAGCAGTAACAAATATCATTCAGGATATTGTAAATAAAACGGAGGGAAATGTAACTTTTGACTCTACAACAAATCAGTTTAGTTATGTTGATGCTTCTGGTAATACACAAATAATTGATATTAGTACTATTGTAAAAGCTAATGAAACGATTACTACACTAGAGAAGGATGCTGCTAATAATGGTCAATACACCTATACAAGCGAGAATGCAACTAAAACTACAATTGATATAGTTGGAGATGTAATAAACAATGCGAATACAATTTTAAATAATTCAACTTTTATCAATCAATTAACCAACATCATCAAAGCAAATGAAACACTAACAAGTCTTACATATGATAGTACAGCAAATACTTTAACTTATATAGATGAAAAGGCTGCACCATATACAATTAATTTATTGGATTTGGTAGGTGATGCAGAAACTCAGACAACATTAGTTTACGATCAAACAGCGAAAACCTTAACATATAATGGTGAAAGTGGAACTCCAACAGTAATTAATTTGGTTGATTTGGTTGGTGATGCTGAAACAGTTACAACAATAACTCCTGCTCTGACAACAGGAAACACTATAGCAACATATAATAATGAAGCTGGATTATCTGTTGATATTAAAGAAACAGTGACAACTCAAAGTCAAGATCCAGTAACGGGAGTAATTACTTTTACTAATGAAACCGGAGTTGCGGTCACGTCGAATGTCATTAGTTCTGAGCCTACTAATATAATTACTGCTGGTAATGATGGAGGTGCTCTATTAACCCCTACTGCAATTACAAGTATTACTACTGTTTCTAATACATCAACAGTTAATACTGCAACAGTAACGGTAAACGGAGTGACAAGTACCGGAGCGCCAATTATCAACAGCAACGAAACGGCATTAACAGGCGCAACTTTAACCACAACTGTTAATGGAGTTGCAAGTACTGCATTAGATTTAACTCCCGCAATTACAGCAGGCACAACCAATGCTCTGAGCCTGGCTGGCAATACCCTAACCTCTAATGTAAATGGAGTTTCTACAACTTCAGATGCTGTAAGCGGCGTTTCAAATGCTTCAACAGTTAATACTTCAACAGTAACGGTAAACGGAGTGACAAGTACCGGAGCGCCAATTATCAACAGCAACGCCACATCAATCACGGGAACTAGTTTGACCACAACCGTAAACGGAGTAGCAAGCACTGCGCTGGATCTGGCTCCTGCACTTGCTGCGGGCACGACCAATACTTTAACAGCTGTAAATGGTGACTTAATATCAACCGTAAATGGAGTAGCAACTGCCCCCGTCCCAATAGTAATATCATCTGATAATGGATTAACTACAGTAAACGGTAACGTTCAATTAGGCGGATCACTGTTAACTCCAACAACAATAATTACTGATTCTGCGAATACTTTAGCCATAACTGGTTTACAGGCTGGAACAGTAAATGATAATATAGTAGTTTCAGGTACTGGTGGAGTTTTAAAAACAATATCATCTACAGCTTTAAATGTAAATGATTGGCATTTATTAGGCAATAGCGGAACTAATGAATCTGTTAATTTTATAGGAACAACAGATGATCATGATTTGGTTTTCAAGAGAGATAATAATCCAGCGGGTTTACTTAATCGCAACAATACATCTTTTGGGGTGTTCGCACTAAATATTGCTTCTACTGGAACAGGAAATACTGCAATGGGTAGATATTCCCTTTTTAGCAATACATCTGGATTTTATAATACCGCAATGGGTGAAAATTCATTATATAATAATACAACTGGTGCTGAAAATACTGCATCTGGACATTTAGCCTTGCTAGACAATACGACAGGAAATTTTAACACTTCTTCTGGATATGGCTCTCTGTCAGGTAATACTAGCGGCAATAGAAATACTGCATTCGGTAATGGTGCTGGCAATAATAACACCACAGCTTCTAATAATACATTTTTGGGCGCTGGAGCTAATTTAAGTGCATCAGGATTAAATGTCTCCAATGCCACTGCTGTTGGTTACAACGCGAGAGTCGCAACGAGCAATAGTTTAGTTTTAGGAGGCAGTGCGGCTGATGCTGTAAATGTTGGAATAGGTATTGATACACCAACAAATACTTTACACATAAAACCATTAACTGGTGTAAATCCTGTTCGCATAGAAGGGCTGCAGGCTAGTTTGTCGGGAACAGACAACATCATAGTAGCTGATGCAACAGGCATTTTAAGAACAGTAACACCAAGCTCATTAATTCCCGCTACTACAGTTTCAAACACCTCAATCGCAAACAGTTTAAGCACTACTGTAAATGGAGTAACAGGAACTGCAGTTCCTATAATTAACAGCAATGCCACATCACTGACTGGAACTAGTTTAACCACAACCGTAAACGGAATATCAAGTACAGCGCTGGATCTGGCTCCTGCAATTGCTTCTGGAGAAACTACAACCAATCTTTCTCAAGATACTGCAACAGGTGTTATCACCTATACAAATGAAAATGCAGACATACAGACTGCAGTTTTAAAAAGCGCCGATGCTGGCAATATCCTTGCTATAGGAACCGATGGCGGAGCATTACTTACACCATCTGGAATTACAGCGGCAACAACAGTATCAAACGCTTCTTCTGCCAATACTTCAACAGTAACGGTAAACGGAGTGACAAGCACTGGAGCACCAATTATTAATAGCAATGTTATAACTACTACAAACGGTATTTTAGTGTCTACTGTAAATGGAATTGCGACAACTCCCGGAGTATCTGTTTTATCGACTGCTGACAATGGTTTAACGGCTAATAACGGAAATATAAAATTAGGCGGAACACTTACGACTCCAACAGTAATTACTACCGATGTAACAAATACACTGGCAATAGAGGGGTTGCAGACAGGAGGAATAACAGATAATATTGTTGTGTCAGATGCGACTGGTATTTTAAAAACAATTACCCCTGCAACTCTTAACGCAAATAGTTGGAATATTTTTGGTAACACAGGAACAGATGCTAGTTTAAATTTCTTAGGCACAACAGATAATGTAAACCTGGTTTTTAGAAGAAATAATATGCCAGCTGGAAGAATTGAAACAGACAACACTTCTTTTGGTGTTAATGCATTAAATATAGCTTCGACTGGGATTCGGAATGTTGCTTTGGGGACATCTACACTTCCTTCAAATACTTCGGGGGAATCTAATACTGCTTTAGGAAATTTTACCCTATATAGCAATACAACAGGATCTAATAATACTGCTTTAGGAACCTATGCCTTGTCTACTAATACAATAGGTGATTTTAATACTGCAACCGGACTTCTTGCCATGCAGGAAAATGCTTCGGGAAATCATAACACCACAGTAGGTTACTCAGCACTTGCAAGTAATCAAACAGGAAGTAATAATACAGCAGTAGGTTCTGTTGCTGGTGGTATTGGCGGATTTAATGGTTCTGGAAATACCTTTATTGGTAATAATGCCAATCCAACAAATAGTAACCCTATAAATAATTCGACAGCTATTGGAAATAATTCAAAAGTAGCAACAAGCAATAGTTTGGTTTTAGGAGGTATGGCAGCTGATGCTGTAAATGTTGGAATAGGTATTGATGCACCCACAAACACTTTACACGTAAAGCCTTTAACAGGTATAAATCCTGTTCGTGTAGAAGGTTTACAGCCAAGTGTTTCAGGAACTGATAATGTTGTCGTGGCAGATGCAACTGGCGTTTTAAAAACTGTAACTGCAAGTTCTTTAGTTCCAGCGACAACAGTAGTCAATACATCAGCAGGAAATGATTTAAGCACCACAGTAAACGGAGTTGCCGGAACGGCAGTCCCTATAATCAACAGCAATGCAACATCACTGACTGGAACGAGCTTAACCACAACCGTAAACGGATTAGCAAGTGCTGCATTAGATTTAACTCCTGCTATTAAGGCCAGCGAAACCCTAACTACAATAAATCCAATTGTAACTACTGGTAACATTATCGCCACCTATACAAATGAAGCTGGTGGCACACCTGTTGAGGTGAAAGAAACTGTAACTTCTTTAAAAGATGTTGTTACACAAATAACAGATCCATTTGGGCAATTATTTGATTTGCATACTTTGACTTATACAGATGAAACAAATACGCCTAATCCAATTGATTTATCAGTTTTGGTGAAAGGTGTAGAAACCTTAACATCGTTAGTATATGATGGTGCAAATCACTCTTTGATTTATAGTGATGAACATGGAAATGCCACAGAATTTAAAATGGTTGATTTAATTGGAGAATCGGAAACATTAACCAATTTACAAGTAAATGCTACAACAGGAACCCTAGATTATACAGACGAAAACAAAATACTAACTCAATTAGATTTAGGCGCTGCGGTAAAAGAACCTTGGTATAGTACAACAACCCACACTGGAGCTACACTAAATTCAGAAGATATTTATACTAATGGATGGGTAGGAATTGGATACACAACCTCATCTACTGCACCAAATGAAAAACTGAGAGTTAACGGCGCAATTTCAACAGTAAATACCTACTATGCTGATTATGTATTTGAAGATTATTTTAAAGGAAAATCCGAAATCAAGGCTGATTATAAATTTAAACGTCTACCAGAAATTGAAGATTATATTAAAAAACACAAACATCTTCCCGGAATAACCCCTATTAACAAGCTCGAAAAAACGAAAGAAGGATACGCATTTAATATGTCTGAACTATCAATTCAGTTATTAGAAAAAACAGAAGAAATTTATTTACACATTATAGAGCAAAATAAAGAGATTGAAGCAAAAGATAAAGAAATAAAAGAATTGAAAGAAGCTTCAAAAGCAATGAATTTGCGCCTAGAAAGGCTGGAAAAACTAATAACAGAAAAGAATAATTAATGCCAGTTATTATGTTTTGGAAGTTCTAAAGCAAGAAGTGGCAAGTAATATTATTACGGACTTAAATATTAAGATTATGAAAATAACATTATATAAAACCAACAAAAATATCTGTGCAGTATTCTTTATTTTATTCAGTCTTTATTCTCTTAAAGCGCAAGTAAATAATACTAAAATAAAAGACGGAACAGTAAGTACCGGACCAGAAAAAGCTAAACCTGGAGCAATATTCGAATTGGAGAGTAACAATAAAGGAATGCTGACTTCCCGACTAACCACGGCACAGCGAGATGCAATACCTGTGGCTAATTTGACAGATGGTTTATTAATATTTAATACAACAACAGGATGTTTTGATTATTGGAGCCAAATTCAGAATATATGGTTGAGTATCTGTGGAACTTTACCTCCAGCTGTATTTGAAATTACAACAGCTCAATGCAGTGCAGTTCAAGCTTTTGGTTCCTATGCTGTGGGTGCAATGCTTATTGCATCTAATTATTTAACAGTACCAGTCACTGTCTCACAGCCTGGAGTTTATACAATTTCGGCTACTACTACTAATGGCTATTATTTTGGATCAAGCGGAACTTTTCCTACAGCAGGAACCTATACCTTAAATTTACCTGGCACCGGTACCCCAAATAATGGTTATGTTGTACCAGATCCCGGAGATCAAGTGAATATTGTATTGAATGGTAAAACCAGTTCTTGTGTTCCATATATTTTTATTAGTAAGCCAGATGTTGACTATGTAATAAATTGTGGTGTAATAAATCCATTAGGGAATTACTATATTGGAATTCCTTTAACATCTTCAAATAAAATTACGGTTAGTATAAGTCCATCAGTTTTAGGCTTTTGGAGTATGAATACCAATACTGTAAATGGCTATTCTTTTAGCGGAACAGGGACATTTACAGATTTAACACCTAACCAAACCATTGAGCTTTTAGGAACAGGCACCCCAGATGCATCAGGTACTAACAATTTTAACCTTGTCTCTAATGCAACGACACAAGCAACAGCTTCATGTAACGGTATCCCAATTACAGTACAAGCAGTAGCTTATACTATTGATTGCGGTACGGCAACACAAAATGGAACTTATATGCAGGATGTTCCTTTAACGGCACTCAATACAATTACATTACCTATAAATGTGACAGCAACTGGAAAAACAACAATTACCACTACTACTGCAAACGGAATTTCTTTTACATCGGGATTGGTAAATTTATCTGCTTTGGGCGCGCAAAATATTACATTAACAGGTTCTGGAACTCCAACAGCTTCAGGAACAACAGCACTAACAGTATCTGGAACACCAGGCGCAGTAGCAACCTGCGGATTAAATGTAACAATAGCTCCACAACCTGTTACTTACACAACCAATTGTGCCGGAATTACAACAGCTGGTAGTTACGCACCAGGTGTAGCAATGCTACCAGCAAATACCATGACTGTACCAGTAAATGTAACGTATGTTGGTGCCTATAGTATTACAACAAATACAGTAAACGGAATCAGCTTTTCGGCAAGCGGAACATTTAGTGCCACTGGATCCCAAAATGTAATATTGACAGCAACAGGAACGCCAATTTCAGGCGGAACTTTTTCGTACGCAATAACTGCCAATAGTACTAATGGAAGTACAGCTTGTAACAAAAGCGTCACTTTTGTTTTCCGTACTATGAAAGTATTAGGATTGGGAGACGGAATGTATCAGCCAGGAACTGCTGGAACAGGAGATGCTTCAAGAGCCATTTTAGCTTCAACAGCAAATTTCAGTCCCACGGGAACATTTCAGGTACAAAGCATTACAATTATAAATGGTGGAAGTAATCAAGGAACTACACTTAAAAACTTAATCAATACCAATAATATAGATATTATAGTAATCGGTTATAATTATCTGCCAAGCGCAGCATCAATTACTATTTTAAATGATTTTGTTCAGAATAAAAAAGGTGTGTTGATTCATTCGCAAGAAAACGATTCATCTGGTGCTGCCAGCTTAATTAATACAATTTGCGGTTCATCAACAGCAGTTGTTTCTGGTACAGGAACAACTTATACCAATCCTGTTTTAAATGTTTCAGATCCTATCCTACAAGGTCCGTTTGGAACCATTACAGGATTTAACCTAGGAAGCGATGTAAACAATTCTTATTATGTTACTGGACTACCTGCAAACGTAACGAATCTCTCAACTCAAAATGGAAATGCAACCAGAATATTTTCATTTAAACATAATACTTTAGGATATGTTTATGTTGGAGATTCTGGCTGGACTGCGGGAACAGTTTCCAATACTTCGACTACAACATGGCCAGCAAAATTTGCCTCTACTGGACAGCCTTTGTCAAAAGCATATGATTCTGGAATTACAGTCTATAATAGTATCATGTATGCGAATGCTGTGGCGTGGGCTATTAAATATGTGCAGGATAATATTAACTCTAGTTATGTTCTTCCTTAAAAAAAATAAATTGAATACAGATCTCTTTATGATAATAGAGAGGTCTGTATTATTTAACGTTTAAATGCTAGATCACGATGAAAATACATATAATAAAAATTCTAATATGTGCACAATTCATTAATAATATTACTGCGCAAACTATCAATACGGGAGATTTATCCATTACTCCAAACACGGAGTTTTCAACCTTATTTAATTTTGATAACAAAACCACAGGTGATTTACTTATTGATGGTAATTTTATTGCCTATGCTAATTTTAATAATGATGGATTAGTTACTTACAGTAATGCCAGTAATGGACAAACTTTTTTCATAGGAACGAAGCAACAGCTTATTTCAGGAACACAAATCGCACATTTTCAGAATATTATTTTTGAGAATTCATCAGAATTAGTTCCTTTTCATTTAAATACAACTATTGAAATTGGAAACAATGCAACATTTAAAAACGGAATTATTGACGCCGATACTTTTAATGGAAAAATGATTTTTGACCAAAATGCTTTTCATACAGATGCCAGTAATCTGAGTTTTGTAGATGGAAAAGTAGAAAATATCGGTGATCTCGATTTTGAATTTCCTATTGGAGATCAGTTATATTTCAGGCCATCCTATCATGATAAAGGAGCAAATGCCAATAATATTTACACAACTCAATACTTTTTACAAAATGCAGGAAATCAGTATCCCTACACAAGCAAGGATGAAACGATTATATCTATTGATGAAGTTGAATATTGGAACTTAACTCAAGATCAAGGTTCAGAAAAAATTATACTAAGTCTTACTCTTGACACCAATACAACACCAGCTTCTTTTTTTGAAGAAAATCCAAATACCCAGCTAGGAATAGTACGTTGGGATCAAGCTGTCCAAAAATGGGTAAATGAAGGCGGAGTCACGACCAATCTCTTGACAGGAGCCAATTATTCTAAACTAGTTACCACACAAGTCGGAGGCTATGGCCTTTTTACAATTGCGATTGTAAAAAACACAATTACTCCAGATTCAGATCTAATTATTTACAATGCCGTATCTCCTAATGGCGACGGTATTAATGATAGCTTTTATATAAAAGGAATTGATAAATACCCAGACAACCGTGTAGAAATATACAACCGATGGGGAGTAAAAGTATATGATGCCACATCCTATAATGAAAATGATGTGATGTTTAAGGGATATTCTGATGGGCGAAGCACAGTAAAAAGAGGTGAAGGATTGCCTGCTGGAACCTATTTTTATGTTCTAAAATACAACAAAGACAATACAATAATCGAAAAAACCGGTTATCTATATATTACAAATGATAAATAAGATTGAGATTTAAAATGTAAGTAGTTTAAATTTTAACCCTTATTAAACTGCTCTTGTTTTTAATAATTATTCAGATTACTATTAAAAATCTTAATTGCGCTATTTAACGTAATTTCAAGACAATGCAAAAGTAGTAGTCATAAATATTCGTACCATGAAAACAAAGTTACTCCTTTTTGCCATTGTGCTTATAACCAATGCCAGCTATGCACAGCAAGACGCACAATACACACAGTATATGTATAATACCATTAATATAAACCCCGCTTATGCTGGATCACGTGGGGTTTTGAGTATTTTTGGGCTCTATCGAACGCAGTGGGTTGGCCTTGATGGTGCGCCAGAAACAAGCAGTTTCTCTATTAATACTCCAATTAATAATAGCAGACTTGGTGTTGGTCTTTCTTTAGTTAATGATAAAATCGGTCCTACAAACGAGAACAATATATCGGCAGATGTTTCTTATACCATACAAACATCGCCCGATTTTAAACTTTCTTTTGGTATTAAAGGAACGGCTAATATTTTTAATCTTGACATTAACAAGCTGAATCCTGAAGATCAAGGAGATCCGCAATTTCAGGATTTAGATAATAAGTTTTCTCCCAATGTGGGAGCTGGTGTTTACTGGCATTCAGATAAAGCTTACATCGGATTTTCAGTTCCTAATTTCATCGAGACCAATCGATATGATGACAATGATGTAGCCATCTATAAAGACAAAATCAATTACTACTTAATGGGAGGTTACGTCTTTAATCTCGATAAGTATCAATATTACAAATTCAAACCTGCTGTACTGGCAAAAATGGTAGAAGGAGCACCGCTTCAGGTCGATATTTCTGCCAATTTTATGTTTATTGACCGATTTGTTGTTGGTGTCGCATACAGATGGAGTGCCTCATTAAGCGCAATGGTTGGATTTCAAATCACTGACGGACTTTATTTGGGTTATGGATACGACCGTGAAACCACACACCTTAATAATTACAATTCAGGATCACACGAGATATTTCTCCGTTATGAATTCTTCAAAAACAATGGTAAAATGACAACTCCTCGTTTCTTCTAAAAAAAATATTATGAAAAATTACACATTTCTCTGCTTAATAATTCTAAATGTTTTTTATGGCTATGCGCAAGAGTCTAAAGTAAAATCGGGTGATAAAAAATACGATGATTATGCCTATATCGATGCCATAAAAACATATGAAAGAATTGCTGATAAAGGATATAAATCTGAAGATTTGTTTAAAAAATTAGGTAATTCCTATTATTTTAATTCCGAATTCGAAGCTGCTGCGAAATGGTACGGAGAGCTTTTTGCTCTTAATTCAACTCCCGAAGCCGAATACTATTACAGATACGCGCAGTCTCTAAAATCAGCTGGACAGACCGATAAAGCTACAGCTATCTTAAATGAATTCAGTACTAAATATAAAAACGATTCAAGAGCAAAACTTTACCAAGAAAATGTCAACTATCTTGACCAGATTAAAGCCAATTCTGGACGTTATAAAATTGAAAATGCTGGAATTAATTCTAAATATTCCGATTACGGAAGTTTTATCTATAACAACAAAATCTATTTTGCTTCGGCCAGAGATACTGGAAATTTTACCCAGAGAAAACATAAATGGACAGGAGAATACTTTACCAATATTTATAATGCCGACATTGATCCTGCAACCGGAGAGGCATCAAAAGTAAATAAAATCAAATCACTCCTCAACAGCCGTTTCCACGAATCAACAATTGTCTTTACCAAGGATGGGAAAACAGTTTACTTTACACGAAATAATTTTATAGACGGCAAAAAAGGAAAAGATGAGAAGGAAATTACACTCGTAAAAATTTACAAAGCCGATTTTGACAACGAAAAATTCAGCAACATTGTTCCTCTCCCCTTTACAAGCGATAATTACAGCACCGCTCATCCTACACTTAGTCCAGATGAAAAAACCTTATATTTTGCGTCTGATATGCCAGGCACAATTGGCCAGTCGGATATTTACAAAGTGAGTATAAAAGGCAATAACAGTTTTGGATCTCCTGAGAATCTTGGTCCATCAATTAATACCGAAGGAAAAGAAACCTTTCCGTACGTAACCACCGAAAATGAAATTTATTTTGCTTCAGACGGTCATCCCGGACTTGGAGGTTTGGATCTTTTTGTAGGACAGATTCAATCTAATGGAAGCGTTACGGATATTCAAAATCTTGGAAATGATATTAATTCTCCAAAAGATGATTTTGCTTATAGTATCGATCCTATTACCAGACAAGGTTATTTTAGCTCCAATAAAGATGGCGGACAAGGTTCTGATGATATTTACAAATTCGTAGAAACACGCGTGTTAAAATGTCTGCAGGAACTTAATGGCATAATAACCGATTCTCAAAGTGGTGTTGTGCTGCCAGGAACTGAATTGACTTTATATGAAAATCAAAAAATTATAAAATCCAGTATTTCCAATTCAAGCGGAGAGTATGCGTTTACTGTAGAATGCGGTAAAACCTACATGGTACGAGCTCAAAAAACCGAATACGAAACAAAAGAAGAAATGGTGACAATTGGAAAAGTTTCTGGAAAAACTCAACTGCCCATTGCATTGGATAAATCTATCTGCAAAGTTACGGTTGGAGATGATTTAGGAAAATGTTTTGGCATAAAAATGATTTATTTTGACTTAGACAAATACAATATCCGTACTGAGGCTGCCATTGATTTAGAAAAAATATTAGATGTTTTAAACCAGCATCCTAATATGAAACTCGATATTCGTTCTCACACAGACAGCAGAGCATCACATCAATACAATCTAAAATTATCTGATCAGAGAGCAAAATCTACCTTAAACTGGCTGGTTAAAAACGGAGTTGCTGCAAGTCGCTTAACAGCCAAAGGATATGGAGAAACTCAGTTGGTAAACAATTGTTCTGATGGTGTAAATTGTTCTGAAGAACAGCATCAAATGAACCGCAGAAGCGAGTTTATTATAACAGGTCTTTAAAATAGTAATACTATCTAAAAAAAAAATTAACTCTTTACACCAGACAATCATTACAGCCAGGATTTAATTGTTGCACATCTGGATTTACTCTTAATTATGGGTTAAATACGCAGCAATACATTCATAATCATATTATTGAAAAAACAAAACAACTCATTCCCAGATCCAATTTAAGCGTAAACGAAATTGCTTATTCGTAGGTTTTGAATATGCGCAATACTTTAGCAAAGTTCGAAGAAGCATCAATTCTGCTCATTAATAACTGCTCAAACGGGGTTCCCTCCACTGAAGTCCTGCATCAGATCAATAGACTAAGCCACTTTATAATTATATAATATGTAAAGAAAGAATTGAATTTGAAAGAAATGAATGTAAATCCCTTTTAAATCTTTATTACCAATTATTAATCTTTTGAGATTTATCAATAATTTGTTTTAAAACCGAATTCAAATGAGTGTTTAATCCATTGTAGGCATCTTCTAAAAGCAATTTTCCATCTTTATCATAAATAGCCACTCTATCGTTCTTGCCTTTTACAAGTTTTAGAGTAGTCCAGCCGCTGCTTCCCCAGCCACTTGTAGGTTTGTAAGTTCCTTCATACCATCGTCTACATTCAAAAGTAGGACTGTTAATCCTGATCTTACCGTCTTTAAAAAGAAAAGATAACGTGTAAGATAAGTCATATTTATAAATTCCTTTTCCAAAACCTCCAGCGCTATGCTTTACAGTTAGAGCATTTTCTTCATAAGCCGTCAAACTAATACTTTCACCATCCACTACATTAAGTCCTTTTTGTGGATTACTGTACATCGAATTAATAGCATTTAGTACATTCTTATACAGATCCTTTTGCTTTACGTTTGGCACATTTACTACCGTAAAATCGCTATCGTCATTTGACACAAAGCCTTGGGGAGTTAGTTTAAAATATTGAGCGAAACTTAGCTGTGTAAAAAGCACAAGTATGGCAATACTGAGTGTTTTGTTTATGTTCATGATTTGTAAAAATTCAAGGTTATTGTTGAATGTAGAATTATCTACCGTTTGATTCAAACAAATTTACTCTGGGTAGATACGAAAAACAATACCTGATTTCATGGTTATTTGATGTAAATTAGTTGATCTCTTCGGAGACTTTCTAATTGGCTGAGTATTCGTTTAATGATTTCTTTTTCTCGTCCTATTTTAATAACATCCTCTCCGTAATGGTTTTATTTGAAGAAGTCTCAATTCCAGTAACTTCAGCATACTTTACATTGGGCAACCAAAAAGAACCTCCTTCAATACGCACAAATATTTTTTCTACTTGTATTTTCTTCTGATTTATACTTACAAAAACATGATACTTTTGATCTAAATCCGTCTTTTTCAAGGTTAAAGGCAGTTTTTTATACGATACGAATTGAAGCTCAAATTCTTCATTATTCAATACTTTGCTTTCTATTCCGTAGGCAAACTTGCGTTGTATGTAATTAAAATCTTTTGTTTCTCCTTTCTCAGCATATCGAATCCAATACCCTTTTATCGGATTGTCTTTATCTATTTTTCCATTTTCTTGGTAATTTAAGGCATAAATAGCAGTGTTTATATTGGGGTCCCGCTGAATGTAAAATAGCATATTATCTACATTTTTAGGCGTTGGAAAATGTAATGGCGATGGATTTTTGGACTGCGCCATTAGATTTCCAGACATTATGTTTACTAAAATCGTTATAACGATTAGTGATTTTGTAAAATATTTAAATGGTTTATTCATGACAAAATATTTATAAGAAATGGTTTGGTGTGATTATTTTAATACATAGAAACATAGATTTAGAACGCTTAAAAAAGGCGTTTCACTTGTTTAAAACAAACATAGTTGGTTATGTGTTAGGATTAGTTTCTACAAAGTTTGTCATCTCGACGAAGGAGAGATCACACAAGAAACTCGACAAAGATTGGATTTGCGTTGCGGAGTTACTTGCGAAGATTTCTCCTGCGTCGAAATGACAATATCGCGGTTAATCTTTGCATTCTCCTATGTTTGAGAAAAATTATAGCTCAAAAAAGCTTAATTTAATGACATTGCCCAACGGTTCGGGATCGGAACTATGTGTGAAGAAACTAGTTTCTTTTTTATATTCTTTTTAGGAATCGAAAACCTATGTTTCTATGTGTTAAATTGCTTTTTTTTTAATTACCAGAATTAATTCTATTCGATTACATTCTGTTTTTCATTTGCCCTAAAAACCCAATATTTAATCAGTGGGTAATTAAATCCATAAGAAACAAAACTATCCGTTACTAATCTTCCGATTCGATAATCGATTTGAAATGCTTTTTGCAAAATAAGCGTACCAAATGATTTTAAAGAAATGCTTCCTAATACAACCACTGCGAATTTAAAAAGCTGACTATTAATGCGGCTGTTATAACCGCATTGATTTTTAAATACCCAAAATCTATTGATGCTGAAATTGATAATGGCGCCAACAGTTCCGGAGATTAGAATAGAAAAGGTAAAATGCAGTTTGAAGACTTCAGTTAACAAAATCATTAAGCCATAATCGGTAATACCACCTAAAAATGCCGCAACTTGCGCCTGCAGAAAAGTGAAAATAGCTTTTTTCTTGAACATTTCAGCCTTGGTTTTTATCTTTTAAATCGCCTAGCTTTAAAAGTTTTGCACTATCAATAACATTGATTAGAAGTAATATAACTGTAATTAAGCCAGCCAAATAGGCAATTGATCCAGGAAATAAAACTTCTATAATTAAAATTAAAGCAATAATAAATCGAAGTTCTGTTGGACCAACAAAGCCAGAATCTATACTGTATTCATCTGTAATTTTGTAGCGCAACTGACTGATGATGATAGACCAACCATACAACGCTACAAAAGCAAAGGCTATTATTTGCGTGCCGTTTTCAGCATAAATGTAATAGCCAAAGCCTATCAGTACAATACCAATCCAATCGGCAATAATATCGAGTGCAAAACCATACCAGCGGCGCGAAATATTTCTATAATAAGCCAATCTTCCGTCTAAAGAATCGCCTAACCAATTTATAGCCAATCCGATAATACCCAAAAGCAAATACCCGTTTGTCAAATAAGTTCCTAAAACAAAAGCTAAAAAAACCAATCCCGAACCAAGCGTCCCTATCAAAGTGAGCAAGTTGGGTGAAATGAATTTAGGCACTTTTGGAAGCAAAAATACAATCGTTAACTGTTCTGCTCTTTTTAAAATATTAGTTCGCTTACGGTCAGAAAATGTTCTTTGTGCAATTGTACTATATTCCTCCTCCTGTATTTCTTTTCCCATTATTAGCCCAATATTTGTAACCCTGACAGTATAGCCAATTCTACTTTTGCAATTTTAAATTTGATTTTTCGCTGCGTATTTTTAAAAAAATCTGTGGTACTTTTTAGCTTACCTGATCTAACCAGATAACTAAATGCGAGAACAATCAGCATAATTATTTAACAATACCCGCAAAACGTTGATAGAAAACCGTTGGGCTATTCTCGTTTTTAGGAGCATATTTTCCTGCTATAATCGGAATATAAATAACTCTCCTTCTACTCTCTTCGCCACGGATAGAGGATTGTGCAACTCTGTGCCACAAACGTCCATCGTGAATGGTTAAATCGCCTGCTTCTGGATTAATAGAAACTTCCTGAGGATCAGGATTATTATCTAAAAAGTATTTTTTACGGAAAAGCATCTGGTAAATGCTTTGCTTGTGCGTGCCCGGAATGATTTTAAGGCCACCGTTTTCTGGTTTTAAAGTGCTTAAATGAATACCCACATTTAACATCGGGTTTAATTTTCCACCATAAAAAATATCTCTCAAACCATCTGTATGCCAGCCCATTTTGGTAAACTTACTTTCTGGCCCATTAATATAATGATTGAAAACCATTCCGTCTTTTTCTTCGGTTCCCAATCTTGCACCATCGCCTGCCAATGGCAATAAACCATTAAATCTTGGATCCAATAAAAGGCCGCTTAAGGTTTGATGATGCTGATTGATAAAAGCAAAACGCTGTACAATTGGAGAACCATCCAAATCTTTTCCGTATTTAATTGGAACACCATTTACTTTTTGAAGTTCATTGTCTATCCATTTTTGCTCTACTTGTTTGGAGGCATCAATGATTGAGGAAACAGTTTCTGGATTTATAAATTTTTTGAAATGGATAAAACCATGTTCGTTAAAAAAGGCAATTTGCTCGTTAGTTAATTGATTAGCAAGTGTAAAAGTTTTATAAGAAGATACCATGATAAATATATTTAATAATTGAAATAATAGTGTTTATAATTTTCCGAAAGATTAGCAGCAACAACAACAGCAACACATTCGCATGTTTGCGTGCATTCGACCTTTAGGTAAATTAAACATATTTCTATTATTAGACATACTCTATAGAATTAGTAGACATTTATGCAAATGTAATATAATTTATTATTTGCCAAAATTTTTTTTCTGTTTTTTTCTAAAAAAATTAAATTTTATAAATCCCAGCTGCCGTTTTTTCGATGAAAGCCTTTGGCAGTACACGATTGGCATAAACCGAAATGAGATTGGTAAAACCTGGAATAACTTCTGATTTTTTGCTGAACATGGCTTTTACAGCCATTTTTGCCACTTCATCTGGCTGCATATTAAACTTTTCAGCCATCTTGTTTAGAGCACTTAAACCCGCTCTTGCGGCAAAACCAGTATCAACTGGACCTGGACTAAAACAAGTTACTGAAATTGAAGTTTGGGAAAGTTCGAAACGCAGGGCACGCGTAAAAGATAAAACAAAAGCTTTTGTAGCCGAATAAACAGCCAGCGTTGGCACAGCCTGATAAGCAGCCGTACTCGATATATTTAAAATGTAGGCTTGTTTTTCTTGCGAAAGTATGGGTATTAATAAATGCGAAAGTTCTACAACAACATTCATATTAAGTTGCATCATACCAAGCTGATCGGTTAAAGAAGACTGACTAAAATCTCTCCAGACACCATAACCCGCATTGTTAACTAAAATGCCAATCGGATAGTTATTCATTTTTATCCAATCGGTTACTTTTTGCGATGCGCCATTTACCGAAAGATCAATGGATAAAACAGCCGTACTGATTCCGTATTTAATTTGAAGATCATCAGATAGTACTTTTAACTCCTCCCCACTCCTTGCTACAAGCAATAGCGGATACCCCTGTTTCGCCAATTCAGAAGCAATAGATTTTCCAATGCCTTTGCTGGCACCGGTTATTAAAGCATACGGTTTCGTTTTGCTCATTTTAATAATTTAATTATCAAATATCTTGAAATAAATTCAATATTATTGCAATGTATACTAAATTAGTAGAATATAAAATTTATTTAGATATTTTTTTGTCAATAAATTCAAAACTTCTAGCTGACCAACTGAGTTATGAGACATATGCTTTTCGTAATCCTCTAAAGGTATTTCGTTCCAAGGGCTGGTTTGTTTACTATTCATAATTCTGAGATAATACTAGTTTCTTGATAATTCGGACTTTATTTTTACTAATTGACCAAGCATTGCAGTAACAGGCACGGCTATATTTCCCTTCAAAATGGCTGATTCGGCAATAGCTAAATTCATAGTTTCTATCTCAGTTTCTCTCTTGTTTAGAATGTCCTGATAGGTTGATATTTTTTGTCCGTCAGACATTTTACTTATAGCCAGAATGTTTTCTAAAACAACTTCCATTGTTAAATTGATGTCATACTCTTTTGACACTGACAAACATTCTTTAATCACCATTTGTGCAATTTGCAGCACTTCTTCATTACGTTGGAAAATTCCATTATCTGTTTCTAATAAAGGACAGATAGAATTAAACACACAGTTACTTATGACTTTTTTCCAAATGATGGTTTGAATATCTTTTTCGTTTCTAAATGAAAAAAGACTGGTGTTGAGTACATCAACAATTTGCTGCAGAATATCATTTGAGCCCTTTACAATTCCAATTGGAGATGGGGCAACTAGCTTAAATCTAACTTTATTATTTTCTAAGGATTCGCTGGTTGCTAATAAAACACATCTGTAAAGCTCATCAAAGCCTTTGTTTAAAAAACTATTTTCAATATGTAGTCCATTTTGAAGAAAAACAATTGGAGATTTTCCCGTTTTATTTTTCAGTTTATCAGCAAGAACACTATTCCCAAATGATTTATTAGTTAATAATATAATTCCGTCAAGACTTTCAAAGTTAGAAAGTGAACTTACAGCAACCTCTGCCTCTATTATTTTATTTTCAATTTCTACCTGTATGTTTTCAATAATTGCAGGCTGATTGTCAATACTTCCTCTTAGAATGGTCACTTTTCTTTCATTCAGAATTAAAGCGACCGCCAAAGCTTTTCCAATTACGCCATTTCCAACAATGTAAATATGATTTTGATTCGGCTTCATTATTATATATTTTTTAGCAAAACTAGAAATCTAACTCTCGCAGACACAGATACAGTTTTTAGAATTTATTAGGATCCAGTTTTTAATTCGTTCTCCACAATTTTTCCCTAAACGCTTGAGGTTGTTATAAATTTTGAATTCTACTTAACACCTTAGACAAAATTAATTCAAATAAAATAGAAATTACAGATATAAAAATGAATGTTTTAAGGGCACAGATTATTTAGCACTAATCAGAAATCCTCAATAAAAAACTAAATTTTCTCCACTCCCCTTTCTCTTAGTAGTTCTGCAGCATCGAGCATTTTGATTAAATAAATATAAGGCGTCATTAAATCAGAGTCAGAATCGATAGAATAAGGAGACAATGAAAGTTCAAGAACTTGATATAGAAACATTTCAAACTCTTCGAGAGATTTTAATTCAAATGCTTTTTGAAATACCATAAAAGGATTGTTGTATTCTTCCTTTGTTAGGGAAGAAAGATGAAATACTGTTTCAGAGCGTAAAGACGCTCTCACTTTCCTTTTTTTGCTTTTCTTCTGCAGACAGTAACAAACTCTGAGAAATGATTTGAGAACCGAATACAAAATAAAAACATCCGAAGGATTATCGTCTTTGTAGACTTTTGGTTTATAGCAGTAAATTACCACTTCGCTTAAAATCTGTTTGTAATAATCAAGCTTAGCAAAAGCAAAAAAAGCATCAATTGCCTTAAATGGATTTTCTGCCGAATCTCCGGCCCAAAAACAAGTTTCGAAGAATGTTTTATTTTTTTTCACAGTTAATAAATTTAAAATTTTGTAGCTAAATTCTGTATTTTAAGAAGAATAATATATTCATAAACCAGATATAATATTCTGACAAAAAAAGCTCTTTTTTACGATATTTTTTTATCTTTGAAACTCATGATTTTTAGCCAAATGGCTTTATCTTTGATCTTTTAGAAAAATTGATATTTAGTATGGAACAGAAAATACATCAGGGAAGAAACGTAAAACGTTTTAGAGAAATGCTAAACATAAAGCAGGAAGCATTGGCTTATGATCTGGGCGAAGATTGGAACCAAAAGAAAATTTCTATGCTGGAGCAAAAAGATGTAATTGAAGACAGCCTGCTGAAACAAATCTCAGCAGTATTGAAAATTCCTGTGGAAGCTTTTCAGAATTTTGATGAAGAGCAAGCGATAAATATTATTTCTAATACTTTTGATAATTGTCAACAACCTGCCTCAGTATTCTACAATTCAACGATTAATCAAATTGATCAGTTTATTAAACTTCACGAAGAAAAAATTGCTTTGTATGAAAGAATGTTGAAGGAAAAAGATGAAATGATGGCGAGGCTTGAGAAATTGATTGGTAAGTAATTATTTATAAAATATATTGATTTTGGAAAGAGACTCATTTGAGTCTCTTTTTTGTTTTAGAGCGTGAGATTAAAGACAATCTATCTTGTAAAACTCTTCCAAGAGCATCTTTTTACGCGTAATTTATTTTATAAAATTTAAGTAAAAATACGCGTATTTTTATTTTTAATTATATTTATGTTTGCATAATCCTCTCATAATAATACAAATAACATTAGGTAACAATTTTGATTAAATCATGACAGCAATTCTAAAAAAACATCCTTATTTAATTATCATCATTTCATTTTTATTTTTAATTCCAATTATTGTTTTTTGTTATTATTTTCATGATCATACGATTTCAGAAGATATAAGTAAGTGGGGAGCCTTTGGAGATTACTTTGGAGGAATACTAAATATATTTTTAAATATTGTAAGTTTAATTGTTTTAAGTTATCTGACTTACCTTATTGGTTTACAATCAAATGAGGAGAATAGAAAAACAAATATTCTAATAAGGAAATTTGATGCATATGAAGTTATTTCGTCAAAAATGACATCTATTCTATCAGCTTTGGCACTCGCAAATACAAATTTAAAAGTAGCAACACATAAAAAAAATAATGGATTGCCTTATAATAACGTAGCAGTTAATGAAATCATAGAACAATCACGTATTTTTCATGAATTTTATGCACTAATAGCTACATATGGTGAACGTTATGGTCACTTATTTAATTATAACTTCAAATCAATTTTTTACGAAGATTTAATTAAAAAAGCGGATGAGACAAGTAAATCATTTGAGAAATTAATTATTACAATCTATACATTGGAAGAGATAAATAATGATCAAAGTGTCATATCAGATTTCTTGAAAGATTTTCAATATTTTATCGATGATTTAAAAAAAGAATTACTTTAATATATATTAGACCTTCGCTCACGTGAACGAGGAAAATATTATAAATTTGAATTATGTAAAGTTACTTTAAAATTATTTTTTTGATAAAATTTAATATAAAACTTATAAAATAAAAAACATGAGCAATATAGAACAATTTGAAAAAGATCTAAATGATCATCTTGCAAAAGAGTTTAATGCTTCAAATCAAAATGATAACATTAAAAAATTATCAGATGCAGAAAATACAGTATATGAGTTTGTCAACAACTATGTTAAAAAATATGGATTAGATAGAAGTGATTTAAATATTACTTCAACATATCTAATTAGTGAATTTGCAAAAAAAAAAATCAATTATATAGAATAGTTATTGATTGGCTTAAATATACCCCGCTAACGCGAGCGTATCATTAGTGAACACAAAGTATAGAATCTCTACAAATTTAGTAAAATGAAAGATCTTTAAAAAGATAATAATCCATATATATTTAGATTGCGTTCACAAGCGAGACGCTCGCGCGAGCAAGGGGATGATAATTTTTTTTAAAAAATTGAACCAAATTTCAAATACTTATAAACAGAATTTAAAATGGCTCATCAGAAAAAAAAGATCACAAAAAACCAGCACTTTGTACCACAGTTTTTTCAGAGATTCTTCTCTTATGAAAATAATGAAAAAACTATTGGTATGTTCAACACACAACTGAATCTTTTCAAAAGTCATGTGCCAATCTCCTCACAGCTTAGCAGTGATTACTTTTATGGTCGTGATGGCGAGTTGGAAGAATGGCTTTCAAAAATGGAAACAGATTCTGCCCCAATCTTCAGGGAAATGTGGGAAAAAGAAAAACTGCCAATTGCCAAAGGTTTGAATCATTCTAAAATGTTGCATTTCATGATTATTTTGGACCTTCGAAATCCTATTCGTTTTGGAATTCTAAATAATTTTGAGCAAAAACTTCTTACCACTAAGTCTAAAATCAGTGAAGGCAATTTACCTACTGATATGATTCCTGGATTACAGGAGCAGCAGAGTGATCAGGGAAAACTTAACTCACTCAAATCTACCAAAGAACTTGTACCAGATCTTATAGAATTGAAATACAAACTCCTAAAAAATACTACTCCAAATCCTTTTATTATTTCAGATAATCCTTTAATACTTTACAATCAGTTTTTAGAAAAAAGAAAATGGAAAGTCTGCAGTCAGAGAGATTACGGGTTAAAGGGAATGCAGTTTTTCCTACCTCTAAACGATTCGTATATGTTGGTTGTATATGATCATAATATTTACAAACTTGGAACTAAAAAACAGGACATTGTTACGATTGATGATAAAAACAGTATTGACCAACTTAATCTTCTACAGTTTCTCAATTCTGAAACTACAGTTAATTTCAACCATAGAGCTTCTAAACATTATATAGAAACACTTTATGAAAAATCTAAAAAATACAAAAAAGCTAACAATGTGTCTATTGATGTGCACAAAATGAATTTTACTAAAGAATCTGATAACTTAAGTGCACAGATGATTGAAATGGGGGTTTCAGACCTAAATATCAATTTAACACTTCAAAAATTAAACTTTGTCTCTAAATCATCAGCTGTAAAATTAAAATCGATTAACGACCAGTACAGAAAAAATATCAAATTCAGAGGTCATACTTATGCAGTCTATACATTCATACCAATTATGAAAAAGCCACAATAAGTAAAATTCCTCCTAACGACAATAAACTAAAAACTACGTATTTCTTATTTTAAAAACTTGATAAAATAACTCAAAAAATACGAAACAGATATAATTCTGTAGTCATTCTAAGGAGTTAAATGTCTCTAAAAATCTATAATCAGCGAAGTTAAATTAAAATAGATTTTTAATTGATTCTTCCTTACTTGTTTTTCACTTAAATAGATAAAAATAACGTAACTTAGTGCTTCATTTTTAGCTGTATACCCAGTGTTAAGAATTGCCTTTATTCTCTTATCACGACTTATACATTTTACATTTACAGCTATTAGAAGAAAATTGAATTCGCATGAAGAATAACCCCAAAATGATTAGTAATTATGAATACAAGAAATTCTTTCTTCCAGATATAACTAGTCATAATCTCTTTAATAATTCTAACGTACAGCTGTATCGAATTGAAAATTATTTAAAGAAAATTGTCATACCCGTTAATCCGTATCAGACTACTTTTAACTTTCTGATTTTTGTAACAAAAGGATATGTGAAGCAGCAGCTGGAAACCTCTGTTTTTGAAATCAATGCGAATCAGGCGCTGAATATTAAACAAGGAAATTTTACGGCAACACTGGAATTATCAGAAGATGTTGAAGGCTTTTTTATTATTTATGAAAATGAGGTTATCACTGAAATTGCATTAACAACAAGCGATTTAAATTTCTTTTACACCTCTCCATTTTCTATTTTAGATTCTAATAAAATCAATTGGCTTATTCGTTTGTTTGAATTGCTAGAAGAAGAATTAAACGAAGACGAACATATTGATGCCATCACGATTGCGCTTCTTCAATCGGCATTGCTGAAAATTATTCGAACAGAAAACACAGATAACAAATCGCTCAATCGAACCAGCTTTATCTCTTTTCACTTTAGAGAATTGGTGCAAAAGAACCATATTCGACATAAAAACCTCGATTTTTACTCTAATCTATTAAAAATATCAGATAATTATTTGAACAAATGCGTCAAAGAAACCACTGGAAAAGCGCCAAAACAATGGATAAATGAAATTACGATTCAGCACAGCCAGATTCTTTTGCAGGACAATTCAAAAGAAATAGCAGAAATAGCTTTTGAACTGCAATTTCAGTCCCCTTCTTATTTTTCGCGTATGTTTAAAAAAGTGACGGGACAATCTCCTTCAGATTATCGCTCGCAGTTTTTGAAGCATTAAAAATTTAATTTAAACACATAGAAACATAGGTTTTTATTTCTTGTGTTTGAGATTAAAGAAAAAGCAAGCTTTAACACATAGCGCTATGTGTATTTAAATTAGTGAAACGGATTCACACCCATATTTTATTTATAAAAACAAAAAACGCTTATGGAGAATCTTTAACAATCCTGTGATAAGCGCTTTTTTTGTCTAAAAAAGACTCTACTTAAAAAATTAAATTTTCACCAATTACTTAGGCTGGCGTACCTTCACTATTAGAAACAACAGCATCAACTTGAATTAAAGCATCCATAGGAATTGTCGAAACGCCAATTACCGTCCTTGCAGGCAAGTCACCGCTAAAAAATGAAGTATAGATTTCGTTTACAGCAGTAATATCTGCTACGTTTTTAAGCTGAATGTTTATTTTAACAATATCATCCATTTTGTGGTCGATGCTTTCTACAATAGCTTTGATATTATTTAAACATTGCGCTGCTTGTTCTTTAATGCCACTGCCAACTATTTGATTGTTTTCTGGAACCAAAGGCAATTGACCCGAAATATGATTGTAATGTGAATAAGCAACTGTATGAGAATATGGTGATTTTGGTGCATTTTCTGTGTTGTTTGCCTCGATTACTAAAAAGCGTGTATCTTCAGGAAGTTGCGGAGGCGTTCCGTCACCATGCGATACAGCAACATCAATCTGCACTAAAGCATCCATTGGCAAAGCTGAAGCATTAACAATTGTTCTCGCTGGAACATAGTTTGGAAAGAATTTTGCCAAAACTTCGCTTACAGCATTAGCGTCTGAAAGGTCTTTAAGGAAAATAGTAGTTTTCACCACATCATTCATAACATGGCCAATGCTTTCTAAAATGGCTTTAATATTTTCCAAACATTGCTCTGTTTGCGCTTCTACTCCACCAGCAACTATTTTTCCTGATTGAGGATCAAGCGGCAATTGAGCTGAAATATTGTTGTAATGAGAAAATGCTACGGTTTGTGCGTGTAAGCTCTTTGGCGCTTTTTCTGTGTTTCTGGTCACTTTAACAAGATCTAAAGCTTTTTGAGGAGTTGTTCCCTCACCGTTTGAGATAAGAGCATCGATCTGAATTAAAGCACCCTCTAGCGACAAAGCTTCTATTGCAACTGTTGTGCGTGTTGGAAGATCGCTTTTGAAGAACGTTTTGTACACTTCGTCTACTGCCTCTACATCAGAAATATTCTTTAGGAAAACAGTTAGTTTTACAGCGTCATCCATAACATGGCCAATGCTTTCTACGATTGCTTGGATATTCTTTAAACATTGTTCTGCCTGCTCTTTAATATCGCTGCTAACAATTTCTCCCGTTTTAGGATCGACAGGTAATTGTGCCGAAAAATTGTTGTAATGAGAAAATGCTACTGTTTGCGTCGAAAATGGACTCTTTGGCGCGTTTTCTGTGTTTCTCGAATTCTTTTTAATTTCGCTCATAAATTGTTTGTTTTTCTGTTTTAATTATTACTTCTTTTTTAGCGCTCGTTTGATGGAAATTGAACAAAATTTAATTTTAACATATAGATCGATGTGTAGTAGCATTTTTAGTGAAACGCTTGAGATAAGCCTCTAAAAGCTATGTTTTGATGTGTTAAAAATAATTGCCGCCCACGGTTAGATCTTGGCTTTTGTATTGTTTGATCATGCCCCGAAAGGATTTTTCCAAATTATATCTACGGCTAAATAATTCACGTCTGAACTATCAGCGCCTTTACCAATAATGTTATACATATAACCTACATCGAAAATAAATGGAATCTCATGCGGACTAAGCGAATAGTAAAGCGTAAGTCTGCTTTCTTTGTAATCAAACTTCGACCATTGCTTTTCTGGCTCATTTTCTTTACTGATTGCAAAAAGCATTTCGGCTCCGCCTATGATGTGATGCGTTTTGGTGCTTCCTAAATCTAGGCTTAGCTGTGTTTTAAGTCTTGTACGCAACTGAAAATTCTCTTCGGCATTACTAAAATCAGGGTTAAAAAACTTTCTAAACTCCTGTCTTACCGTGTTTTTCCATTTCAGTCCATTGCCTTCCATGATGTACGAATAGCGTCCGTAAACTCTAAATTCCTGTTCAATTGCTGGATTTAATTCGTCATATGGTGCTTCTGAATCATAATTATTAGATCGTCTGTAGCTTAGTGCATAGGAGTATTCCCAGTTCTTTCTATAACGATTCGAAATTTCCTCATTGATTACGAGAATAGCCATTTTTGAAAATGGATTATTCTCATCTGGACTGCTCTTTAGTCCAACGCCTACATAAGTGGTCGATTCTTTTTGTTTAAGAGAATCTAAAGATTGCCTGACTCCAAGAGCAAACCAAGAAGCGTTTTTTGCTTCTCCTAAGCCTGGAGGGCTTAACTGTGCGTATGAATTGCTTATTGTGACCACAAAAATGAGCGCTGCCAATAGCAATTTGCTTTTTGCAGGCACTTTTTTCATATTTTCTAAAATTTAAAATTTGTAACTTATTCCTGTTTTTACAGCGAAAGGGGTTCCGGGAGTAAAACATAATTCGGATACCGAACTAGTCTCATCTCTAAGTCTGGTTTCTGTTTCAAATTGCGCTTCGTTCCATTTTGTGTTAAAGATGTTTTGAAACTGCAGATTTACTTCCCAGTTTTTTTTGCCGTATGCCAGCACAAGATCATTAACGAAATAACCGCGTGTTCGTACCGAATTGTCTTCGATGGCAGGTCTGGCATCCATATAGCGGTATCTTAGGTTTGCCGAAAAACCAGAAGGAAGTTTTACCGCCACACCTCCGGTACTGGTAAGTGTTGGAACTAAAGGAATATAATCTTCTCCCTTTGGCTCATCAATATAACGTGCATGAGCATAATTAAGATCGCCATCTAGATACAGCCATGAAATTGGCTGGTATCGCAAACTCAGATCGAACCCTAAACGACGTGTTTTTCCAGATGGTTCTACCACAGCTTCATCTCCAACATATACAAATTCTTGCTGCAAATACATATGCCAAATTGCAGGCTGAATAATCATATTGGCTGTTGGACGAAGGATGACGCCAAAATCACTTCCAAAAGAATAAGGAAGAATGTCTTTTCCATCTTGCGCCACTACAACTCTCACGTCGTTGGAGTGAAAACCAAAACCAGACTTAATATACCATTGCACATTTTGGTTCTGTGTATACGAAATATTCAATTTTGGACTCACTCTAGCCGCAGAAGCCTCTTTTGCTGCGGGCAGACTAGAAAGCCTATCATGAAGACTAAAGGTAAAATAGTCTAACCTCGCTGATGGATTTATGATCCATTTCCCAACTCTATAATCAATTGAAGTATAGCCATGAACATTTATTTCAGAGGCAGATGCATCAGACATTCTGTCTAACAATAAATCACGCTGAAAAACATGGTTTAATTGTAAATTCTTGATGTCATCAAAACGAAAACCCGCTCCCGAAGTCCAAGTCATGCTACTATTCTCAAATGCAAATCTTCGGATATACTTATTTTCAAGACCATAAATAGAACGATTATCAGTCTGCTGAATCTCGTCTCCATAAACAGGATCATTCAGAAAAAAGGTAAAATTCGAAAACAGATTAAAATTATATTTAGAATAGAATAAATTGCTTGAAAACTCTTCGTTCTCATTGGCCAAATATCTATAATTCACTACAAGGTTTGTTCTCGAAGTGCTTCCACCCTCAGTTGGATCTATTGATCCCCATCTGCTTATAATTCCTTCTTCGACTGCTCTTTCTGGAATTTGTCCCGAGGCGTTCCAGTTTGAAGTAAAAGTAGATCCAAGAATAGAGAAATAGTGTTTTTCATCAATCCACTGATTGTACTTCGCTAAAACGTTAATACGTGTAAAATCCTGTTTGACATCAAATGGTCCATCTGTGTAATTGAACTCGCCAGCTACATAAAAATTTTTATCCTTACTGTTCTTATTCAAAAGGTTAAGCATGGTCACCGCTCGCATGGTATTAAAAGAACCACCTTCAATTTTGAAAAGATTATTCTCTAATTTGTCAAATGTGCTAAAATTTACATAGCCAGAAGTATTAAAATCACCTTTTTCGGCATAATAAGCTCCTTTTCCAAAATCGATATCTTTGATTGTTTCCGGAATCAGAAAATGCAGATCAGCATATCCTTGCCCATGTGCATGTGAGACTATATTTACTGGAATTCCGTCAGCCATAACACTGATGTCGGTTCCATGATCATTATCAAAACCTCGTAAAAATATTTGTTCTGCTTTACCGCCGCCAGCGTGCTGAGCGATAAATAATCCAGGAACTTTTCGCAATAAATCCTGCGCAGAGTTTACAGGTGCCATTCTTAAATCAACTTTCATAATTTGTTTTCTGAAGTCGATGTTACTAATAACTATTTTGCTCAGATGCACTGTATCTGCTTCTGGCTTGTTTACTTCTGATTTATTTGCTTCTGCTTTATTTACTTCTTGAGCAAATCCATTCTGCGCTGTTAACAATACTATTACAATCCCTGTAAAAAGTTTGTTTCTCATTATTTTTTATTTTATTTAATTCGTTGGGGGAAATTATTTTCAACACATAGAAGCATAGTCCCGATCCCCAAACGTCGAGACAGGATTGAACCTTAAAAAATATGCTCCTATGTGTTAAAAGTTTTTTTAATTCCGCTCCCGAATTTTATTTTAGTATTATCTGCTCCTGTTTTTGGAGTTTATTTTCAAAATGACCTACCAGTTTTTTTAAGGAAACAATTACCCACATCGATAAAACAAACGGAAACGTAAGTGTAATCCAACCATTATGCATCATGAAAATATCAAAGTACGTTGCTATGACTGCTGACAGCAGTACATATAATCCATCTCTTGGTTTTGTTCCACTGCATGCAATTCCGCACAAAACAGCATTGAAGCTAAACATTCCATCTTCTATTAATTTTACAGAATCCTGATTAAAATGCGCAATTGCTCCTGCAATCACTGCTGCTACGAATCCGTATAATGCTGCTGTAGGATTATTGAGAAAAACCCCGATAAAAAACAGCAAGCCAGCAGCAATAGTTCCCTGAAAAATCACTTCACTATAAGCGTGTGCGGCTACCTCAAAAACTTCAAGTTCATCCATTTCTGCATTTACTGCAGGTAATCTTGCAGCAGCCAATCCAAAATGTTGAATACTCAAAACAGCAACTACAGTAATTACAATAAAAGGAAAGGTGAAAAATGGAATTTTTTTGCGAATGGAAAATTCCATTAGCAAGGTGCTCAAAATTGAACCTAGAATAATTAAAAACCATATTAATGGACTTGTTTCAAAGAAGAAAACCAATCCTACCCCGATTAATGTAGCATTAAATCCGTACAAACCCGCTTTTATATTTTCGTCACTGAACTTACAGATTCGTGCTGTTCCAGTGGCAACAATGCAGCTTATCAAGGCACCCACGCCCATAAGAAGGGAGTCATAGCATATTGCAATTAAAAATAATAAACCTGTCCAAGCGCTTTCCTGAAGCATGATTTGACCAATGCCTTTAAGCACAGTTTCTACTATCGTTTTACTTTTTTTCATTTATTTATACTTCTAGAAGTGAAATTATTTGATTTACCAACCCAAAAAGACCATCCCAAAACCGCAGGCTAAAACTACTGCTCCGCTAATTGCGGGAGTATAGCGTTCGAATTTTTCTGTTTTAAAAAAAGAATATCCATAAACGCCCAAAAGCACCATTCCAAGCATCGTTAAAACTGTACTTAATGTAAATACACCAATGATTGTGGAAATTTCGGCAACAGAACGGTTCAATCCTGAATAGAATAGTAAAGGAATTAACGGCTCGCTTGGTCCCATCACAAAAATGGCAAACAAAACCAAAGGCGTCACTTTAACTCGACTTGTTGGCATGACTACTTCACCGTGTTTGTGCGAGTACACAAATACATCTTCTCCCATTACGTCAAAGTGTTTGTGCGCTTTGTTTTTATAAGCGGCCCAAAGCCCATAACAAAGGTAAACGGCACCAAATAACAGCAGCGCCCAACTTGCAATATTGCCTCTGAAGTCTTGGAAAAAGCTTATTTTATTAATTTGCCATCCTAAGAAAACCCCAATAATTCCTAAAACAACCGAACTCAGAATATGCCCTAAACCGCAAACTATTGTTAGCATAATGGTCTTAGACAGACTCCATTTGCGCGATCGCGATAAAACAATAAACGGCAGATAATGATCTGGACCCGATGCTGTATGAAAAAAGCTAATGCTGATAGCTGTAACTGATAATGCTATTAAATTTGAATCCATAACTGTTTAAATTTGTATTGTGTCTTTTTCTTCCCAAAGCACGTCCTGCACCTTTCTGAAAAAATCAAACATTTGCTCCCCTCCATGTCCTAGAATTCTAATGACAAAGCCATTAGCTTCCAGCTCACTAATTCCAAATGTTACATTTTCTAATGCTTCCAATTCAATAAAGAAGGATTCGATATGTTCCTTCACCTCTTCATTTTTTGTATTGAGATATACAAAAGTTCCCTGATGAGTGTAACCTTCCAACAACCCCATAGCCGATAAAGGCATAATATCGGGTCTTAACAGAACATTGTCCTTTAGAATAAGCCTATCATGGTGATAAACCTCAAGAAGATTCTGAAAATGAGTATATTTAAAAGTTTCTCCGTGATGTTTACGTCCACAAGTAATGATTTCACTTATCGTTAGATCACAATCATCGTCGAGACTAATCTTATTATGGCTTTTAAAAGTAGAATCTTCATGAGGCACTACAGGATGAGGCACATACGAGAACGAAGTTCCTTTTTCCATTTTGACATTCATGATTTGCGCTGCACTGCCTTCCATATTAAACAATCTCTGATAGGATTGTGATTGCAATTGCAAACGAGCATTTTCTTTTATATTTACCTGAATATCATAAGCATCACCACTTAAAATTCCAGGCGATGAGCTCATGATCATCAAGTAGGAAGCTCCATCAGATTTATACTGCCCCACAGGCATAATTCTAAAAGGCTGTGTTACGTATGCATCTCTTAAAAATGATTCCCCATCTCTTTCTTCTATTTCTATTTTTAGGGTACTTACCATTTGATTAACGAACTAAATTTGGTTCTTCGATATCTTCAAGCAATGCATATTTCTTGATCCAGCCAATAACTTCGTCAATTCCTTCTGTAGATCTAAGGTTTGAAAACACAAATGGCGCACCTTTTCTCATTCTTCTCGCATCATTTTCCATCACTTCTAAACTAGCTCCCACATAAGGTGCCAAGTCGATTTTATTGATCAAAAGCAAATCTGATCTTGTGATCCCTGGCCCGCCTTTACGAGGGATTTTCTCTCCTTCGGCCACATCGATTACGAAAATGGTCACATCGGCCAAGTCTGGTGAAAAGGTTGCAGAAAGATTATCTCCGCCGCTTTCAATTAGAATCAATTCGATATCAGGAAAACGCGAAACCAATTCATCAACCGCTTCCAAATTCATACTGGCATCTTCACGAATTGCTGTGTGAGGGCAGCCTCCAGTTTCTACTCCAATGATTTTCTCTTTTGGCAATAGACTATTTTTCACCATAAATTCGGCATCTTCTTTCGTATAGATGTCATTGGTAATTACTCCCAAATTATAGTTGTTCAGCATTTTTCGGCTTAAACGTTCTAACAATGCAGTTTTTCCTGATCCTACAGGGCCTGCAACTCCTACTTTAACATATTTTCTAGTTTCCATTTTTTATTTTTTTATTTCTTCTTTTCTCTTTTCTCTTTTCTCTTTTCTCTTTTCTCTTTTCTCTTTTCTCTTTTTCTACGACATGTATAATCTTGAATAAAGTCTCTCGTGCTGCATGCATCGAATATCAAAAGCGATGCTGCAAAGACCAACAAGCTCTCTTTCTACTGTTAAAGTTTCTTTTGCTAATTTTTTAATCAGCGGCTGCAGTTCGAATAAAACATCTTGTCCATCTAATTGCCCGAGAGGAACGAGCTTTACTGAATTGGTAATCATTCCGATAGCAGCATTGTAATAGAATGCGAACAAGGCTTCATCCAGTGGAATTTCCAATAACTGCGCATACAATCCAAAAGCAATGCAATAATGTGCTGTTGCTTCTTTATTTGCAATGGCACGTTCATAACCATCAATGAGATCAAAGGCTTTTTGTCTTCGAAAAATCTTGATTAATCGAATCCCCAGTTTCTGGCTTGCCTCTCGTATTTCGCGCGGACTTTTTAAAGCGCTGCATTCTTGATCTAGTTTAATGATAGTTTCTAAATCATTTTCTTCTGCAGCCAGATACGCTAATTTTAAGAAAGATGCATCATTATATTTAATGTTATATATTAACATATTTGTTACAAACTCTTTTGCTGAAGCTACAGAATTTACCGCCTCATCCTGAACGTAAGTCTCCAATCCGTTAGAGTGGGTATATCCTCCAATTGGCAAAGTTGGATCTGCCAAATGGAGAAGACTTCCTAAATAGGTGTTTTCTATATTAGTCATTTGAAGAGGCCATATTTAGAATTTTTGTAAAAAGAGAGGAATTTCCGTGGCCATGAGGCGCTACATTTGATTTCAGCAAATGCAAGAGCTTTGTCTCTTGTTTTTCTGGTGCATAACCGCTGGCTTCGAGCCATCGAAACATTGGCATTTCAAAAGGCATCATAATCTGATCATTCTGAATAAATAATGGAAGATGCTTGTTTCCAATTTCATAGCAAATTGTTCCCATTTCTAATAAAGATGATGGTGTCATTACGATCGCTTCACAAGGCTTAATATTGACGACAATCAGTTTTTTATCATCTTGATAAAGAATATCATCTTGATTCAATCGCTGTCCTTCTTGAATAAACTTAATCGCAATTTCTACCCCTGAATTTGTTTGCTTGCGCTGAATTCGCTTTGTAGTTTCAAACCACTCAATTTCCAGCAGATCGATCTCCAACCCTTCAATTGATTGCGTTTTGGTATTACCTATTGTCTGTTGTATAATCATTATTTCGTTTTTTTAAGGGAGATGTTTTTTGAAACTCCTAACCCGAATGTTGACCCGTTTATTCCTGCAACAAATGTTCGATTACTTGTTTTATTTGCATCATTTCCTGTTGTATTTTCATAAGATAATTCACAGAACTTCGCTTTTAATGCCCATCCGTGCCCAAGAAATACGGCAACAATGGGATAAATTCTTCCTAGATAACCATTGTAGCTATAAGATCCTGGTGTGTTCATAAGCGTATTTCCCCATACGTAATGCGCATCAACCTGTGCAATGATTGCAAAGTGTTCTCCAATATTCCAAGAATCACTATAAAAAGGACCAATTTCGTGTTTAGAATCTGTGAGATTTCCAACTGCGTTTTTCTCTTGGTCAAAAGCAAAATTCATCCCTGCAACGACGTGATCGTTAAAAAAATACCCCACTCCTATTGGATTTGCCGCAAAAGTGCTCCCTGTATTATTATTGTCTTTATAGGTTAAAGAACCATAAAGCATTAAAGATCCTTTCTGTGCATGAACTGTGGTTAGACTAGCACATACTAGGAGAAGAATTAACCCTAAATTAATTTTCCAAGTATTCATAAAGTTCTTTTGATATTTTTATTTCTAATCTCACTGCAACACAACAAACTGTTGCAGTGAGTAGAATTTTATTAATTAAAACAAATAGTATAACTGTGCTAATGGAAGTTTATCCACTGGTTCGCAGGTGATTTTTTCTCCATCAATTGTCACGGTATAGTTTTCAGCATTTACCATAATCTCTGGAGTTGCATTATTATGAATCATATCTGCCTTACCAATATTTCTACAGTTTGAAACGGCTAGTAATTTCTTTTCTAAACCATATTCTTCGGCAATATTATTATCAATACCTGCCTGAGAAACAAAGGTGAACACGGTTTTTGTCAATGCTTTACCATAAGTTCCAAACATATTACGCATAATAATAGGCTGTGGTGTTGGAATAGAAGCATTAGCATCCCCCATTTTGCTTGCGGCAATAAAACCTCCTTTTACGATAATTTCTGGTTTAACCCCAAATAATGAAGGTTTCCAAATTACCAAGTCAGCAATTTTGCCTGCTTCTATTGATCCAACATAATTAGAAATTCCGTGTGCAATGGCAGGATTGATTGTATATTTAGACACATATCTCTTTGCACGATAGTTGTCGTTTTTGTTTGCTTCATCTTCGGCTAAATGGCCTTTCTGTTTCTTCATCTTATCTGCTGTCTGCCAAGTGCGGGTAATTACCTCTCCTACACGTCCCATAGCCTGCGAATCAGAACTCATGATACTGAACACTCCCATATCCTGAAGCACGTCTTCTGCCGCAATAGTTTCTGGACGAATTCGTGAATCGGCAAAAGCTACATCTTCTGGGATTTTTGGGCTCAAATGATGGCAAACCATCAGCATGTCCAAATGCTCATCTATAGTATTTGTTGTGTAAGGTCTGGTTGGATTTGTAGAGGCCGGCAATACATTTGGATACATCGCTGCCTTGATAATATCTGGCGCGTGACCTCCACCAGCACCTTCAGTATGAAATGTATGAATAACACGTCCTGCAATAGCATTCATGGTATCTTCAAGAAATCCTCCTTCGTTAAGTGTATCAGTGTGAATAGCTACTTGCACATCGTATTTATCAGCCACTTTTAAAGAAGCGTCTATCACGGCAGGAGTTGCTCCCCAATCTTCATGAATTTTTACTCCTAATGCTCCTGCTTCAATTTGCTCCTCAATTGGAGCTTCGGTAGCCACATTTCCTTTTCCGAAGAAACCAACATTTACAGGAAATGCTTCTGCAGCCTGTAACATTCTCTTAATGTTGTGTTTTCCTGGAGTAACCGTTGTGGCATTTGTTCCGTCAGCTGGGCCAGTACCACCACCTATCATGGTAGTAACTCCGCTATACAAAGCCGTTTCTATTTGAGTAGGGCTAATAAAATGTATATGCGTATCAATTCCTCCAGCTGTAACAATATATCCATGTCCTCCATGAACTTCTGTTGAAGCTCCAATGATCATGTTAGGCGTAATATTGTCCATAGTATCTGGATTTCCAGCTCTACCAACTCCTACGATTTTTCCGTCTTTGATACCAATATCTCCCTTTACAATTCCCCAGTGGTCAATAATTGTAGCGCCTGTAATTACAAAATCAAGAACACCTCCGTCACGTAAAGCTGTGGATGATTGGCACATACCATCTCTTACCGTTTTTCCACCACCAAATTTTGCTTCATCTCCATAAGAGCAGAAATCTTTTTCAATTTCTATAATGATATCTGTATCTCCTAAACGTATTTGATCTCCTACCGTTGGACCAAAAATACTTGTATAATTTTTTCTAGTTACTTCTAAACTCATGATTTCACATTTTTAAATTTCCCTTCTTCTAAGCGTTCTAATGCAAGAGCTTTATTATGCGGAGATAAATCTCCATCTACCAAATTGTTGTGGCCATAAATATGCTGAGTGCCGCCAAATTGCGTCAGTTCAACTTCTTTTTCCTCTCCTGGCTCAAATCTCACTGCGGTACTGGCAATAATATTTAATCGCATTCCGAATGCTTTTTCTCTGTCAAATGACATCATTCTATTCACTTCAAAAAAGTGAAAATGGGAACCTACTTGAATGGGTCTATCGCCCGTATTTGTAACTTTAATCTTTAACGTTTCACGGCTATCATTACAAATAATAGTACTGTCTTTTAATATAATTTCTCCTGGAATCATTGTTAATTTTTTTTAGATTTATCGCACTGGATTGTGCACAGTTACAAGTTTGGTACCATCTGGAAATGTTGCTTCAATTTGTATATCGTGAATCATTTCTGCAACGCCTTCCATTACATCTTCTTTTCGAAGAAGCGTTGCGCCATATTGCATTAATTCGGCTACTGTCTTACCGTCTCGTGCACATTCCATAAGTTCACTGCTGATAAGAGCAATAGTTTCAGGATAGTTTAATTTTAAGCCACGGGCTTTTCTTTTTTGAGCTAATTCGCCAGCTGTGTGCAGCATTAGCTTCTCAATTTCTCTTGGTGTTAAATGCATAATAAAATATTTTAGTTAAAAAAATAACGTGTAGCAGTGAAAGCTTCATAACTGATCTATTTTTAGAAACAATTATAACTTTTCAGATGTAGTAAAAATGGGTTAAAGTCAAGGCAATAGCTGCCCTTTCCAAATAGAATTCTACTTGGATAAGCTAGTGGTGCATTTATAGAAAAGCCCTGCACCTCCCTTATTTGCTGCACAATGTAACGAGCGCTTATATAGATAATAAGTACTTTTTACTTTGCTATTAAAATATTGGCACATTTTTTCATCATAAAATAATGGCACTACATTTCAATTAAGCAGCTTTTAGGAAAGAATTAAAAGTGGATTTGTAAACTATGAAATAGGATATTTCTTGACATGTTTCGAAAAGGAGTAATGTTTCGTTCCAATAATCCCTGACTGTTCAATTTTGCATTTTCTGTATAAACAAAACTGCTGTCTCTTAAGTTTTTGCCATTTAGATTAAGTGGAGATGCAAGCAAAGGAGTGCTGCATTTTTCCGTTTCAGAAGTATTCTCCAATAAGATAAATTTTAATTGGTCGGATTCTGAAAGTGCTTTTTCAAATAGGGCTTTACTTGGAGTTGAAGACTCAAAAAATGATTCCATTGTGGTATTGCTATTTCCCTTATTTACAATGCTATTGCTATAACTATTTGGGATAGTTAATAGACAAATTTGTAGAAAAAGAATATAAGCTAACTTCATCGGAAGACTTCAATTATTAGAGGATTGTTCCTTTTATAGTTGCAAATTTAGCAGGGTTAAAATACAATTGAGTAGCACAAATCTTGACTTTTCTTTTCCAAATTTGCAAAAAACAGAATTTTAACATGATTTTCACATGTTACTAATTCATCGAGTTCCTTTATCATGCTCATTACATTTAATTTTTTGGTGGAATCCTTGGAGAATGGAATACCATGAAAATAAAAACTGGGCGAATCCAGTTCTCGTGATTCAGCTTCTGCCTGAAATTTCTTTTATCAAATTAGCAACAGTCTATATTCGCCATCGTTCTCTTCTAGAGCCCTATGAATACGGGGGAAGACTTTTTGTTTTGGTAGATCATTTTTATAATAAAAAAGCATTGAAAATCAACTAAACGTTGACAATCAATGCCTAATAATTTTAATATAGTAAAAGTTACTTTATTCTTTCTTTTTAAAAACTTTATAAAACACAAAAAGAATAACCAGCCAAATAGGAATTAATTCTACAGATAACTTCATATCCGTCATCCACATAATGGATAAAATTCCCAATAAAAATACGAAACAGATGTAATTGCTTACGGGATAAAATATAGAAGCAAACTTCGTTTTGGTGTTTTCTTTGTCTTTGGCACTTCTAAATTGCAAGTGCGTATACGAAATCATAACCCAGTTAATCACTAGGCAAGACACCACTAAAGACATTAAAATACTAAAAGCTTCTTCTGGCATCACTTTATTGATTAAAATACAAATAGCGGCAAAACAAGAAGAAATTAAAATGGCATTAACCGGTACCGAATGTTTGTTGAGCTTCTTTAAAAACTTTGGCGCACTGCCCTGATCTGCTAAACCAAATAACATGCGTGAGTTGCTGTAAACACTGCTGTTGTAAACTGATAAAGCTGCGGTTAAAACAATTAGATTCAGCACATTGGCGATAAGGCTTGTAAAAAATATTTTGCGTCCAAAAAGATCAAATTCCATTCCGTTCAGATTTTGAAAAACCATTACAAACGGACTGCTGTCAGTCGTAATTTGCCTCCAAGGCGACAAAGCAAATAGAATGACCAATGCCCCAACATAAAATATAAGAATTCTATAAATAACCTGATTGGTTGCTTTTGGAATGTTTTTTTCTGGATTTTCGGCTTCAGCAGCGGTAATTCCAATAAGTTCCAAACCACCAAAAGAGAACATAATCAAAGCCATTGCAGACAATAAACCTTGAAAACTTCCATTTGCATTTTTCTCGAAAAAACCTTTTGGAAAAAAGCCCCCGTCATTATATAAATTATGAATCGTAGCGTGCTCTCCTCCTGTTCCGCTTATTAGCAGATAAGTACCAAAAAGAATCATGGCAATAATGGCTACCACTTTTATAATTGAAAACCAAAATTCTGTTTCTCCGTACACTTTTACCGAGGCAAAATTTAAAGCATTAATAACCAGAAAGAAAAACAAACTGGATGCCCACAATGGAATTTCGGGCCACCAAAACTGCACATAAACTCCAATGGCTGTAAGTTCGGCCATACTGACTAGAATATATAAAATCCAATAATTCCAACCTGATGCAAAACCCGCAAAAGAACCGCAATATTTATAAGCAAAATAGCTAAAACTTCCCGATACGGGTTCTTCTACAACCATTTCGCCAAGTTGTCTCATAATAAAGAAAGCGATAATTCCAGCAATAGCATATCCTAAAATAACAGATGGTCCTGCTAATACGGCAGCTGGACCAATGCCGAGGAAAAGACCTGTTCCTATAGAACCGCCTAAGGCAATTAACTGAATGTGTCGATTAGTTAGTCCACGTTTAAGCTGATTTTCTGCTGCAGCATCATGATTATTTTTCACAGATTTTGTTTTAAGGTATTTAAATGTATTCAGAAATGTATAAAAAGCGAAGATAAGTTAAAAAAGTAATCACACAAAGCATCAATCTGTGACTTCTTTTATAATCAAACATACCATATTTAATTTTATAACCGCTAAACTGATAATGTAAAGAATCTTCTTTATTTCAACTTAAATTCAAAAGATGATTTTTCGAGATTCTTTAGTTAGCAAATCAGCAACAACCGATATTCTCCATCATTTTCTTTTGGCGCTCTATGAATGCAAGGCTTCACTTGCTGTTTTGGATGATCGACAGCCAAACGCCAAAGATGCATTTGTTCTAAATTAATGGGTACTGCATCTTCATGCAACTGATAATGCAAGTCAAAGAAATTCTCTTTTAAAAAGTCTTCGAAATCTTCCTCTGCCCCATCATGCAGCTCTTTTAGTTTTGCTCGAATTTCTGGAATTAAAATTTTCTGTTCGGCTTGCGAATTAGGAACAATATCACTTGCCACTCCGTGATAAGTGCATAAAAAAGTATCTGTTGCAATGGGCGAACGATCAACATGAAACGAATACACATCTGTAGATATGAAATCAAACTCGTCATCTCGCTCGTAACACTTCAATAAATTAAGAGAGGGCGAAGCTCCAAATTCAGTTAATAATTTCAAATCGTTTAAGATTATTTCTCTGGCTATATTTCCTTTTTCAGATAAGGAAAGTGCCATTAAATCTTCTGGAGAAACTTCTGTTATATTTTCTTTTAAACTTAATTGATTTACAATTTCTTTAAAATCACCATTCAAATTTCTGTGCCAACATAATGCATTCATTTCTTCCTTAAAATCAGTATGCACAAGCTCCGAAAAGGTAGATACTATACCAATTTGGCTACTAGAAAAAAATGTTTTATTCATCGTTAGGATATTTTGGATCGATTGCAAAAATAGGCTGCTTCTTATTTCTTTACAACTCTATTTTTTATCTTCCCGACTCCGACATAATTAATCCGTTAAATAGGATTCATAAAATTGAAAAAGGTGTTTGAGAGTTTCAAACACCTTTCTTATTCTGTTAATATTTATTAATGTAAACCGTTTTCTTGTTTACAAATTCCTGAATGCCATCTTGCGAAAGTTCACGGCCATATCCTGAGTTTTTAGTTCCGCCAAAAGGAAGCCTCTGATCACTTTTTACTAGTTCATTTACAAATACTGCTCCTTCATTAAATTTTGGCACTAAACGGAATGCTTTTTCAAAATCTTCTGTAAAAATTGTAACGCCAAGTCCAAATGGGCTATTGTTTGAAAGTGCAATAGCTTCTTTTTCATCCATAAAAGTCGTGATTCCAATTAATGGACCAAAAACTTCTTCTTTAAAAATCGACATATCTGTTGTAACGTTCCCAATAACAGTAGGCTCAAAATAAGCTTTATTCCTTTTGCCCCCTAGTAAAACTTCTCCTCCTTTATCCAATGCATCTTGAAGCTGTTTTTCTAATTCCTCAGCAAGGTCAACTCTTGCCATCGTTCCTATTGTTGTTTCTTCACTCAAAGGATCGCCTGCACGCAGCTTGCCAACTTCTTCTATAAAAGCTTTTGTAAACTCTTCTGCAATAGACGATTCTACTAAAAGACGTTTTCCAGCAATACAGCTTTGCCCCGCATTCTGAAAGCGCGCTTGCACACAAGTTTTAACCGTTTTCTGCAAGTTGCAATCTGCAAAAACCACCAAAGCATTACTGCCACCTAACTCTAAAACTGTTTTCTTAATTTCATTTCCGGCAACAGCTGCAACAGCTCTTCCTGCCGCTTCGCTTCCTGTCAGTGTAACTGCTTTGATTTTAGGATGTTTAATGACTTCTTCTACCATTTTGCTTCCAATGGGCAAATTAGTAAAACACCCTACAGGAAAGCCTGCTCTATCAAATATTTTTTCAATGCTCATGGCGCTTTTCATTACATTGCTGGCATGTTTTAAAACGGCAACATTTCCGGCCATTAATGCCGGAACTGCAAAACGCATCACTTGCCAGAAAGGATAATTCCATGGCATAATGGCTAAAACAATTCCTATTGGTTCGTAGCTTACATAGCTCTTATGCACTTCTGTTTCGATTATTTTATCGGCAAGCATCTTAGAAGCATTCTCAGCATAATAGTCACATAAAGCAGCGCATTTTTCTACTTCTGCCAATGCCTGAGTAATCGGTTTTCCCATTTCTAGGGTAATCACCTCGGCATATTCGCGTGAGTTTTTCCTTAGCTCTTGACCAGCTGCTTGCATTAGCACTGAACGTTCAGAAAAGGGAATTTCTTTCCAAATCGCGTATTGAGCATCAGCTTTATCAATTGCGTTTTCTATATCTTTTCTATCAAATTCAGCAACCTCATATACGATCTCTTGGTTATAAGGATTTATAGACTTTATCATAATTTATTTTTTATTATATCTGTTTAAAAACGATATAAAAGATACAATTTATTTTTAGTTTTTAAATTGTGTGAAGCCTGTTTTTTTTGACGAAAGTGTTTTATCTAAAAACAGATTAAGAAAAAAGAAGTCATGTTTTGAATAGAATTAATTAATACTTATAATGATTTTGAAGGCGTTATTTTGCATTGAGATAATATCCATATTGATCTAATATTCCAAGACCTAATGCTTTATCTTGAATGGGAATTTTCTGAAACTCCACTCCTTCTGTATTCGGTCTATATTCTGGAATATCTAAATTATCATTTGATATAAGAAAAAACAAAGGAAGTTGAGGAAACTGATCTGGTTCCATGATGCTAACTCGTGATCTGCGTTTCCAAAAAAACAACCTTATAGGCTTTTGGTTGTATAAATTATAAAAGAAAACCTTTGATGAATCTACATCGTGTTTTAAGTTAAACTTTTTACTAAACCTATCTCTCTTTTCTAATTTTGTGCGTGCGTTGTCGTATCCTGTTATTTTATTTAAAACAATCGCGGAAACATTAAAATTTTCTTCTTTCAACTTTTTAATTATAGGATCATTAAATCGTTTAAATTTTGAACCATCTTTTTTTCGCACAATAAAACAAATATCCTTGGATGTATTAGAATATTCTCGCTCTGGAAAAATAGAACTTACGCCTCCTTTTAACGGAAAAACATATTCATGATCTATGACATTGGTATTCTTTGAACTAAGCAAAGGATAAGCTTCTTTTTGGTTTGGAAAAGTTAAGCTATACTTCATTATTTTACTTTCTTCCCAAAAAGGATTTACCAATTCCATTTCAAGGTTTAACTCTTTAATTTTTTTGCTGATATATGCTCTCAAAGAATTATAATTCATATCATTATCATTCAATGAAATACTCAGTTTATAAGGATCTTCGACATAACTTTTCTCTGGAAAATAGTGAAACCAGAAAAACTCAAATCCATAAGACACCTTAATTGGTTTGAAGAGCCTGAATTTCAATTCGTTTGGTAATCCTTCTACATTCTGAAAACCTTTTTCGTTGTATTTTTCATGATAAGTCATGACGGTATTATACCTTAATGGAATTTCATTAAAATAATAACTTTTATCTTTCTTATTATACTCTGCAGTAATATCTGGAAGCCCAAAACCCTCAAGAGTAACTTTTGCATCCTTCACATTTTTACCATTTTCTGCATCTTCCAAATATATTTTTATGGCTGGAACTTGGTTTTCCTGAGCAAAAATGCAAACCGATAGTAATACAAAACAAAATGCTAATGCGTATTTTTTCATTAAAATATTTCAGTGAAGAATGATTGTAGTTTGTAATGTTTTTTTAAGCTAATGTATATTTATTTCTACTAAAAATATATTTTTAAGTCAAGATATTTTCTGTTTTCAGTACTTTGCCAAAACTTTTTAAAACAAAAAAAAGAGACTGCCTAAACAGTCTCTTCTAATATTCTAATGTTAGAAATTCTTTTTTCGATAGTTATATTATGTCACGTTAAAGCACCTAATCTGAAATATAACAGAATATGAAATTCTTAACCTGGACAACTTGTGCCAATTAGTCTGCAAAGCTGTTCTTCTGTATCTGGATAAGGAGGACAACAATAATTACCTGGTTTTGGACATACTCCGTCAACACAAGCCAAACCTCCTTTAACACTTCTTTTTTCAGTTTTAGTTAGTTCAGCAACGCCGTCTAACTTTAAAATGTTTTTTAACATAGTATATAGTTTTTAATATTAGTTAATACTTCAATCTGCTTAAAGACACTTGAAGTTTATGTCTATTCTTGCGCAAGAATTTTTTATATATTTTTATAATACTATCAAACTACTTTTCTTAAACTTTTTGCTTCTGAAAAATCACCTAAAAAGTATCTTAAATCACTTATTTCATATTCATGAGGAAAGATTTCATTATTTACAATTTTCACTGGCGTATAATTAAATTTATTTTCACGACACCAATCGTATTGCAATTCTACTTGTTGATTTATTTTCATACTAATCGAACCTGAATTCCATTTCTCTAACCATTTATCCAGTCCGATCTTTTTTATGTGCCAATCTGAAATTGCTTCTAAAACCGAATCCTTATTTTTGTTATTAATTTCCAATAATTGATCTACAACAATTTTATATGGATTGTTCGTATTATCAGGATTAATATTGAATAAAACTTTAAGAGATACTTTTTCTGGATATCTATTTATTAATTCCATAGATTCTGCAAAAGCCTTGTGGCAATACCCGCAACTTGGACTTAAAATAATTAAAAGTTCTACATCAGCATCAATTTTACCAAACTGAAGCCCCTCTAGTTTATTAAAACCAGCCAAAACTGGAATCTCTTTGGTCAATGAATTTAACACCCCGAAATTTCTTTTAAATTTTTTCAATTTGTTTACCTCTTCTTCTGCTTTCATTTTACCTGTTAAAATAGGTTTTATAGCTAACCAAGAGCTAACAATTAATATTAACGAAAACAAATAAGGAAAAAGACTAGATACATTATAAACAAATGGTTGCATCATAAAAACCCAAACAGCACTTTGAAGAATTATAATGGCGGAAACTGTCAAACATAATAAGCACCATTTTTTAAGCTGCCATTTTTGTATATAAATAGAATAAGCAATTACAGGGAGAGATAATAAACTTAAAAATCCAATTACAACACTTGACCCAGAAGGATTTGCTAGTACCGCAAGTAAATTAACACCGAAAAAAAGAACAGGCAAATCTGCGAAATTAATCCATTTATTAATCTCTCCTTTATTGGAGCCAATTACAGAGTCACATGATGCGCTAGGACTCATACTGCAAAATTTAGATACCATTTCGTTTTTAACACCTAGTTTTTCTTGAACTATAAAAACGCTGAAAACAAGGCCTGCAATTGAGGTTAAGAGCAACAAAATTTCGCTAATGCCATAACTATTATAAAAAAACGAAACAATTACCAAAGCAAGAATTGCTAAAGCATAATAATGCCAATTTGAAGTTGTCTTAAAGCTTGCTGATTTTGGAGTTTCATTTGGTTCAATAACTGCTACAATTCCATCCCAGTCTTGGACAAAATCATCAAGTAGTAAAACCTTTTTTCCTTCCTCTTCTGACTCAATAGTTATTGTTTCTTCTTTTTGAGTTGCCAACACTATATTTTGTTTGTATACAGCCAAAAAAGAATCTGGCAATTCAGATAATTGCTCTTTTTGAATTCTTACAGCTACATTTTCTATGGATAATAAATCAAAAGTATCGGTAATGGCAAATAAGCTGGGATAATCAGGATGAGACTGAAATAGGTCTTCAAATTCTTCTGTTTGATCTTTATAATTATTTATACTTAAATACTTTTGAACTAATTGTACCATGTCTGAAGATTATGTTTGTTTGTTGTAAATGTAATTTAAATCTTTCAAAACAAACAAATTTTTTCGGTAAAAAAAATAGTATATTTTGGCATATTTTTTGATAATTTAGACAAAATAATGCAATATAATCAATATATAAGCATAAACACTAACATATCCTCAACATAAACAAACCAAGTATTTATTGACCTTTTTCTGATTTTAAGGACACCATTAAAGTTTTATAACAGCCATAAAAATTAGTCTGATTTTCTTCCTATAGCGCATCGGTCTGCTTAGACATTTGTCAAAACTTGGATCTCCAAAAAGTTAAAATTTGCGCAAATCCTATAAAAGAAATATCTCGAAATTGTGATTGTAGGAAAACTTTTTTTGATATCTGAAATAAAATTAAATACCATAATTTTTCTTTTACATTTCTTCTAAGTTGATTTCTATTTATTGACATTTTTGCTTGTGACGAAAAGTTTCTCAACATCAGCCTTATGTATTGGAATGCTTAACAAGTACATACGCTGGATTTCTGTGTACGTAAAAACGTACTTTATTACTCCTTGCATAAATTATTAATAATCAACTTTACACTTTCGGTTTAAAATACTACTATCTATTTTACTAACTATTAATTGTTTACTAACCTTAAAATTTAAAAAATGAAGAAAATCATAAAATTATCTTGTATGCTCGCTACTGCAGCATTAGTGTTTTATTCCTGCGAAAAGGAGCAAGATTTAGATGTGTCCCAAACTGCTAAAAAAGATTCTGACTTAATCGCGAATAGAGACACTATTTCAAATAATTCCGCAATACAAGCCGGTACAACAGCAAAAGGAACTGCTGGAGCAAGAACGATCACTTTGCAAACCAACACCTTATCTTGTCCAGGCGGATTGTGCACCTCATATGGCGTATGGTCTACAGGCGTTTATACCGTTTGGTTCCAAATGAAATTTAACAATGGATTTTATTGGAGCCGAGGCGGTAAATGCGGATATGGCATCTTAATTGGTGACCAAAATACGGGTGGCGATGCTGCATGGGATGGAAACGGCGGTAGCGCAAGGTTTATGTGGTATTGTCCAAGCGGTTCTAATACAGCCAAAGGAAGCGGTGCTTATCTTCAACCTTACGTATATTATAGAGATCAGCCGGGACAATATGGTAACGATTTCGGAAAGAAATATTACATACAGGAAGGCGTTACCTATAACTGCCAAATATCTGTGAAGTTAAATACAGGATCAAATACTGACGGATACGTAAAATATTACGTGAACGGTACAGAGATATTGAACGAAAAAATTCGCTGGGTAACCAACGATGCTAAGCGAAATATAAATGCAGTAAGTCTTCATACTTTCCGAGGAGGAAGTCAAAGCTACTGGACAGCTCCTGTAACAAGCTCTATCTACTATCCTAGCGCATCTTGGGATGCTCTATAGTGTTTAACACAATTTAAAAAACATTTGAACCGAAAAAAATAAACCCTACAACTTCGATGCTATTTGTTACCATGAAAGCATCGAAGTTGTTATTAGTTAAAGGCTTTCTACAATTCCTTTTTAAAGCAAATACTAGTATCTATTCCAGCATATTGTCCGTAATTTTCGGTAACCGTATACGTTTTAGTATACAATGCAACTGCTTCTGTTTGCACATTGCTGGTTTCTAAAACGGCCGATGCATAACCTAATTCCTTAGCCCAGTTTTCCAACTCATTTAAAACCTTTGATGCAATGCGTCTTCCTCTATATTCGTCAGAAACAAACATGCGTTTTACCTCAACAGATTCATTATCAAATTGTTTTATAGCTCCACAGCCCACTGCTATTCCGTTGATATAAGCAATAATGACGTGCTTAATGGCATCAACTTTATTAAATTGGTTGAAGTATTCTTGCATATCGCCATTTCGGCTTGCTAAATTCTCATCTAGTTTTACAATTAAATTGGCGAAATCTGCATTTTGAGAAGTCGTTCTTACGAGTTCCAAATCTTCAGTATATCCGTATATTTTCATATCTGTCAACTCTTCTTCTCTTTTTCTGTAATCTTTTTTTAGAAGTCCTTCATACACAAATCCAGAACGTTCGGCTACTTTAATGCTTGCGGCGTTTTCTTCTGCAATTTTCATAAAAAGCCTATTAAACTTTTTAGTTGCAAAACACCAGTTTTTAAAAGCCGTTAATGCTTCGGCTGCATAATTATTACCGTTATGTTCTTTTAAAATAAAATAAGCCAGTTCGCCTTTTGGAACTCTCCAATCGATTTCTCGTACAGATATATGTCCTATAAATTCATTGTTTTCTTTTGAAAATATACCGCAAGCATAACTTTTATTTTCTAGCCATTCTTTCTCTTTCTGCTCCAAATATTTTTTTGTTGATTCTAAGCTATCATTCACTTTAATCATGTTCGCAAAGTAATCATACAAATATTCACTGTTATCAGTTATACTTTTGAAAAAGCATTCGGAATCCGCTATTCTATAAGGTTTTATTAAAAGGTTTTTGGTTGTTATCATTTTGTGGCTCTTTGTATCTGTGTTTTTCTAGGGATAAAACTAGGCAAAAACCTAATGCACAAAAATGCTATTTTTTAATTTGTTAATGCGTTTTTTGCATTAGCCTTCTCTTTTGACAATTCGTTAAAGTTTAATAAAAAATCAATATTAAAAATTAAGTACATTCTTCTGTAGCGATAACTCTTTTACTGTGCTGGAAACTATAGCAGTTTATTCTTAATCTCTTTATACTTAGAACGTCCAATTGGCAATAAATCACCATTTTTAAGTTGCATACTGTACTTTCCTCCTGCTTCTACCACAATTTTGTCTGCTTGCTCCCAACATAAAATATACGATTTATGTATTCTTTCAAATGTTTCAGGAAGCAGTTTTTCTAAAGCTTCAAGTGATTTATCGTGTAATTCTATTTTGTTATTGGCCAAATGTAATTCGGTATAAATCCCTGCTCCTTTAATATATAAAATCTCATTAACAGGCACAAGTCTGAACGTCTTTGCTTTTCTTACCGCCAAAAAACGAACATCTCCACCCGATTGTTTTCCCTGTGTGGTATAACGCGTAAAGGCTTGCTCCAATCTATTTTGATCGAAAGGTTTGGGTACAAAATCCAAAACTCCATAATTGAAGGCAGTAATAGCTTTATCGGTATAGGCAGAAATAATAATGGTCTGAAAGGAACCCGCCACAAAAGTCTGCAAGATTTCAAATCCATCTTCTCCATTCAGATTTAAATCTAGAAGCAGAAGATCGATTGGATTATTTTCAATAACCGAAAGTCCGTTTTCAAGAGAATCAGAAAGCAGAATTTGCACGTCTTTGTCAAAGAAATCACGCGTCATTCTTTCTACTCTTTTGGCAATACGAGCTTCATCTTCAATTATGAGTATTTTCATTTTAATCCAAAATTTTAATGATGGTTTCCCACCCTTTTTCTACAGCATGAGAATCGAAAGACCAATTGGTACCGTAACTTTCTGTTAATCTAGCTTCAATGTATTTAAATCCCGTTCCTATTCGCTTGTCTTTTTTCGCTTGACGATTTTTAGCAAAAGTCAATAAAGTGTATTGTTTGAATTGCTTCTCTTTGACGAATTTCAAACAAAAAACAATACAACCTTGTTCTGGAGGAAGACTATGTGTAATTCCGTTTTCTATAATGGTATGAAAAATAGCAGGCGGAATCGTTTCATTTTCCTCAATTCCCTCTTCTTGCCATTCATAACAAATTTCTTTACGAAAAGACATTACTTCTAAATGTCTTCTGCACAAATCAATTTCTTGTCTGATTGGAATAAGTGTGTCTTCGGCAATATCATTCATTATATCAAATTCTTCCGCTAGAGCGCGAATAAAAACAACCCCTTCTTTAGGCGATTCTTCAATCCAATCGATCAGCGAGGTTAAAGTATTTCGAAGAAAATGCGGCTGAATATTTTTCTTGATCAATTCTAATTGCAATCTTGAAGAAAGCAGCAATGATGCATTATGAGCTTCTTCCATTGCCTTTGTCCGTATGGTATGGAGATAGAGCATGCAAAGCACCAAAATGGTAAAAGCAATAAACAATCCGAAGTCATAAAACATAAAATAATTGACCACTACTCCTGCCAATAAACCAACTGCAACTATAAGTCCGCCTTTTGCTTTTCTAATGGCGGCTTCAATAGCGATTACAATAGAAAAGAAACGGGCAGTTATAGTAAAATAGGCTGCCGAAATATCATAATGACCATAATAGCCAATATAAATTGCTAAAAGGACAATGAACAAAAAAAGCAGCACTAGTTTCTTTCTTTTAAATTCAAACTGTAACATAAAATACCACGGCACGAGCATTGAAATAGCAAAAGTAAGCCAGCCAATAATCTTTAAACGAGTATAAAATTCATTATAAGGAATTTCTAAATAATACTTGACATATTCGATAATTAGCAGACAAAAGAAAAGCAGGCAAATAATTCCGAAAAGCAAAACTGCTAGTTCTTTTCGAGTACTATTTAGATATAAAAAAAAATAGTAGATGCCTGCAATAAGGAAAGCACCTGCCATAATATTCATAAAAGAAACCACGATAAGCGGTGAACGATGAAGCAGCAGATAATCTTTAAGTTTTACATCAATACCGCGCTCAGCTTCTCTATTGTAGGTCTGTGAACCAATTAAAACAACAGTGTGTTTGCCCAATTTAGACAAATTATTAGGTATTTGATAATAAGATGTTTCTGTTCCTGGCACCTCAACACGATCTGATTTTGCCATTTGACCATTTCTCCCAATCAAAACTCCATCCCAATACACATCAAAAGCACCAAAGGCATTTATCTGAAGCCCTAACGATTGAGAAGTGTCTTTTCGTTTTTGTATTTCAACATCTGTTTGGAATCTAAAACTCGAACTATCCGATTTACCCCAATCCATCTTCTGATGATCGTAATCAACATCATAGGTTACATCGGTTGTAACGTACTCTTTGTAATAGTTACACGAGGTAAACATTAGAAGAAGTAAAATGATAAAAAAGTAAGATTTATACATAAGATAAAGATAGAACAAATATCGAATTGCCAAATGCTTTTGAGAAGCTTATAGAGCCGTTTGAATGTTTTCGAAAACAGTGCTTTCTTTTATGAATTAATCTTGTACAACAAAATCAATCAAAATGAAATCACTAATAATCAAAACCTTAATTCTTTTTATTCCGTTTTTAGGAATAGGACAGCAAACCGTTATCTCTGGTAAAGTTCAAGACAGTTCTACAAAAGAAGCACTACCTTACGTAACAGTAACCATACAAGATAGTACCTCAAAAACATTGGCTACAGCCATAACAGACGATCTTGGTTTATTTACTCTTGATGCAGCGCCAACTGGCTCTCCCACTATCTCGTTTAGTTATACGGGGTATCAAAATCATACACAATCTTTACTCTTTTCAGGAAAACAAAAAATTGATTTGGGAACAATTGATTTAATAAGCAGTATTGTACAATTAAAAGCTGTTGAAATTAGTGGCCAAAAATCGAGTGTTAGTTTAAAACTAGACAAAAAGGTGTTTGAAGTTGGTAAAGATGTGCTTTCGCAAAATGGTTCTGCTCATGATGTATTAAATGGAGTTCCATCTGTCGCCGTGGATGCTGCGGGAACAGTAAGTCTTCGTGGAAATAGTAATGTTTTGATATTAATTAACGGAAGACAATCTGGACTTACCCAAAGCAATGCGCTTGATCAGATTGCAGCCGATCAGATCGAACGAATTGAGGTTATTACCAATCCTTCTTCAAGATATGATGCTGCGGGTTCTGCAGGGATTATTAATATTATACTGAAAAAGAATAAAAAAAGCGGTTTTAACGGTCAGGTTAGATTGGTTGCAGGCTCGCCAAATGATAGCCGCCTTAATCCGAGTATTAATTTTAAATCAAACAAAATCAATATTTTTTCCAATTTCAGTATTCGTTCTAGCGATTATGTGGGTTTGTACACAACCGATCAGGTAACCAATAGCACAACTTCTCCAAATTACATGCATCGCGTGCAGAATGAAGACCGTCACGACGATGGAAAATTACTTTATATGGGTGCGGATTATTTTATTAATGAACATCAAACTATAACAGCCGCTTTTTTAAAGAACGCCACACATGATAATGATAAAACCGATTTGCGTTATCAATACGATAGTGATCTAGGCAATACAACACCTGATAGTCTTTTGACAAGACACGGAAAATCATTGGAAAAACGTGATTACAGTCAAATTGAATTTAATTATACAAGAACATTCCAACAGAAAGCAAAAAAATGGACTATTGACGTTCAATACGATTGGTGGAACAGCGACAAAAAATGGGATCTTTCTACACAGCGTCTACTTCCGGACGTAATGCCTTATCCGGGCATTAGAACAAGCTCTATAGGAAACAGCAAAGATTTTCTGGCTAAGACCGATTTTATACAGCCAATTGATAGTCTTTCTACTTTAGAATTGGGATTAAAAACTGAAATTAGAACTGTAGCTAGCAATTATCTGGCAGAAGAACAACAGAACAATAATTGGGTCGTTTATCAGAATATTGATAATGCCTTAAATTACGACGAAACCATAACGGGAGCTTATATGCAATTTAGCAGTAAAATCAATGCGTTTAGTTATATGCTGGGATTAAGAGCCGAGCTTACAGATATTGCCATTAAAGATGCAGAAAATGCTTATAGCGATAAAAAAAACTATAACAAACTGTTTCCTACTGTCAATTTAGGCTATAAGTTTGATGCTTCGACATTACAGTTAAATTATAGCAAACGCATTAAGCGTCCTTCATTATATGCCTTATACCCGTTTAATGAAGTCACAGATTTAAATGCACAATATATCGGAAATCCTGATTTAAATCCTTCCTATACAGATGCGTTTGAAATGGCATTTCTTAAAAACTGGAAAACATTTACTCTGAATCCTTCGCTTTATTATCAATACGAAAAAGGCTTTATTCAAGATTATACGTATCGACAAGATGATATCTTTCTTACAACTCCGATAAATATTGATTACGAAATAAGAAGCGGAATTGAATTATCAACCTTATACAATCCGCTAAAATGGCTTCAGGTGAATGCCGAAATGAATTATTATCACTTCAAACAAAAAGGAAATTACATGGAACAAAATCTTAATTACAGCAGTCAGAACTTTACTGCTCGATTAAGTACGCAGATTAAACTTCCCGCTAAATTTAGTTTTCAAGGCCGTTATAACTTTCGTGGAGAAAAACGCAATGCGCAAACTATCAGCGAAGCCTTACAATCAATTGATTTCGGATTTAGCAAACTCCTTCTTAAAGATAAAGCCACTATTGTTTTTGATGTTACAAATGCTTTTAATCTTCGTCAATACAAAAGCGTTACATCTGGAACCGATTATATCATCAAAGATAATAGTATTCCAAATGCAGCGAGATATCGCCTAAGTTTTGTTTATCGTTTTAATCTAACCGATGCAAAAGCAATTCGACAAGCAAATGATGCTAATAGAGATTAGTTACTATTATTTCATAAAAAAGCCCTCCATAAACAGAGGGCTATTTTCATTCTTTTATCAAACTTATCGCCAGCCCAATGCAGGTGCAACGTGTTCTAAAATAGAAGACAAAATATGAATATTGTAATCTACACCTATAGTATTCGGAATAGTGAGCAATAAAGTATCCGCTTCTTGAATAGCTTCATCTTGAGCAAGTTCTTCAATTAGTTTATCGGGTTCTGCTGCATAGCTTTTACCAAAGATGGCTCTTTTGTCTTGCTCGATATAACCAAAACTATCATTGCCTTTAGCTTGTCCGCCAAAATAATATCTATCCTGCTCATTGACCAATGCAAATATCGAACGACTTACCGAAACTCTCGCTTCACGCTGATGGCCTGCATTTTTCCAAGCCTCTTTATACAATCTTATCTGTTCGGCTTGCTGAACATGAAAAGGTTTTCCGTTTTCATCATACTTAAGCGTGGAACTCTGAAGATGCATTCCGTTTTCGGCTGCCCAAACAGCAGTTGCATTCGATGCAGCTCCCCACCAGATTCTTTCTCTTAATCCTTCAGAATGCGGTTCGATACGCAATAATCCAGGCGGATTTGGAAACATTGGGTACGGATTTGGTTCTGCAAATCCTTCTCCGTTAAGCTTATCCAAAAACTCCAAAGCTTTTTTACGGCCCATATCAGCATCGGTTTCACCTGCAGCAGGTTCGTAACCAAAATAACTCCAACCGTCTATAACTTGTTCCGGTGATCCTCTGCTTATTCCTAACTGTAAACGTCCTCCTGATATCAAATCAGCAGATCCAGCATCTTCTACCATATACATTGGGTTTTCGTACCGCATGTCGATCACACCTGTTCCGATCTCTATTTTGCTTGTCTTTGCGCCTATAGCCGCAAGCAAAGGAAAAGGAGAAGCTAACTGCTGTGCAAAATGATGCACTCGAAAATAAGCGCCATCGATGCCTATTTCCTCAGCTGCTACTGCTAAATCAATAGATTGCAACAGGGTATCTGCCGCTGTACGAGTTTTATATGATGGATGATTAGACCAATGCCCAAATGATAAAAATCCTATTTTCTTCATAATGGCTTTTATTTTTTTATTCTCTCAAATATACGCATAACTGAGAAATAAAGAAAATCGTGTTTTTTTTCTTGAAAATAGATATAACTTGTTCATTTTTAACAACAAAGCACATTACTATTAAATATTTTGCTATTCAAACTTTTTAATGATTTCTTTTTTTCTTTGACTGTTCGTTCAAGGAATAAAAAACAGTCTTTTTCTTTGTCAAGCATTGCCATCACAGCTGTTACGCTTAAATTCCTTCTTCGTTCCAATATCACAAATACCTGATTTACAACACATAAAAACAAAAATTTGCAACATAAAGTTTCATTTTACTTTGTTGCAAATTATAATATGAAACATCTCCTTCTTCCATTTTGTACAATTATTCTCAGTTTGTGACATATATTTGAAAGACGTAAAAAACAACCTTCTTTTACAAGCCTCCCCCATCTTCTCCTACTTCTGCGATTTTCATAATCAATTATTAATAGATCTAAACTAAAACCACTAATTATGGATTGGATTATTACTACATTAAAAGATTATCCCGAGCTAGCCATCTTTCTCACCTTGTCTCTAGGTTACTTCATCGGAAAGTTTAAAATTGGAAGCTTTTCTTTAGGAACTGTTACCAGTGTTTTGCTTGTTGGGGTACTAGTAGGACAACTAGACATTGTAATTTCTCCCAATGTTAAATCTGTCTTTTTCCTCATGTTTCTTTTCGCTGTCGGCTATAGCGTTGGACCTCAATTTTTTGGAGGATTAAAAAAAGATGGACTTCCTCAAATGCTTTATGCCGCGGTAGTATGTGTCTTGTGCCTGATCTGTCCGTATCTGATAGGCAAAATCATGGGTTACGATATGGGGCTGACCGCTGGTATGCTTGCGGGTTCTCAAACCATCTCTGCCGTTATTGGTGTTGCATCAGACACTATCAATCAGTTGGGAATTCCTGCTGATCAAAAAGCGGCATTAATTAACAAAATACCAGTTGCTTATGCTGTAACTTATATTTTCGGAACAGCCGGATCTGCTTGGTTATTGGCTTCTATCGGACCAAAATTGTTAGGTGGCAATTTAGTTGAAAAAGCAAAAGAACTCGAAATCCAACTTGGAGGAGATGCAATTGGCGATGATCCAAGTATTGCCTCTGCTTACGATCGTGTCATATACAATGCCTATCAGATTGCCGCACATTCTTATGCTAACAACAAAACAGTTGCAGATGTCGAAAATGAATTGGAAAGCAAAGGCAGACGTTTGTTTATACAGCGAATTCGAAGAGGAAAAGAAATTATAGACGCTTCTCCAGAATTTATAATTAAAGAAAATGATGTTGTTGCACTCGGCGGAAGAAGAGAATACATGATGAATTATGTCGCTGTAAATGAAAAAGAAGTGCTAGATATAGAACTTCTTAATTTTCCAGTAGAAGTTCTAAGCGTGCTAATTGTAAAAAAAGAAGTCATCAACAAAACCATTGCCGATTTGCGTCATTTAAAATATATGCATGGCGTTGTTGTAAGATCTTTAAAAAGGTCTGGAATCCAGATGCCAATTTTGCCAAATACTGTTCTTCAAAAAGGAGATATGATCGAACTGATTGGCATTAAACGAGACGTAGATCAAGTTGCAACACATATCGGTTATCCCGATCGTCCTACAAACTCTACCGATATGGCATTTGTTGGTTTAGGAATAGTATTAGGAGGACTACTTGGCGCATTAACCATTAAAGTTGGCGGAGTGCCAATAAGCCTTAGTACCAGTGGAGGTGCATTAATATCTGGACTTTTCTTCGGATGGCTAAGAGGTCAGCATCCTACTTTTGGACGAATTCCAGAACCTGCCTTGTGGATTATGAATAATGTTGGATTAAACATATTTATCGCTGTAGTGGGTATTACAGCGGGGCCAAGTTTTATTGTCGGATTTCAAGAAGCCGGATGGGGACTTTTTATTGCAGGTGCGGCAGCAACAGCAATTCCGTTAATCCTCGGACTTCTTATAGGAAGATACATTTTCAAATTCCATCCTATTATAACTTTAGGGTGTGCTGCTGGGGCAAGAACAACTACTGCCGCCCTTGGAGCTTTGCAAGATGCCGTAAAAAGCAAAACCCCTGCATTGGGTTATACCGTGACCTATGCCGTTGGTAATACGTTGCTCATTATATGGGGCGTCGTCATTATTTTAATCATGAGTTAGTCGAATTTTTTATATAATCTCTAAACATTTTAGTCATGGCAATTGATATTTCAAAAATAAAAACATCAAGAGAGGTAGAAAAAACACTTCAAACCCTCAGCCCATTTGAAATTAAAAATGAATTAATTCATTTGGCAGATGAAAGCGCACTTAAATCTACAGCGATAACACTGAACGCTGGAAGAGGAAACCCAAACTGGATTGCTACAGTTCCTAGAGAAGCTTTTTTCCTTTTCGGACAATTTGCATTAGAAGAATGTCGCAATGTTATGGAAGAACAAGGCATACTGGCAGGAATTGTACAAAACAAAAGCGGAGTGGCAGCTCGTTTTGAAGCCTTTTTATTGAAACATAAAGATACTCCTGCAGCTGCACTTTTAGAAAAAACATATCATTATGGTGTAGACAAACATGATTTTGATGGTGATGCGTGGATTCGTGAATGGATAGAAGCTGTAATTGGGTTCAACTATCCCGTTCCAGATCGTATGCTAAGCCAAATAGAAATTATTGTGCACGATTATTTGGTGCAAGAAATGTGCGGTGCGGGAAATGATAAAGGCAAATTTGACATTTTTGCCGTTGAAGGCGGAACTGCGGCAATGTGTTATATTTTTGATTCGCTTATGCAAAACCACCTTACTGAGCGTGGTGATAAAATAGCTTTGCTTACGCCTACTTTTACGCCCTACATCGAAATTCCGGAATTAGATCGATACAAATTTGATGTAGTTTATGTAGAAGCAAGCGGAGTTGGCGAAAACGGATTCCATACCTGGCAATATCCAAATTCTGAATTAGATAAACTTAAAGACCCAGCGGTTAAAGTGGCTTTTGTGGTAAATCCGAGCAATCCACCATCTTCGGCAATGAGTACAGATACTTTAAATTATATCGCTGATATAGTAAAAAATCATAACCCTGGTTTGATGGTTATTACAGATGACGTTTATGGAACTTTCGTTAATAATTTTAGATCGTTAATGGCTATTATTCCACAAAATACCATCACAGTATATTCATTCTCAAAATATTTTGGCTGTACGGGCTGGAGACTTGGAACTATTGCCATTCATCAAGACAATATTTTCGATAAAAAGATTGCTAATTTAAGTCCGGCTCTCAAAAAAGAACTACACGATCGTTATTCCTCTCTGACATTAGAACCAGAAAAAATCAAGTTTATTGACAGACTTGTTGCCGATAGCCGACAAGTAGCTTTAAACCACACAGCAGGATTATCATTACCACAGCAATTTCAAATGATGCTTTTCTCTGCATTTTGTTTATTAGATACTCAGGATGTTTATAAAACGCTTACTCAGTCTATTATTCACAAACGTCTTAGCTTATTATGGGAAGGATTAGAAGTTCCAATTCTAGAAGATCCGATGCGTGCTGGATATTATTCTGAAATTGATATTATGGTAGCGGCAAAACACTTTTACGGAGATGATTTTGCCAATTGGCTGAAAACCAATTTTGAACCCGTTGATATATTGTTCCGTTTAGCCGAAAAGACAGCTATTGTCCTTTTAAATGGTGGAGGCTTTGCTGGACCTGAATGGAGTATCAGGGTTTCTCTTGCCAATCTTCCAACTGATAGTTATCTGATTCTTGGAAAAAATATCCGTAAAATTTTAATGGAATATGTAACCAGTTGGGAAAACTCAACAAAATAATAGAAGCTTAAATTAAAATATTAAACCTATGAAAAATTTATTTACTTTATTATTGTCCGTTTTATTAGTAACAGGTATTTATGCTCAAAAATTACCTAGAATTAAGATACTTGCAACTGGAGGAACAATTGCCGGACAAGGTGCATCTGCAGATCGCTCTGCTTATACTGCGGGACAATTGCCAATAAAAGATTTAATCGCAGCGGTTCCAGGAATTGATAAAGTTGCCGAAATTTCTGGAGAACAGATTTCAAATGTAGGAAGTCAGGATATGACTGTGGAGATTTGGATTAAGCTGAATAAAAGAATCAATGAAATTTATAAAAATAATGAAGCTGATGGTATCGTAATCACTCACGGAACCGATACGCAGGAAGAAACAGCTTATTTTTTATCGCTGACCGCACGATATGATAAACCTGTAATCGTTACTGGATCTATGCGTCCAGCAACAGCCATAAGTGCAGACGGTCCAAAGAATTTATATGATGCCGTAACTTTAGCAGCGTCTAAACAGGCAGCACACAGTGGTGTTTTACTGGTATTTAATGAATATATTTTTACGGGAAGAAATGCTGTAAAAACGAGTACAACGCACTTAAATGCATTTACAGCTCCAAACAGCGGTCCAATTGGGCAGGTTTATGACGGAAAGGTGACACTTTATGAAAGTCCGATTAGAAAAACCAATAAAAATACTCCGTTTGATATTACAGGATTAACCACTTTACCAGAAGTAGCTGTTGTCGAATTATACGCTGATGCGCCAGCAACTGCAATAAATGCGTATGTAGCTTCTGGGGTAAAAGGAATTGTAACTGGCGGTTTAGGCAACGGAAATCTAAATAAAGCAAACTCAGATGCTGCCGCAAGCGCTGTTAAAAAAGGAATTGCTGTTGCAAGAGCTTCTAGAGTACCGTCTGGAAGAGTTACTTTATTTGACGAAACCGATGATCAAAAGCTTGGTACCATAGTCGCAGATGATCTAATTCCTCAAAAAGCTAGGATTCTATTAATGTTGGGACTTACCCAAACTACGGACAGTAAAAAACTCCAAGAATACTTCTTTGAGTATTAAACCAATTGAAATTGTAAACTATGCGTATCTTAACTTCAATAATTTTGAGTGTTTTTCTGGCTGCTGGCGCCTATGCCCAGCAGGAAAAACAGACTGATACCGTTCTAAATCATAAAACTCCCCTAATAAAAGCAACCAAAGTTGATTTGCTTAACAATGTTGATTTAATTTTCAATACTCAATTGGGTTTTAACACCTATATCGAAGATGGAAAATATACTGGAAGTAAATTTGAAGTAAACCAGTTTAGATTGGAAGTAAAAGGGAAAGTGTATAAGGATAAAGTATTTTTTAGATTTAGAGACCGATATACCAAAGAAACTGAACCGCAATCTACAGATAACATCAGTAGTTCTACAGACTTGGCTTTTATTGGGTATAATATATCCAACAGAACCAGTATTGCAATTGGAAAAATGACAGCAAACTGGGGCGGTTATGAGTTCGATATGAATCCGATTGATATCTATCAATACAATGATATTGTGGAGAATTCGGACAACTTTTTGACTGGAGTTCAAGTAAACTGGAAACTAAATGCTGATCACGTTTTTTCGGGACAGATCTTAAATTCCAGAACCAAAACCTTTTCTGAACTATATCAAAATGTACCTGATGTTGAAGAAGCAAAATTTCCTGCCGCTTATGTAGGAAACTGGAACGGAAGTTTTTTAGATGGAAAATTTAAGACCATTTACAGTTTCAGTATTTTTCAGGAAGCCACAAAAAATGGAAAACCGGTAAATATGTATTATACCGCATTAGGAAATCAGTTTCGCACTAAAAAATGGCTCTTTCAATATGATTTCAAATGGAGCAGCGAAGATCTTGACCGAACAGGAGTTGTGAGTTCTTTACTTCCAGATACTGTTTTAGATCACGCTGCAGAAAATGTTTATTATATAGAACATTGGCTTAGAACTGTATATTCTCTAAATGAGCAATGGAAAATTTCGGCCATTGGCATGGTTAGTAAAGCTTCTTGGAAAGATATTCCTGATCCAAATGTCAGTTCCAACCGAATTCGTACTGCATGGGGTGTTATTCCAACAGTAGAGTTTTATCCGATCAAAAACTTTAATTTAAAGTTTTTTGCCACTTATGTCGCAAGATTCTACAATTACAGCGATTATGCCAAAACAGATTTGGGTCAATCCAATAACACAACAGGAAGAATTATGCTTGGTGTAATTTCTCCTTTGGTTGTATTATAATATTGTAATTAACAAAATAAGAAATGCTGGAACAAATCGTAAAATGCGATTTATTCCAGCATTTTTTATACAAACTCCACTCAATTAGATTCAGCAGGTTTCAAAGCTCCTTTTCCTCTTTCCTCTTTCCTCTATATTCTTTTTTCTATCCTCTATATTCTTTTTCCTCTACCCATCAAATATTTTAAACGAATAAAACAAATTGTACTATAAAAAGCAAAAAGCAGTATAAGATGCAATAAAACAGAGGGATTATCCCATAAACTGGCACCTGACTGCACAATAGCGGTATACAAAACAATAAATGGTGTTGTAGGTAAAAGATTAGACAGCCACTGTAATGCTAGCGGAAGCGATTCAAATGGCCAGCTGTATCCTGTAATCAAAAAAATCGGATAAGTCGAAAAAGCCATCATTTGCAAACAAAGCAATTGCGATTTGAACAAAGAACCAATAAACTGAGCCATCGGAATTAAAGTAACAATAAACAAAAGCAGCAATAAACTCAATTCGAATCCAGAACCTCTCATGGGTAAATTAAGCAGTTTGTAATTTACATTTAGAAAGAAAAAGCCATATGAAGAAAAAAGTATCAGATAAAATAATCCTTTTCCCCAAATACCATTAGAAATACCCGAACCGAGCCATTCTCCTAAGCGAAAACGCTGCCGCTCGCCTGCCACACTTTCGCACAAACCAATTAATAATGTCTGCTGTAATATCAAAGCTAACAATCCTGGCAATAAAAATGCGCCATAACTCGATCTTTCATTAAATAAAGGACGATAATCTAAATTTACAGGCATTACGTTTTCCATAGCAATGGTAGTACTCATTCCTTCTTTTTTTTGATAATATTGAAGCCGTACTCCTGCTCCAACTGTCAGGCATATTTGCTGTACATTTAATAACAAATCACTCGAAGGCAGAAACCTTGCAGCATTGATAGCCAATACTACATTACTTTGTTTTAAACTCAATAAATTTGCTTCTGTACCTTCTGGAATATAAAAATATCCTTGACAATTGCCCTGATACATCTGCTCCTTTGCCTGTTCCAGATTAGAAAAATGGATCAATTCAACTATCGGAGAATCGTCTATATTTTGCTGCAGCAGACGTGACAATCTGGAGCCATCATCATCAACAACGGCCAATTTTACATCAAACTCTTCTTTATTGATATATATGCTTCCGTAAAAAAAAGCGTAAAGCAAAGGAGCAATAAGAAGCGTAAGCAGTAAACTATGATCCTTTACTACTTGCGAAGCTTCTCTTAAAAAGAGACTAATCAACGATTGTTGCGGTTTCTTTTTCATCTTTAATCGAATTAAATTGACGCTTAAACAACAATATTGCTGTTGGATACATTACCAAGCAAAACAACAAGAGTTTGGCGAATTCTCCTTGAGCATATTTCAAAGGCAAATTCATATAATACACCTTAAAAAATCCGTCTAGAAATGCAGTATAAGGCATAATAAGCGCATAATACTGATCGTACCAAGGCATTGCCCATCTTGGAAAAGTAAATCCGCTGAACACAAAAGCGGGTGAAGTATAGAAAAGAGCTACATCTCCTGAAAGCATCACGTCTTTGAACAAAGCCGATATAAACATGCCAATGCCAATACAGGCCAAAGAAAGCATGGTGTATAGTGCAAAAAACTTTCCAGTGGCTGCGGGAATGCCAATATCAAAAAATGGAAAAATAATCCCTGTAATAATGATAAAATTAATCCAACTTATGGCGAGATGAGCAATTGTTTTGCCTATAATTACTGCCACTACAGAACCTCTTGATGAATCGTATAGCTCGTGCATCGTTCCTGTGACCCGCTCATAATTTAAAGCCAGCATAGAGCTGATAATTAGAATCATCTGCATTCCCACCGTAATCAATCCTGGAACCAAATATTCCTGATAATTGTAAGTTGGGTTGTAAAGCTGATAGGTTCTCAGACTAATTGGATTTGCAATTGCCATGGCCTGATCAGATTTCATTCCGGTTTTTACCAATTTCTGCAAAATTAGCCCAGTACTTCCTGTAATTACAACTTCGGCGACAGCCTTGTAAACTAACTTAGCAGGAACAAGCGCGGCGGCATTGGTGTACAAAGTCACATTACTCGGATGACGGCTGTAGATATTCTTTTGCAGATTTGCAGGAAAATGTACGGCGCCCAGTATTTTCCCTTCTTGAATCAGTTTTTTGACTTCGGCTTCGCTGCTTACTCTTCTCGTAATCTGCAATGTTTCTTTTTGCTCCAGTAAAAAAATCAGCTCTCGGCTTATGGCACTTTGATCCTCATCCCAAATCGCAAATGCTAAATTCTTAGCATCCTGTTTCTGATAAATAAAAGCATAGAAGAAAAACAAGGCTACGGGAACAACGAGCATTACCAAATAAAAAACCTTCAAACTCAGAATGCGCTTCCATTCCCTTACAATTATGTTGATCATAAAAATCATTGCGGAAGAATTAAAGAAGCAGTCATACCAGAACGAAGCCCTTTTATTTGAGCAAGGTTCTCTGGCTTCACTTCTATTGTAAAAGTTCTCAATTCAAATTCTCCTTTATCTTTTGACGGAACCCAATTGGCAAATTCTAATGTTGGAGCAATAGAATGCACAACGGCATCAAATGTTTCAGGCTCACAACCCGGAACTTTAACCGCTGTCTTGCTTCCCACTTTAAGCAAATTGGATTTATCCTGTCGAATATTAAATTTAATTATGGTAGAATTTTTCTTCTCAATGGTCATAATCGGATACCCTATAGAAATAATTTCGCCCTGATGCGTAACCAAGTTTGAAATTACTCCATCTGCTGGGGCATAAACTCTCGTATTATCTCCAAGTGCTTTGGTCAATTCATAAGCTTGTTCTGCTTGTTTTACGATGGCATTAGCCGTTTTTAGCAATTCGGGCCTTGTGCCATTCTTCAGCATCTGAAGATTTAACTGAGTCGTTTCCATTTCCTTTTTTGCGGCTTGAAATTTAAAATAGAAAACATCCTTTTCCTGTCCCGATATCACATCTTCATTATACAATCGTTCCATTCGGTCATAAGTCGTGCTAAACAATTTATATTGTTCCTGACTGATTTGATACAGTTTAGAAGTCGCTTCGATCAATTCTGGTCTTGCCCCTTGTGTAAGCAGTTCTTGCTGACCTTTTGCCGCGTCAATTGCCGACAATGCCTGTGCTTTTATAGCATTTATTTCATTAGATCGAAGTACAGCTAGCAATTGTCCGGTTTTTACAGTATCGCCCTGTTTTACAAGCAACGAATCCAATCTGCCTGGAAATTCTGCCGCTACATCAACACTTGTCGCATCGACGATTCCTATAAAATTATCATCTTCTTTATTGTCTTTTAAGAAAAAAATCAATCCTGCTAGTACTACAAAGATTGGAATAATCAGCGCCCAGTAGTTTTTAAATATCTCTTTCATCTATTTAATAAATTGCGTTATTTGACTTGGATTTCCTAAACTATTAAAATATTCCGCTAATGCTAGATAGTATCCTAAAACAGCAGTATAATACCCTTTTTCTATTTCAGTTTCTATCAATAAAGCATCATTCACATCTTTTGGCGACGACAGCTGATTGTTCATTCTCTTGGTAATTAAACTGCTTGTCGTATTGGCTTCCTTTCTCGCTGCATCCATAGCCATAACATCGTTTTGCAATGAAATCATTTTGTTCTTTGCCACTCTAGACTGCACCTGAAGCATTAAACTAGAATTCTCCTCTCCTAACTTGGCTTCTTCTATCAATTGTTTTGCGGCTAAAGTCTTTTTATTGGTCTGTCCGTTATATAAAGTCCATTGCAATTCCAGTCCTACAAACCAATCGGGAATAGAAACGGGCAAGTCTTTCTGATATAAATTGTAATTTCCAATGGCAAAAACGTTAGGCAAAGCCATGGATTTACTGATTTTTTCAGCAGTTTCTGCATAAGAGATTTTGTTGTTTGCAATTCTGTAAACTGGATTTGAAAGCCAATAATCATTCATAGGTTTCTCTAGATTAATTTCGGCATATTTTAAAGTGTCAGAAATCACTATTGCAGCGTCAAGATCAACTCCCATTAGTTTATTCAATTCAAGATGGGCATTTTGTTTTTCCATCTTAATATTGTTATACTGAGTCTGCGCCTGAATTAAAACCACATTGGTCCAGTTTTTTTGGTATGGCGGTAGTATTTTATTTTTGACCAGTTCTTCGGCGTAATTTTTATTTTTATCTAAAGCGTTTACGATTTGTTCTTGTTTCTTAATTAAAGAATTGAGGTACAATATTCTAAGATATTGCACTGCAATTAAAAAATTAACTTCTTTACCTGCAATCTCAACACCAATTCCTGCCGAATTTGCCACTGATTGAGCCAAATCTATACTGGAGTTTATTTTGTTTCCAAGAAAAATAGGCTGACGAACGCCCACTCCTGCAACAAAATAAGACTGTTTACTTAAACTAGGATTATAGTCTGGATAAATGCCGCCAATAACCGTTTTTGAAGTATTATAAATACGATCCTGCGCTGCTTGTGATAAATTGTTTCCTGTAATTTCATGATAAATTTCGTTTGCCGTATTCACGCTTTGCTGTGACGAACCTTCAACGATTCCGTCTTTAACGGTCTGCAAGTTTATCGTAAGCGGACTGCTCAAATAAGAATAACTCGATAAAAGATCTACTTTAGGCAAATAACCTTTTTTTTCTGCTTGAAGATTGTACTCGCCTGTCTTTAATGCAGATTTTGCCTGTTTGATGGTAATATTATTTTGCTGTGCTATAGAAAAACATTCTTCTAGAGAAGTCGTCTGCGCTTTTGTTTCCAGACACAACAAAAAGCAAAACAAAATAAAAGGTTTTAGAAAATTTAGTCTTACGTACATCTATATAATATTCTTATGAATTGAAATTACTTTTAACTAGCGACTTCTTTGCTGTTTAATTAAAAACGGCAGGATAAAATAGAAATGAGATAAAAACTTATTATTCAGATAAATTCTGAAATTGTTTGAATGTATTTAGCATATACTGTTTATGAAAATTTGGGGTCCTTAACTTAAACAGCGAAAAAAGTATAACAGCAAAAAACACATATAAACCGATATACCAACTAGTTAAAGATAAAGATTTTATTTTATAAGTGCTATTTTAATTTACAGAAAATCAGTGTAATGCGATCTCCTTGTCTAAAACCATTTTTATGTCGCTTCTCTGGAGCTTTCTGTAGCGATGAAATTGAACCTGTTATAGATATTCTGCTCCGCCGGCGCATTAAATCAATTGCCTACAGCTTTAGCTGGCTGGGAAAATATTGCCGATTATATTTTGAACTGGTATGAATCGCTATAGAAATTATATATTTCAACCTTAAAAAATATATTAAAATGCTAGATCTTTTAGATTTAGCATTTTAATTTTCTTTCAAACCATCATTGCAATTAAGAATGCTGCTCCTTTTTTATTTCTTCAATTCCGTTTCTATAGCTTGTTACAGGAAAATCTGGAAAACGCTTTCTAAATTTTGAATCATCAAAAACATTGGCATGCTCATATCTTGGAAGCAATTCTTGCAGTTCTTTTGCTTGTTTATTGAAAAAGGCTCCAATGGTAAAAACAAACTTTGGAATAACTTTATATTTTAGTTTTCTCCCATATATTTCTGAAGCTAAGGCAATGAATTCTTTGTAATTAAGATGACTTTCATCTACTGGCAAATGCCATGTCTGTCCAAAAGCATTTGGTGTATTTCCTATTAAAGCTGTGGCACGACTTGCATCAGGTGTCCAAATTAGACTTCTTTTTTTAGAGTCTTTTAAAGGCACTTTTAGCTTTTTATTTTCTTTAATAGCATTAAAAATTAAAGTGTTGGTAATACTCTGCGTTTTGGCAGGCCCATAAAATTCAGGCGCACGACAAATTACGGCTTCCAATTGTCCAGCTTTTATTTCGTTTAGCACCATTTCCGCCATTTCTTTCCTAATTTCTCCCTTTTTTCCAACAGGTTCAAATGGAGTTTCTTCGGTAAGCACTCTGCTGTCTTGCGGATACATATAGGTATTATCAAAAAAGACCAATTTCGTTTTATTGATTTTACAGGCTTCAATAACATTTCTTAAAATAAGCACAAATTGTTTTTCCCATAAATCAGAATCCATCGGAAGTCCTAATGTAAAATAGGCTATTTCACTGCCTTTCACCGCTTCTATTGCTTTTTCTTTAATGGTTAAATCTGCCGAAAAAACGGCATCTGTATCATTTACTTTTTGTGCTTTACGGCTTACAATTCGTATATCTGAGGTATAATTTCTTTTCAATTCTCTAGCCAATTCTTCTCCAATCTGTCCGTTGGCTCCTAATATAGTCTGCATACTGCTTAACTTTTTAAATTGCTTTATTTTTTCTGATACTTGTTTTTATTATAGAAAATTGTGGCAAGTCTCATAAACTCTAACTCATTTATATTCTACTTTATTGCTACTTTAGAATCTATAAATCAGTTAATTTATTTCTAAATTACAACAAAAAAACATACCATTTTTGCCATTCTTCTTATTAGTAAAATCGGTGAGAGTTTTGTTACTCGATTCTATAACTTTTTTACTTCTTTTAAATTGAAATATAGAAAATACCAAAGCAAAAGCCCTGCATCAACTAAGATACAGGGCTTTTTGACTCAACAAAACAACATATTTTTATTTCACATCAAACCATAATTTGGTTGTCAATAAATCTTTTCCTTGTTCAGCTACCGCTGCTTGATAACTAGCACCGTTTAATGACTGTTCTGTACCAGGATAGAAAAGACGCGAAGGAATTTTTCCGTCCAAAACAGTAGCAGGCCCAGCTGTAAGAACTGGATAATCCAATCTTCTCCACTCTGTAAAAGCATCTAACCCTTGTCCGAAAAAAGCAATCCATTTTTGCGTACCAATAGATTTAGCATAATTTGACGCATCATACTTTACAGTTGCTTGATCTAAATAAGTAGAAATAGTAGTCGAATTAGTAATTCCAAACTGATTCAAAGATGCTGTAATGGCATTTTTATAATACTGTTCTGCATCTCCCGAAATATATCCGCGGGCTGCTGCTTCTGCAAGATTAAACAATGTTTCTGAATAAGAAGCAATGACCGCTGGAGAAGCCGATGTTAAGAAATAAGTTCCAGGTTTTGATGTTTTAGCAAAACCTTGGCTATTGGCATCACTATTTGATAATCCGTTCGCACCTCCTACATACTTCCCTACACTTGCATCTGAAGGCAATTGTGCAAAAACAGGCAAACGAGGATCCGACAATGCATATAATTGATCAACCATAGTTTTTGAAATACGGAAATCATCTCTAGTTTCAAACCAAGCCGAGGCTGGATTTTGCTGTGGCGAACTTGTATAAACAAATTGGAAGGTTTCGGCATTACTGCTAATTAATCCTCCTGCATCGCTTGTAGCGTCTATAGCTGCTTGTTTTGCCAAGCCTGGTTCTTTGTCTGAAATTCTCAGGGCAATACGCAAACGAAGTGAGTTTACCAGTTTTTTCCATTTCAAGATATCGCCTTTGTAAGCCAAATCACCCGTAACAGAACCATTTGCTGGATTTAACAAAGATTGAGCCTGTTTTAAATCTTCAAGCAATCCTGTGTATACTTCTTTTTGTGTGTTATAAGCAGGCGTTACATTTTGACCCGCTTCTTTGTATGGAATGCTTCCGTAAGCATCTGTAAGCAATAAAAATGTCCATGAACGTAACGTTAAAGCGATACCTTTATAGTTAGAGTTTGCCTGAGCATCTGGAAATTTTATAATAGTATTCAAATCTGTAATTAGAGTCGAATATCCCTTATCCCACAATGACGTGAAAGAAGCATTAGAAACATCGTAACGATCTGGTTCTGTATATTGAATTTTAGCCCAATGCTGCACAAACAGCAAAGTAGAGTTAAAGTTATTGGCATCTCCCCAGTACAAATCTGCACTTTGTTTTAAAGTACCTGTTAAAAGATACGGCGCAAGCGGGGTTTCAGTTGCATTTGGATTTTTGTTAATATCGTCCAAAGTATCACTGCAAGAGCTCAGTGTCAATGCAAACAGTATTGTATATGATAGTTTTTTTAGCATGATTCCGAGTTTTTAAAATTTAACGTTAAGGTTTAAACTGAAATTTCTAGTTGTTGGTAAAGCTAAACTTTCCAATCCTTGCGCATTTCCAGTATTGAAAGCCGTTTCAGGATCAATATTTGGAGCATCTTTATAGATAAAGAATAAGTTACGGCCAGCAGCAGTAACGCTCGCTCCTTCTAATCCAAGTTTTTTAATCAGCTTTTTATTAAAATTATAAGTAAGTTTTATCTCTCTCATTTTTACGAAAGTTGAACTATAGATGTAAGCTTCGCTAATATTGTATGATGCTTTATAATATTCTTGCGCGCTAATCACTTTATTATTAGGAGTTCCGTCTGCAAACACACCTCCGAAAATCATTCCGTCATCATAAATTGTTGCACCACCTGGAGCTGCTCCACCTGTTACCAAAGTTTTCGGATTAGCTGTATTATTTCCTGGATAATAGTAGCTTAACCCTCCATTTTCAGCACCACGACCTGGAAGAGTCTGTGCTAAAACCCCTGTATAGTTACCTGTTCTGTTTGTTCCTGAGAAAAGTTCTCCACCAACACTAGCATCAACAAGGAACGAAAGCTCAAGATTTTTGTAAGTCAAAGTATTGGTTAGACCCGCTAAATAATCTGGAGTATAATGTCCTAACACCTTTTTCGTCGGATCTGCTTTTGGAAGACCATTTGCACCTACTACGATATTTCCGCTTGCATCACGCTCGTAAGCTGTTCCGTAAAGCGCTCCATACGCTTGTCCTACAGATGCCAATACATCTACACCTCCAGAAGAACCAATTGTATAGTTTTTAATATCTCCTGCGTAATCTAGAATTTCTACTTTACTTTTATTTTTAGAATAATTTACAGCAACATTCCACTTAAAGTTTTCTGTTTGAACAGGATTTCCGTCTAACTGTATTTCAATACCTTGGTTATTAATTTTACCTGCATTGATTAACTGCGAAGTATAACCGCTTGCTGCTGTAGTTTTGATTTCTAAAATCTGGTCGAAACTATTGGTATTGTAATAAGCAATATCAAAATGAAGTCTGTTTTTCCAGAAAGAAGCTTCACCACCTACTTCAGTAGAACGTGTCGTTTCTGGCTTCAAATTTTCATTCAGTTTTCTTTGAGAAGAAGTTTGAATAGGATTTCCGTCAAATGCTGTTTGGAAATTATAAACTGTAGCCAATTGGTACGGATCTGCATCGTTACCTACTTCAGACCATCCTCCACGAAGCTTTAAGAAATCTAATGTACTGCTCTTAATATTTAATGCATCTGTTAAAACCACACTACCGTTAATAGATGGGTAAAAATAAGAACGGTTGCTGCTTGGTAATGTAGAAGACCAGTCATTACGAGCCGTAACGTTCAAGAAAGCATAATTTCTAAATCCTACTTGCGCAGAAGCATAAGCACTATAAACTCTTAATCTAGATAATGAATTTGATGATGTTAACGGATCTCTAGAGTTTGTTAAAGTATATAAATCTGGAACTGCTAAACGAGGTGCTTTCTGATAGTTATTGGCATCGCTATGGTTACGGATATTGAAACCTGCAAGTGCATCTAAACTGAAATCGTCATTAAGCTGTTTTGTATATTGAAATATACCCTCGGTATTTTGCTCATTTACCGTGTAAGCATCTTCTGCGTACGATCCGAAAGGAGTTCCATTTGTACCATATTTAATAGTATATTTTCTTCTATCGTTATAATAATCAACCCCTGTACGGAATCTGAAGTTTAATCCTTCTGCCAATTTCGCGTCCAAATGGATATCCCCAATTAAACGATTACGCTGTTGGCTTGTTGTATTGTAATAGGCATTCCAATATGGGTTGCTGTAATAGCTGTTATTCCAGTTGGTATTCCTATCTTTTTCCAATTCATTAATGTCAACCTGACGTCCGAACCAAAGAAACTGAAGCATTACTCCAGCAGCACGCCCACCAGATGGACCACCTGGCAATTGAGGAGCATTTGTAGCGATATAATTAGCATTAACCCCAACTTTTACACTTTCAGAAATCTGGTAATTGGTATTAATAGAAAAATTTGTTTTGTTTATTTCACTGTTCGGTACAGTTCCAAGCTGTTTTTGATTGTTTACACCTAAACGGAAATCAGATTTTTCGTTAGCTTTTGCTATAGAAACACTATTATCATAAGTAAGTCCTGTATTGAAGAAATCTTTCACATTATTTGGATGTGCAACAAAAGGAACAGCTTCTCCTTTAGAATAAAATTGCGGGATAAGGCGTCCGTCCATTCTTGGTCCCCAGCTTTCATCAACACCATCATTAATTCCTCCACCTTTTCCGTCTACGTAGCTGAATCTTCCATTAGAACCTTGTCCAAAAGTGTTCTGGAAAGAAGGCAAAGTAGCCACTTGAGAAACAGTTAGACCTGTATTAAAAGTAACGCCAAATCCTCCTTTTTGTCCTTTTCCTGATTTTGTAGTAATAAGTACAACACCATGAGCAGCACGCGATCCGTAAAGAGCAGCAGCATTTGGCCCTTTTAAAACAGTTAAAGTTTCAATATCCTGCGGATTCAAATCGGCAATTGCGTTTCTGAAATCACGAGTAGCTCCTCCAAAATTCAACTGTGAATTATCTACCGGAACACCATCTACCACAAAAAGCGGTTGGTTGTTTCCAGCAATAGAGGTTTCTCCACGAATAATAATACGAGAAGACCCCATATCTCCTTGCGAATTGGTAATACGCACACCCGCTACTTTACCAGAAAGAGCATTCAAGAAGTTGGTTTCCTTGGTAGTCGCCAATTCTTTTCCCTTTACTGCCTGAGTTGTGTATCCTAGAGATTTCTTTTCTTTTGAAATTCCAAGTGCTGTAACCACAACTTCAGATAAAGCATTTTGTTCTTCGGTAAGATTGATCGTAATATCGTTTTTGTTTACTACAACTTCTTGTTTTTTATATCCTAAATAACTAACTAAAAGCACATAAGGGAATTTTTGTCCTGTTTGGAAATAAAATTTTCCATCTGTATCTGTGATAACACCATGTGTAGTTCCTTGAATCGTTACCGAAGCCCCAATAATAGGCTCTTTTGTAACTGCATCGACAACTGTTCCTTCCAGTTTAGACTGAATTAGTGGCTTTGTCTCTTGAGCTTTAACTCCTATGGAAATCAACAAAATACATAGCCAAGCATATCTTTTTAATTTTATTTTCATTACTTTGTTTTAGTTTAATAAATAAGGCTAGCTTAGAAAGCTTTGTGCTATTCTAGCTTTGCCTTTTAGAGATGACAATTTCTTTTAAGCTTCTACCATTTCTGCTGCAACAGAAATGGTTTTTTCTTTTTATCTGCAGCACATTCGTTTTTTCATTTTTACTTTTTTTTGGATTACTATTATTTTAAATTGGCCTATAAAATTTTAATCCCTATTGGGGATTGTTGTACTTCTTAAAATTTATAATGAATTAAAAAAGAGGAATTTTAACCGTAGGATGCATAAGGACGAAAACTGCCGAATGCTTTTGCTTATTTTGGATGAAATATCGTGGCTCTAATCTCTGGCTTTTAACTTATATTTTAAACTCTACTAATTTGATAGAACAAAAGTAAGTTAAAAATATTATTACCCAAATTTTAATTAAACTTTTTGAAAAAAAAATGTTAACCTTTTTAAACAAAAAGCCTTAAATAACTAAAAACAAATAAGTTATAAAAAACATATATTTTTACGGTTTTATAAGAATTGTACTAAAATCTTAAAAACAAAAAAACATTTTAACTATTTTAAATTCCAATTTTTGGAAAGTTTAAACCAAAAAAAAACTCCAAGATCATAAGACCTTGGAGTTGATATTTTTTGTATTTCTAACTTATTATAGCTCGTTGAATTCGTGTAGAGATTTTAATGTAGTTTCATAAAATAAAATTGCTGCAATCAGATTTCCTTTATCTGAGTAAGGCATCATTTTTCTCTGAAATTCTACTGTAGTATCTAAGAAACTAGTTGTACCTACTGCCTGACCATCTAATATTTTTTTATTATCTGCCGTGTCAGGAATACCTAAATCTGCCATTGTAACACCTGGCTTAGTAACCAAAGCAATGTAAGGAAGTGTTTTTACTAAAACTTTAATACGTTCAATGTACAATTCTAAAAGCTCACCTTTTTGCATACCGCTTAGTTCTTTTTGATCGTGGTATTTACGGATTAAAGCTGTTGTACTAATGATACTTCTTGGTGCGTTTTTTGCCTGTGCAGAAACAGCGGCAGTCGTCAAGAAGAAAAGTGCACATAATAAAATAATTTTACTCTTCATTTTCTTAATAGATTTGGTTCTTGAATAAAAACAAAAATATATAATTTAACTTAAAATCCAATTTTTACAATCCCTTTTTGCTAAAATTATAATAATCTTTTAATGTAATTAGCAAAATAGAAATAAAACGCCTACAAATTGCGATATTCCAATCGTTCTTTTTTAAGATTTAATGATTCTAAAACGTCCTGGATATTTGATCCAAATACTTTTTTTGTTTCCGTAGTAATCCATAAAATCTTCGCAAACAAAAACAGCATGGGCTTTCGACCAAGCCACAACTCCGCAATATTCGCTTCCTGATTGTCTTTTTAACTTCTGAATTTGTTTACCTAATCTAAATCCCAAATATTTATAGATTGTTGGAGTGTATACAGTGCCTTCTTCTAATTCTTCTAAGGCTTTCTCAAAAGTGGGTTCTTTATCGATAATCTGCATGTATTTTGCCATAACAGCATACGTCAAAACAGCATAATCACGTATTTTTTCGCTGTCGCAATTATCTTTAATATAAACAAAACCTGCAGATTTTCTAGCTTTAGTAACTTCGCTGCTGTCCAAATTAAAGGTTGCATTGTTTTTTAGCGTAATCCTATAAGAGTTATTGTGTAGTTTTTCGCTTTCAAATAGATTATCCAATCCGTACACATTTAAAGAAGCTTTAATAAATGCTATCGATGAACAATTTGTACGTTCACCTTGCTTAAAACTTTCAAATATTTTGTCTGAACTCAATTGTGAATATGAACTTGAACAGATAAACATTAAAAGTAAAAAAAATGAAGTAACCGATTTCATGCCTTATTATATATTATTTCTCAATTATTGTTTGAAAAACTGTATTAGAATTTTACAAATCTATAAAAATCCAACCATACTTTTGCTTCTTTACTTTTATCTATTAAAAAAAAGTGTTTTCTAAACGAAAAAAAATAAAAAAACGCCTCAAATAAACATTGAGACGCTTCTGTATTATTTTTTTTCTTCGTTATTCAATTTATCATCAAGTTCAGGTTCTTTGCCTTTAAACTTTTTCGTGTCAACATCATAGTTTTCATCATTTGTCAAAACTTCATCATGATCTTTATATTGATGTTTTCTCGTATCGTTTCGATGATCTCCTCCACCCTGTTGTTTAGGATTCGGGTTTTTCTGGGTTTGATTATTCTTTTCCATAATTCCTAGTTTTTAAATGATTATTAAAATTAGCTCAAATACAATGGCTTGGCTTATATAATCATTTTTAAAAATTATAAAATAAAACTGCTTCTATTTATCTCATACCTATTTACTGTATTTCGAAAATCTGCTAAATATCGCTGTTTCAAAAAACAAACAAATATAATCTACTGATTTTCAGCAAAATAATTACTTAACAATAAAAACAGTTTAGCTTTGAAAATCAGTAGTTTAAATGCTTTAGTTGACGTAACTTTGCAGCCTCAATACTCAAAGTAAGTGATACAACAGAATATGTGGACTATATGCCATGAATGCCAAGGACAGGGTAAAATAAATCGCGGACTCACTAAAAAAGCACAACGCCTTTATAAAACGGAATTGGCTGCATATGAGAGTAAGCAAAGTAACAATGCTCCGATACGTCCGAAGGCACATTTGCATTTATGCACAAATTGTTCTGGGTCTGGATTAATTGAATCTGAAAACTATCTTGAACCCGATCTCACAAAACCGCATGTTGCCATAATTGGTGCAGGTATTGGCGGGGTTGCTCTAGCGGTAGCATGCTTACATCGCGGAATTCCGTTTACAATTTATGAAAGAGACAGCGACTTTGATGCCCGATCTCAAGGTTATGGACTTACTTTACAGCAAGCCAGTAAAGCCATGAAAGGGTTGGGAATTACTTCTTTAGATGGAGTAATTTCTACAAAGCATATCGTACACAATACAGAAGGAAAAATATTAGGCGAATGGGGAACCAGAAAATGGCTGGAGACCGCGGTTAAAACGCCTACAAAACGCACCAACATACATATCGCAAGACAATCGCTACGTTTAGCTTTATTAGAACAACTTGGGGGAAATAATAATGTCCAATGGGGAAATCAATTAATAGATTTTGTAGCATCTGAAAACGGTGTTGAACTACATTTTCAGGCAGACGGCGAAATAAAAACTGCAAAGGCCGATCTTGTTGTCGGTGCAGATGGTATTCGCAGTGCCGTGAGAAAGCTAATAATTGGCGAAGAGGCAACACCGCTACGTTATTTGGATTGTATTGTAATCTTAGGAATTTGTCCTTTAAGTTCGCTCGAAGGACTTTCGAGTGATTTACTAGATGGCGCAACAATATTTCAGACTGCCAACGGGAATGAACGTATTTATATAATGCCTTATACTCAAGATTCTGTCATGTGGCAATTGAGTTTCCCGATGCCTGAAGAAGAGGCCAAAGAACTAAGCGCAAAAGGACCGCAAGCCTTAAAAGAAGAAGCTTGCCGAAGAACGCAATGGCATACTCCTATTCCTCAGATTTTGGAGGCAACACAGGAAAATCTAATTTCTGGTTATCCTGTTTATGATCGAGAATTATTGAGTTCAACATTATTAGAGAAGAATCCGAATATTACTTTAATTGGCGATGCGGCACACCCGATGAGTCCATTTAAAGGTCAGGGTGCCAATCAGGCTTTATTGGATGCTTTAAAATTGGCTAGAAAAATCTCGAAAGGCTGTAACGCTAAATCACAATGGAAAGAAAGAGGATTGAGAGAATGTGTCTTAAACGAATTTGAATCTGAAATGCTCGAACGCAGTGCCACTAAAGTACAAGGTTCTGCTGATGCCGCTCAGTTTTTACATTCTGAAATTATACTGCAAGAAGGCGATGAACCTAGAGGACGATGCTCTAAAAAGAGTAAAGAAGAAAGAAGAAAGAGTAAAGAGTAAAGAAGAAAGATTGAAGAGGAAAGATAGAAAATTGAAGATTGAAACTAAATAAAAAATGCTAAACATGTTGTTTAGCATTTTTTGTATAGAGTTATTTTTCAGTCACATACATGGGAATTAGATAATAATTTAATATTTTTTTATAACTAAATCTTACCTGATCTTTTTAATTTTATGATCTGATTTACAAACAATTTAAATAGTTGCGCCATGAAAAATACACAAATAAATTTCAGTCCAAACAATAAAACCTGTACAGACCGAACTTTGGTTTGTGATGGTGATAATAATGAATTGATATTTCGTAAAACTTATGTAGGAGATTGGGGAGATTGGGACGAGAAACCAGATAATATTTTAAAAGATCAGCATCTTTATCTGGATCAAAATACAAGTTTTACAAATGCAATTTAAACTAAAGGCTACTTAATTTAAGCATTACAATCCTGCGATTCTATGCGTTATGCTAGAACGCTGATTGTATTGCTTAAATTTTCTTTGTTTATAAAATCCAAAATAAATTCTTTTACTTCTTTGCTTGCTTCTGTTTTGGTTGCAAAAGAATTAATATAGAATTCGTCGTCCTTGTCGATAATATGGATAATTTCTGTGTAGCCTTTGGTTATTAAACTCCCTTTTAGTTTAATAATGTTTACTTCCTGTTTTCCATCAAGTTCTTTGCGAACCTGTAATTTTATAGCTCTTTCCATATTCAAAAATTTTTAAATAATTAACTATCATTCAGTTATAAATTTAAAACATTTAATCTATCGAAATCAGATTTTAACACAGTTCGCAACGTATTATTTATCAACATATTATAAACATCTTTCTCTTTTTTAAAAAGGAATATAAAACACCAGTAAAATCAAGACTTTTCAAGCTAGTTTCCTGTAAAATCTTTGTCGCTCAGAGTTTTCATAAATGCAAGAAGATTCTCTTTTTCTTGTTCTGTAAGCGGAATTCTATTCTCATTATTTTTAAAAATAGGGTCTAAATTCTCAGCACTTAAAACTCCGCTATCAAAATAATCCAAGACAGATCGTAAGGTAGCAAACTGACCAAAACTTCCGTAAGGTGCTGTATATTCAACATTCCTTAAACTCGGAACTCTAAAACTCATAAAGTCAGACGGAATTCCAGTAACTCTGCCTCGTCCTGCCTCGTTAGTGTCTGTGTTTAAAGGAAATCCAATATTTCTAAAACTCTGATCTGTAAACAATTCGGTGCTATGACAGCTGGCGCATTTCTGCTGAAATGTTGCATAACCTGCCGCTTCACTTTCTGTAAACGTTTGACCTTCTTTTCGTTTTACTTTATCGTATTTGCTATTAGCAGAAATTAAAGTGTATTCAAACTGAGCAATACTTTTATAAATTCTATCTGGTGTAATTTCCTGATCTCCAAATGCTTTTTTGAACATTTCTTTATACGAAGCATCATCTTTAATTTTTCCAATAACTTCCAGAATCGAAGAATCCATTTCTTCGTGAGTTATAATAGGAACCAAAGGCTGGGTCTCTAATTGCAATCTGCTTCCATCCCAATTAAAGAATTTTAAAAACATCAAATTCTGAAGCGGTGGCGCATTTCTAAGTCCCACTCTTCCTTCGATTCCAATAGCTTGCGCATTATGATCTGCAAAAGCATTCGCTTGGATATGACAGCTTGAGCAAGAAATGGTATTGTCTTTACTAAATCTTTTATCTGAGAAAAGCTTTTCGCCCAATTCAGCACCATATTTTGTGGGCTTGTTCAAACTCACATAACTGTTTACCTCTGGAAAATCAGTCGGAATAGGCAATGAAAGCTCCGGATTATCAAAATAAGTTTCATCAGAATCACTACTGCTACAAGAAGTGAAAAAGAGTACCATTAGGATAAAGCCAACTATTTTTTTCATTTTAATGATTTTTAAAATAGAGCCGTCTTTTTTTAATTTCAGACGGCTCTGAAAAATAATTTAGTTTTCTACACTAGTAATAGAAAACATTCCTGTAATGTCGTTTGTTCCGTTACCTCCTAGATTATCTACAAATTTTACCATTTGCGCTGCAGTATGAACATTTGGAGTCGCATTATCGCCCATTCCTGTTCCTGTAGACAAAGTAATGGTATTGATTTTTCCGCTCAATAATTTGTCGAAATCGGCTTTAATTTTAATTTTCGGAGCATTTTTACCCACAATTGCGTTTGCAGTAAGGTTTAACGTAATATCTCTATATGCATTTACACCTTGCTTATATGCTCCTTCTTCTCCTGCAACAGTACTTCCTGTGTGAATAGACATGGCTTTATTGTCTGTATCATAAAAGCCTTCCACTTTTGTAAAACGATACCCTGTACCCCATTCCCACATCATTGCCGTGTCGTTGGCTCCAGCTGCTGCATAAAACTTAGGAAATCTTGTTTGGTCTAGTGTATTTTGTTCTGTTTTAATACCCAAACCAAATTTAATCTGCTTGTATGACGCAGAAGGCACATTGCTCAAAACATAGCTTAATGAAGCCGCTTTTGCCTGATCTATTACCGTTGCACCTTTGTCTAAATCATTTACGTTGTAAGGCACTTCACTTCCATCATCTTTTATTAGACGAATATTACTAATCACATATTTTACTTCAGAAAAATGATGCACTTGTCCTACGGCTGAAGTATTTGTAGACGCAGATGTTGAAGTTGCATCTCCCAAAACAATTGTTTTATCTTTAAACGTATTGTTGAATTCCAACGTTACATTGTTTGCTGCTGGAGCATCGTCATCGTTTGAACATGAAACAAATGCCAAAGCGGCCACTGATAATAAAAGGTATTTTTTTAAATTTTGCATTTTTATGATTTTAATTTTTGTATTGTATTTTATTAATCGAAAAGAGAATTATAAAATAGGCGGCGGTACAAAAATTTCAAGACAAGGTTCTAATCGATCCGATTCTTTATAGATCGACACTTTCTTGGATGTTATAGTTTTTAATAGTGGAACCTGAAATTCAATAGTTGTGTTTAAAGCAATATCAATCTTTTTGCTAATGCTTCTCAATTCTAAATCGGTATTTTTTTCCGATTCTTGAAGTTCTTTCTTTAAATGGCACTTACCATGACATTGCAATTCTGGCTTGGCTTTGTTAACGCAAAACTCTTTTTCTATAGCAACTTGATTCAGTTTAAAGTGCACAACAATAAGTGCCTGCTGGAAAGAAACCAGCAGGAACAGAATCGTCATTGTGATACTAAAAACTTTTTTCATTTTTTCTTAGAAATTCAATTTTAAAGACGTGAAAATATTACGTCCCATTCTTGGGATATTTCCCCAATCCGCATAAGTACTGTAATACGCATTTAATATGTTCTCTGCACCAACTTGTATCGTACTTCGCACCGTATTAATCTTAAAAGAATAATTGGCAGAAATATTCCAAATGGCATAAGATGCTGTCTGATCTTCTCCGTATTCTGGACTGTAATTAATCTGTTCAAAATCACCATTTACAGAAGTCTGGATTCCAAAATTTTTATACATATAATGAATAGAAGTCAAGTAACTTAACGGACGTATGAAAGGCAAATTTCCTCCTTTATTATCCATTCCGCGTGCATAGGTAAGTGTTCCCTTCCAATGCAGATGCTCCAGAATATCGTAACTAACATTGGCAGACATATTTAAAAGCGTTGCATAATCTAACGATGTATATCCTTTTACTCCAACCGATTGATAATTCATCGGACTTCCCATGCTCAAGATTTTACCAATAATATAATTCTGAATATAGAAATAGTTGACTTTTCCTTGAATGCTTAATTTTTCGTTTTTAAAACCTGCACTTGCATTTCCTTCATACGAAATTTCATTTTTTAGATTCGGATCTCCAATATAATCATAGCGGTCAAAACTATTATAGATATAATAACCGTAACCTTCAGAAACAGAAGGCGCTCTATGGCCATAACCAGTTCCGGCAGAAAAATTAAACTGATTAATATTTAAGTTATATGCCGCATTTAGGCTTGGCAGAAATCTCGTTTTTTCTTGAGGTGCTCCTGGATGAAAAATCCAATTGAATTCTACATATTTAGAATAATTATAATTCACGCCCAAAGAGCCTCCCAAATGCACTTGACTTTTTTCAGAAATGTCCCAAGAATTATTCATAGAAAGTCCTGCATAACGAGTCGTAACCCAAGGCCAGCTATAAGCAAACATCGTCCTTTCGCTTCGATCTTGCGGATACATGCGCATTTCTGCAATAGACAAATTATCGTAAGCATTCAGTTGAATTTCAGAAGAGTAATCATTCTTTTTCAAATTAGCTTTCGAAACCAATCCGTATGTTGTACTCCAACCCGGCATATCCATGTGAACTAAGTTTTCTGGTCGTGTTGTATCGTCCATATAATGCTCAATTGCATTAAAATATACTTTAGTGTCAACCACTCTAACTAAACCTTCTTCGAACAATTGTTTATAAGAAGCCGAAGTAATTAGAGCACGCGAAAGCCACAAATCCATTGGTAAAGCGGGATAACCTACATCTTTTGCCACATCAAAAATCGCGTCTAATCTAACCGATGACAAATCGCTCGTTTTATAAGCCAAACCTAACGACGTATTGAATTTATTGTATTGAGAATGCTTTACTTCGTTGTTGTTTCCGTCGTTATAATTATCGGCAGTTCGGTACGAAATGCTTCCATCAGCCACAAATTTTGTCCCTGAATAAGCAATATTTCCTAAATTGAAAAACTGTTTATTATTAAACTCAAATCCCGTTTGATATCCTCCATTCCATTTCTTATGAAGTCCAAATGGTGTGCTTTTTCTTTTTAAATCAATACTTCCCGCAACAGTTGCTCCATGCAAGCTTCCCTCCTGACCCGATTTAATATCTACTGCCGCCAGATTATTGCTTTCAACATAAGACGTAATTGGATCCATTTTATCGGTGCAAGCGCCAAAAACATGCATTCCGTCAATAGTAACCGTCGAACGTTCTGTGCTCATATTGTTTAATAAAGGCTCCCAAGCGTAAGCTCCACGTTTTATGAAACTGATATTATCTGATGAAGACAAAAATTCATCAACAGAAACAGCCATTTTCATTTCTGTTTCTATTTTCTTTTTCGTCGCATTTTTTACCGTTACTTCTTCTAAGTTTTTTATGCTATCGTGATGTGCATGCTGATTTTGAGCTGTAACTGAAAAACCAAAGAAAAGCAGCATTATAATATATTTCATGTTTTTAGAATAAAGTATCAATATAAAGTTCACTTTTTACGCCTTCTACACCTGGCGTATGATCGGTTGGAACTATGGTTCCTTTCACGATTAAACCATTTTGGTTCATCATAATGAAGTTCAATGTCCAGTTTCCTGTCATTGTATAATTGACAACACCGTGATATAAACCATCGTCTCCTTGTGTTAAATCCTTATTATTTGGCGAAGAATGATTTCCCATAGAAGGTTCTGGCATTCTAGGATCTAATTTTAAAGTGTATCCCACAACTTTAGAATAAGAAAACTGCGACGGATCTGGAAATGTTCCTGCAGGAGTTGTTGGTTTGTTGTATTTGTAAACACCAGCAACCAATGAGTTTTCTGAAACTGTAGGTTTTTGAGGCGAAATCAAGGCTATAACATATTGTTCGCCATCATTTCCTGCAAAAGCAGTCATATTAAGGTTTTTATTGCTTTGTTTTTCAACAGTAACATCTTTATTGATCTCATATTTTTGATTATCAGCTGTAAAGCTGATGTACAATTTCCAGCTTGCTGTTGTAGTGCTTTCTCCTGTAAAAACAGAATAACCGTTGTAGTATTTGTTAGCAGAATCATACAGCACATTATACTCGTGCGGACAAGAACTTTTGCTTCCGTCAGCATTACTTATTATGGGCAAAAAAGTTACTGTAGCTGTCGTTAATTCTTGGCTGTTTTGAGTATTGATAATTTTAAAATGAAGCTCATTATATCCTTTATAAAAAGTGCCATTTAAAGCTTCTATACTAATTTTATAGTTACCTCTTGTAAGTGATGTCGCTTCTTTAAATTCTATATTTTCAGGAACTTCAGAACCTATTTCAGCTTCGTAATCTGTTTTATCAATTGTACAGGAAGTAACCGCAAATAATAGTGCGATTATCCAAAAATTATAAGATTTCATTTGATGAATGTTATAAAAAAATGTTTAAAATTTAGCATTAAGCTATAAAATTTTGAATACCAAAAAACTTAAATGCTAGTTAATGAGCCAAGAAAATGGCAACGCAAATGAAGAGCACATAAAGCTATTCTTCAATTACAAAAAGAAGATCAAAATCAGTTCCAGAAAATAAATTACCTAATAAGATACTTAAACCAAGATTTTAAATCTCAGAAAGCGAGCAAATAAAACATTCGAAATTCAAAATCTCAAATTGGAATTTCAAAAAGTTTGGAATTTGGAATTTAAAAATTGGAATTTAAAAAAATTTGATCCCTAAACTGTGCAGAGAGGAGGATGAAAAGTAAGATTAGAAGCTCCGATTGGTTTCTTCTCAAACAAAATTGTAGTGTTATTTTTTGATTCCATAACCGGAATTGCGCTAAAAGTGATTTCAGCAGTATTTTGAACATACACAAGCTCTAATTTATCTTTTAGGCTGTCTTGCATTTTTCGTTCATTATCAGAATATTTTTTAATGCTTTTTTGAAGTTCGCATCGACCATTACAACTGTTAAAAGCCTGTTTGCGCTGAACGCAAATCGTTTTAGCAATTTCTTTCTGATTGATTTTAAAAGAAGCATAAATAAACAAGCTGCCAAAAGATGGCGACATAAGTAAAATAGAAAGTGCTATGATGATTAACCTTTTCAAATGCTTGTTCAAATAGTTTGCTCGCAAAAGTACATACTATTTTGTATTTATTTTAACTAATTCTGATTTTTATTTAAGGAAAGACAGATCGATATTATTTACAAAAAAATGGATTACGCTATGTGGCCAACTTTGACAAAGTTCTCACAAAGAATTTGACAGACAGATTTACCTTCCATTGCTCTATCATCTCTTTAGAAATCGGTACAGATAAAATAAAGTCGATGGAAGAAATGGAAAAAAAACATATTATGAATGCGCTCCAAATGTGCAATAGTAAAGTTTCGGGTATCGGCGGCGCTGCCGAACTTTTAAAACTGCAACCGCAGACTTTGTATTCCAAAATGAAAAAATTAGGAATTAAGCAGGGATATAATTAATTTAATACTGTTTTTTTAACCGCAAAGAGCGCAATGCTTATTGCAATCGGAATTGTATTAACGCAAAGTTTATTATCTGACGTAGATTTTTTTATTAATCTACATTAAGAGATCTAAACGTACTACTTAGCGAACTTTGCCATTATAACAACTAAAGCCAGAAAAAATGGAAACAATAAAACTAGAATTAGACGAGAAAAAACATGGCGCTTTTAATCTTTATGTAGATGATAAAAAACTAGGCGAAATGACTGTAAGCATCAAACCTGATTTGCTGACTGTTTACCACACGGGAGTTGAGCCAGAAGCAGAAGGAAAAGGTTACGCTAAGAAACTTTTAGAAGAAATGGTCTCTTATGTTCGTGCCAATAATCTGAAAGTTTTACCGCTTTGTCCTTACGTTCACGCGCAATTTAAAAGACATCCAGACGAATACGAAGATATCTGGAAGAAATAATTAATTCTAAACAAAGTTTGTCGACGGAGGAGAAATCTTCACAAGTAACTCCGTACAGAAAACCCAATCTTTGTCGAGCTTCTCGCGAAGATTTCTCCTCCGTCGAAATGACAAAATTGCGCTAATAATTAAAAAATAAAAATATACTATGAATACAGATATTTTAACAGACGGTATTCCTTTAAATGAAGCTAAAAAAGCCCTGATTCTAATTCACGGACGTGGTGCCAGCGCTCATGATATTCTTTCGATTGCAAAACATCTTAAAGTAGATGACTTTGCGTTGGTCGCACCTCAAGCAGAAAATAGAACTTGGTATCCGTATTCTTTTCTAGCTCCTTTGAACGAAAATGAACCATCATTTTCAAAATCATTGGAAGCCATACATAAAGTTGTGGTGGCTATACAGCAAAACGGAATCGAAAAAGAGAATATTTATTTCTTAGGATTTTCTCAAGGCGCTTGTCTTGCTTTAGAATTCACCACAAGAAATGCAGCCAAATATGGCGGAATAGTAGCTTTTACGGGCGGATTAATTGGTGATCAAGTTTATGAAAATCATTATTCAGGAAACTTTGAAAATACACCTGTTTTCATCGGAACAAGCGATCCAGATTTTCACGTTCCTGTAGAAAGAGTCAATGAAACCGAAGAGCTGATGGAAAAAATGGGCGCAGATGTTACTAAAAAAATCTACCCAAATATGGGACATACTATCAGTCAAGATGAGATAAATTGTGCCAATGCATTAATTTTTAATAAAAAATAATGATTACGATAACTCGTGTTTACAGCGATGCCAATGGAGAAAGTCATTTTGAAGACTTTGAAGTTCCGCTGAAAAACAATGGCGACATCGGATTTTTATCTAATGATGAACCTGTTAAATCTATCGTTTTTAGAGAAGTTAGTCCTTCTTACGATTACGATTTTCACAATGCTCCAGATCGACAATACATTGTTTTGCTAGAAGGAGGCGTAGAAATCGAAACTTCATTAGGAGAAAAAAGGATATTCAATACGGGTTCTATTTTATTGGTAGAAGATACCACAGGAAAAGGTCACAAAACCAAAAATATTGAACCTAAACTGAGAAAATCTATTTTTATAAAATTAGGTTAAAGGTTTGGTTCCATGTTCTGCTCGAGCTTTGTCAAAGTTTCAAACTTTGACAAAGTTTTACCTTTACACATATTTCAATCCAAAAAATGTTCTTTTTTAATTCCTAGCTTCTTCATTCTAGAAGTCAATGTTGTAGACGGCAAACCGAGTAAAACAGCTGCGCCTTGCGGTCCCGAAATTCGTCCGTTACATTTTTTTATCACTTTTAGAATGTGCTCCTTCTCTACTTCTTGAAGGGGTTTGGTATAAAATTCATTGACTAAAGTATCTGAGCTAGCCATTACAATTTCAGGAAAAATCATTTCTTTGATTTTTTCATCTTTGGCAAACAAGATGCTTCTTTCTACCATATTTTCTAGCTCACGCACATTTCCAGGCCATGGGTTGGCCATCATACTATTGAGTACTTTTTTAGAAAACCGTTTTAGATTTCTTCCCATTTTTGCAGCATGCTTTTCTAAGAAAAAATGTCCCAAAACTGGAATATCTTCTTTACGGTCACGTAAAGCAGGAAGCTTAATAGGATAAACATTCAATCTAAAATATAAATCACTTCTAAAGCGCTCACCATAAACTTCTTTTTCTAGTATTTTATTGGTTGCGGCAATAACTCTAGCATTCACTTTTATGCTTTTGTTTCCGCCAACCCGTTCAATTTCCTTTTCTTGCAGAACACGAAGCAGTTTACCTTGCAATTCTAATGGCAACTCTCCTATTTCGTCTAGAAAAATGGTACTGTTTTCGGCTTGTTCAAACTTACCTATTCTTTGTTCGGTTGCCCCTGTAAAAGCACCTTTCTCATGACCGAATAATTCGCTTTCGATCAAATTTTCGGGAATTGAAGCGCAATTTACCTTAATCATTTTTTGGTTGGAAACTTCAGATAAATTATGAATTGCACTTGCTACAAGTTCTTTCCCTGTTCCGGTTTCGCCCAAAATTAAAACCGTAGAATTTGAAGATGCGCCTTGAGCAATCAATTCATAAACGTCTTTCATAGCATCACTAGTCCCAATAATTCCCTGAAAACCTTGCTTTTTCTGAATGTTTTTTTCTTTCTTTCCTAAAATATTCTGCTTCATTATTTCCAATTCAGCAAGAACGCTTTCATTTTGCTGTGTCAGCATAATGTTTCTTAGCGTGATAGAAAGCTGCATAACAATTCCTCTCAAAATACGATTAGATTCTCTGCTGAAAGTTTTAGCATTTTTAAAAAAAAGAAAAAGCACATTTCGATTTCCTTTTATATAAGGAAGTCCAATCCCAAATGCGTTTTTAGAGCCTTTTTTATAAATGTTCTGAATGTATTCTGGATGCTTTGAATTTGATAAGTCGAAAGAAACTACATCAGGAGAATTAATGCAATCATCAAAAAAGCCATCATTTGTAGCGTAACTTTTTGAATCTATATATTTATCTGTTGAATGAAAAATGAAATAATCCCCTTTGCTTTCATCAGAAGAAGCCAAAATAAAATCATCAAATTGAAAATTATCTTTTAATATTCCGTTTACAAGAGATTCTAGTTCCTTTTTGTTTAAAGCCCGAGAAAGTGCTGCACAAATAGACATAATGAGCATTTGTTCTTTTTCTCTTTCCTGCAATCGATTTATAGCGATTACAGCATTCTCTGTAGGCTTTTCCATAAACGGGTATTTATTGTGGTATTTTGGCGGTGATAGCGTAAAAATAAGGAATAGCATTTAGTAAACAAGTATACATTTTCTAAATACATCATTTTTATATCATAAAATTACGAAATATCGTATTGCCTAAAATATGGTTTTCTGCCAAAAGCCTTGTTTTCAAAGTCTTTTCAAAATCGGAATGTTATTTGGTTTGCTTTGATGTTTTCAAAAAACAATGCTGTTTTATTTCTTAATCTAGGTTAATCGATGCAGAAGCATAACCGCCGTAAATTTGTAAAAGAAAAATCAATAACAATTTAATATAAAAAATACCATGGAAAATAAAATTTTAGGCTTACACCATATTACTGCAATTGCAGGTGACGCTAAACGCAATTTTGACTTTTATTCAAAAATTTTAGGATTAAGATTTATTAAAAAAACAGTGAACTTTGACGATCCAGGAACCTACCATTTTTACTTTGGCGACGAAGTTGGAAGCGCAGGAACTATTTTAACCTTCTTCCCTTGGGGAGCCGGAATTCAGCAAGGAAGAAAAGGTTCTGGAATGGCGACTGAAATTGGATATTCTGTTCCAAAAGGAAGTCTTGATTTCTGGCAAAAACGTTTTGAGCAATACAATGTAATTTACAATAAACCAGCTGAAAAGTTTGGAGAAAAATATTTGACTTTCTTAGATCCAGACGGACTAAAATTGGAGTTAATCGAATCTAAAACAGACGATAACAGAAAAGCTTGGGAAACTGACGAAGTAAAAGCAGATGTGGCTACAAAAGGTTTTCATAACATTACTTTGACTTTGAACAACATTAAACCAACTGCTGCTATCTTAACTGATATTTTTGGTTATAAATTGATCGATCAGGATGTTAACCGTTACCGTTATGCAACAGATGCTGTAGAAAATGCTGCTATTGTTGACTTGGTAGAATTGCCAGAAGAAAAACGCGGTTTAAATGCTAACGGAACTGTTCATCACGTGGCTTTCCGTGTACAGAATGATGAAATTTTAATGAAATTCAGAGAAAAAATCGAAGAATACGGATTGCAGATTACGCCGCAAATTGACAGACAATATTTCCACTCTCTATATTTCAGAGAACCAGGAGGTGTTTTGTTTGAAATTGCAACCGATAATCCTGGATTTACTGTAGACGAAAGCTTAGAAGAATTAGGTCAAAACTTGAAACTTCCAGCTCAATACGAATCTCAAAGAGCTGCTATTGAAGAGCATTTGGTTAAAATTAATTAATTTATATACTAAGCTGGTTTCTTTTTAAACCACAACACAACTATTTGAAAAGAGAGGCTACCGTAAAAATAAGCCTCTTTTTTTATAATTTCCAAAGAAGCGGAATTTATAGCAGAGAATAAAAACATTTACAATATAAAACTCTAAAGGGGCTTTATCATTTTTCTTATTTGAATTCCACTCTGGATTAAATCTAATCTTCTGCAGCCATTAATTCTATTTTTGCCATAATTAATGCAAGATTATTTTCTAAAGTAATCTTTCCGTCGCGCCACTCCTTTTTATTGGATCCTCTTGAAATTCTAAAAATGAAATCGCCTGTAAAAATGTAACCAGAAGTTTCTCTTAATCCATTTTTGGTTATTCTTTTCTGCGCTTCTCTCAAATCGATTTTTATTTCATTTTCATTTTTAAAGATGATGGTATCCAAACCATCAAGACCTTTTCTAAATTCATATCCTCGATAGTGAATCAGTTTGATTAAAGCATTTATAAACAGTAAAGCCCTATTGAGGTTTTCTTTAGAAACATTTAAATCCAAAATCTCCAATTTATCTGGCTGGATATCTTGATTTAAAGTTTTGCTTTCCCAATATCGCTTGGTTAACGTAATAATCTCAAACGGATTTTCTAGCTTATCGCTAATGGTCAACGGAGCATAAACATCGTTTTTTATACTTTGAGCCAAATCAAGCAAAGGTGTTGATTTTGAAGGAACTCGAAGCTGCATTTCGTACGTCTTTTTTAAAATGGCAATTTCATTATTTCCTTTAAAATCCAATGAAAGTTGAGGAACATTTTTCCTTTTATATGCGGGTCCAATCCAATGTCTGCTTTTAGGAAGCGGAATATTCATTTTTTCGCAAGCATTTTTAATTCCCATACTAGAAACTTCATAATGCTTTGCAATCTGCGGAATTGGAAATTTCCAAACCAAACCATAAAGTTCTGATCGGGTAAAAGTAATTTTGTCCATAAATCAGATAAAATCAATTCAAAAGAAAATTCACCATTTCTATAATTTCTTATAGTAATGGTGAATTAAGAAAAATTAAGTACTACTCTACTCCGCCTCCTAAAGCACGGTACAGGTTAATTGCTGCATTCAGTTTTTCGAGTTTTATTGTTACAAGATCCAATTCATTTTGGAGCGAACTGTTCTGGGCTGCGATTACTTCAAGATAATTGGCCATTCCGCTCTTATAAAGCAGAGAAGCATCTGAAGTCGCTTTATCTAAAGATTCTGCTTTATCTTTTGCTAAAACAATACGCTCATCAGCATACTTCAATCTAGACATGGCATCATTCACTTCACCAACTGCTGTTATAAAAGATTGTTTGAATTGTACAACCGCTTTTTCTTGTTCTAAAACCGCAACTTCATAAGCTGTTCGCAATGCTTTTTTTCTAAAAATGGGCTGTACTAAATTGGCAGCAATGGTTTTGGTAACAGAACCTGGAAAATTAAACCAGTTTTCAAATTCAAAAGAATTAACTCCAATTGACGGATTTAAACTTAACGTTGGATACATCGTTGCTTTTGCTAATCCCGTTTTGGCGTTAGCAGATATTACCGCATATTCGCTAGCTTTTACATCTGGTCTTCTGCTTAAAAGTGAAGCTGGAATTCCTGTTGGGAAAAGTACCGAAACTTCGGCAGCATCAATATTTCCGGCTCTTTCAATCTTATCTGGATATTCTCCGCATAAAATCTGCAAAGCATTTTCCTGAACTGCAATATTCGCTTTCGCTAAAGGCACGAGCAATTCGGCCGTTTTTTTCTGAGCCTCGGTTTGATTTACCGCCAAAGAACTAATAGAACCCGATTTATATTGCAATTCCATCATGCTCAAAGTATTCGTGCTCAATTCGATGTTTTTCTCTGCTATTTTCAGCTGTTCATCTAATCCTAAAAGATTGTAATACGCTTGTGCCACTTGAACAATAATTCGAGTCTTTAATGCCGAAAGGTTTTCTTTTTGAGCAAAATAAGCGGCTTTAGCGTCTCTTTTCTGCATGGCTGCTTTTCCCCAAATATCCACTTCCCAAGCAAGACGTAGATTGGCGTTATAATCATCCATATAATCTTTACCAATAAACTGCGCACTCAACGACCCATTTAAAGAGTTTTTAGATTGATAAGAACGGCTCGCTCCAGCATCGAAATCTAGTGTGGGTAATAACGATAATTTGGCTTGTTTATAACTGAGGTCGAGCTGTTCCATGCTTTTCATAGCAATGATAACTTCATTGTTTTTGACTAAAGCTTTTTCAATCAAAGCAACCAGCAAAGGATCTTTGTAATAGTTTTTCCACGGAAGCAAAACTGTATCTCCAGTAACCGCTACTTCTTCGCGGTACTTTTCTGGAGCATTTAAATCTGTACGAGAATACTTTTTTCCTACCACACACGATGTCATGATCGCTCCAGTAAGTAAAACCATTCCGATTTTATATAATGTTTTCATTCTTATTCTTTTATCGTTTGAACTTGGGTTGCGATCTTTTTTCTAGATACTTTTTCCTGTAGATATTGAAATACAATAAAAAGCAACGGAATCACAAAAACTCCTAGTACAACACCGCTAAACATTCCTACTGCCGCACTCACACTGATTGATCGGTTTCCAACTGCAGTTCCTCCAGAAGCAAACATCAACGGAATCATACCTACAATAAAAGCCAGCGAAGTCATGATAATGGGGCGTAACCTTGATCTTGAACCTTCAATTGCAGCTTCGACTATGGTTAATCCAGCAAGACGTCTCTGTAAAGCAAACTCCACAATCAAAATGGCATTTTTAGCCAGAAGTCCAACAAGCATGATTAATCCGACCTGAACATAAATATTGTTGTCTAAACCAACCGCTTTAATTCCGGCGAAAGCTCCTAAAATTCCTGTAGGAATAGAAAGCAATACCGCAAGTGGCAACAAATAACTTTCGTATTGAGCTGCCAATAAGAAGAATACAAACAATAGACACAATCCGAAAATGGCCACGGTCTGGCTTCCTCCTGCTTTTTCTTCCAAACTTAAACCTGTCCATTCGTAAGTGTAATCAGATGGAAGCTTGTCTAAAACTTGTTCTAGGTTTCCCATAATTTGTCCGTTACTATAACCCGGTAACGCCATCGCTGTAATGTTTACCGAATTATAAAGGTTATAACGGTTTACCGATTCTGGTCCATACACTTTATGGAATTTCACAATTGATTTTACAGGAACCATCTGCATATCTGCATTTCTAACGAAAATTTCATTAAAGGCATCTTCATCCATTCTAAAAATACCATCAGCTTTGACATTCACACGGTAAAACTTACCAAATCTAGAAAAGTCAGCTGATTGATCTCCTGCAAAATACGTCTGGATATTTCCTAAAAGTTCCTTGATGTTCACTCCCATTTGACGTGCTTTGTCTTCGTCAACTTCCAATTCCAATTGCGGGTAATCGGCTCTAAAAGTCGTGTAAGCGTATTGAACTCCAGGCTGCTGCATAATCTGTCCGATTACTTTATCAGACATTGCTTTTAAAGTTTCTGGACTTCTCGCCATTCTATCTTGCAACACAATCTCAGCACCACTTGTTACCCCAAATCCTTCTACAGGAGGCATTCTGAAAACCATGATTTGGCCTTCTTTTATTTTAGCCAGTTTTCCGCTTACGATATTCATGATTTCCTCAATATCCTTAACATCTCCCCTATCTTTTTTCGCCTTCAGTTTGATAAAACCTAAACCATAAGCTGGGCTGGCACTATTACTCAAAATATTGAATCCTGTAATACTCGTATTGACATCAATTGCTTCTATAGGAGCTAATTCTTTTTCCAATTTCTGAATTACAGCTGTTGTACGATCCAAAGCTGTTCCTGGTGGCATTGATAAACTGTACACCATGAAACCGTCATCTTCAAGAGGCACAAAACTTTTTGGTGTCGATGTCATCATGTACACGGCAAGCGCTGTAATTCCAGCTACTAAACCAGCCGCAATCCATTTTCTACCAATTAAAAAACGTACACCCTTAATATATCTACCCGTTAAATTGTTGAAACTTGTATTAAATCCAACAAAAAAGCGGTCTTTAAAAGTAGTTTTGTGTTCGTGTTCCCCATGTTTAGCTCCGTGATTCTTCAGCAAAAGCGCACATAATGCAGGCGTAAGCGTCAAGGCATTTACAGCCGAGATGATAATAGCAATCGCCAGCGTGTAAGCAAATTGTTTATAGAAAATCCCCGAAGATCCCGTCATGAAACCAATCGGAATAAATACCGCTGACATTACCAGAGTAATCGAAATTACCGCTCCCGTAATTTCTGCCATGGCGCTATGTGTCGCTTCTTTGGCTGAAATTCCTTCATCTTCTTCCATTTTACTGTGCACGGCTTCGACAACCACAATCGCATCATCGACCACAATTCCAATTGCCAGTACCAAAGCAAAAAGCGTTAAAATATTAATGGTAAATCCGAAAACGAGCAGGAAGAAAAATGTTCCTACAATTGCAACCGGAACTGCAATCGCTGGAATAATCGTCGAGCGAATGTCCTGAAGGAAAATAAACACTACGATAAACACCAGAATAAAAGCTTCAAACAAAGTCGATTTTACCTGCCCTGTTGCTTCATCCAATCTTTCTTTGGTACTCATTACATTAACGTATTTGATACCTGGCGGAAAAGATTTAGATAAACGTTCTACTTCTTTATTAATCCCAATCTCAATGTCATTAGCATTTGAACCCGAAGTCTGTAAAATCGCCATCGTAACGGCATTTTTACTATTCGATTTATTATCACCGCTGTACGAAATAGAACCAAATTCTACTCTAGCGACATCTTTTAGCCTCAAAACATTGCTTCCAACGTTTTTAACCACAATATTTTCATATTGCTCTGGTTTGTTCTTTTTTCCTTTGTAACGAATTACATATTCTAATGCTGCTGAAGATTCTTCTCCTAGTTTTCCTGGAGCCGATTCTAAACTCTGTTCTGCAATTGCCTGAGTAACATCTGAAGGCACTAAACCTGCATTGGCCATTTTACGCGGATCCAGCCAGATTCTCATCGAATAATCCTTCACCCCAAAAATCTGAACTTGTCCTACTCCTGGAACACGTTTCATTTGAGGCACTAAGTTGATGTTGGCATAGTTCTGCAGAAACAATTCGTCGTATTTGCTATTATCATCTGTATACAAGTTGAAAATAACAATCATACTGTTTTGCTGTTTCGAAGTCGTTAAGCCCATTCGGATAACTTCCTGAGGCAGTTTTGGAGTGGCTTGCTGTACTCTGTTCTGTACATTTACCGCAGCCTGATCTGGATCTACACCTTGCTTGAAAATGACACTAATAGAGAAAGATCCGTCATTGCTGGCAGTAGATTTAATGTACTGCATATTTTCAACTCCATTAATCTGCTCTTCTAAAGGTGTTACTACCGAACGTATAACGGTTTCACTGTTTCCTCCAGGATACGAACCGCTTACCATAACTGTTGGCGGAGAAATATCTGGGAATCTCGTTACCGATAGTCGGGTAAGACCTATAATCCCCAGTATAACCAGTACAATAGAGATAACTGTGGCCAATACTGGCCTGTCTATTATTTTCTTTAACATGGAAATGTTATTTTATTAAATGAAAAATTATTTACTGCTTGCGTTTTTAGCAGCGATTTTTGGAACGACTTCCATACCATCATAAAGGACATCGATATTGTTTAGTGCCACTTTATCTCCAGGTTTTAATCCAGATTTTACAAAATAATCTACTCCTGCGCTTCCTGCAATCTCGATTGGAACCATTGCTATCTTGTTGCCTTCTTTTAGAACAAAAACAAAGAATTTATCCTGAATATCTTTTACGCTCGCCATAGGAACTGTAATTACAGACGACAAACTTTTGTTCAAAACAATTCTTGCAGAACCTCCAGAACGCAATTCTTTTTTCGGATTTGGGAAAATGGCTTTTAAAGCAATTGTACCCGTTGCACGATCGATGTTTCCGCTGGCAACTTCCAGTTTTCCTTTTTGATCGTATTCGCTGTCATCGGCCATAATCAAACTTACAGTCTGATTGTTTTTTGCGTCTTTTGAGAAAGCTAAATAATCGGCTTCTGTTAAAGAGAAATAAACAAATACGCTGTTAATCTCTGAAAGTGTAGTTAATGGAACGGCATCATTTGGAGTAACTAAGTTTCCGATACGGTTTGGAATACGGCTAATATAGCCGCTTACAGGAGCTTTAATCAAAGAGAAATCGGCATTTAACTGAGATGATCCTAAAGCGGCTTTAGCCTGTGCTACTTGTGCAGTTGCAGCTTCGTAATTGGCTTGTGCTGTTTTTAACTGCATGTCTGAGAAAACTTTCCCTTCAACCAAAGGTTTGATTTTCTCTACTTCCAGTTTTGCATTTGCCTGATTGGCCAAAGCGCTTTTGTAAGCTGCACGGCTGTTGTTTACTTGTTCGGCATAAACATCGCCTTTTATTTTAAAAAGAGATTGTCCTTTGGTTACATAGTCTCCTTCTTTAACATAAATTGCTTCCAAATAACCTGATACTTGTGCTTTTATGTCTACGTTTACCGTACCTTCGACTGTTCCTGGATATTTCTTTTCTACCTCTCCTGTTGCCGAATTGGTCTGAAGAAAGTCTACTTCTGGCTTTGGAGGAGCCATTTGCGCCTCTCCGCTTTTTCCGCATGAAGAAAGAGAGACCATTAGCAATAAAATTGCAATCTTGCCAATTGCGTTATTATTTTTAAAAAACTGTTTTGTCATTTTACTTTTCATTTTTAAATGAATTACCTCAAATTTGGGCGCAAAATAACAGCGGAAAAGGGCTTTTTTAAGGAAGAAAGTTACCCAAGCGACATTTTTTGATACTGAAACGGATATGCCACGAAGGCGCTAAGTCACTAAGTTTTTTTTTAAAGAATAAAAGAAAAGGAATCTCGCAAAGGCTCTAGAGTACTATTTTTTTTTTACTGCGAGTTTTTGCCACGAAGGCACTAAGTCACTAAGTTTTTTTTAAGAATAAAAGAAAAGGAATCTCGCAAAGTCGCTAAGTCGCTAAGTTTTTTTTTGATGCGAGTTTTTGCCACGAAGGCACTAAGTCACTAAGTTTTTTTTAAGAATAAAAGAAAAGGAATCTCGCAAAAGTCGCAAAGGCGCTAAGTTTTTTTTGCCACAACCCGAGCGATAGCGAACAGGCGAAACAATTCACGAATTTCTCTAATTAAAATTGTTCTGTAAAATAATACAGATTTAATTTCTAGAATTTTTATCAGTAGGAATGACAAACATTATCGTAAAATGCAATAAAAGAAAACTTTGTGACTTAGCGTTCTTAGTAGCAAAAACAGAAAACCTTTGAGCCTTTGTCCCTCTGAACCTTTGCGCCTTACTTATCGATCCATCCACTGTTTAAAGAAAGGTGTTTTTTCTCTGCTGATGATTACCTCTCGTTCGGGGTCAAGTTTTAATTGGATTTTAAGTTTTGCGTTGAAATAGTTCGCAATAGATTTGATGCTTTCGGCGCGAATAAAAAACTGTCGATTGGCACGAAAAAAGATATTAGGATCTAATTCCTGCTCCAGTTCTTCCATGGTTTGCGGAATAGAAATAATTACACCCGATTTTAGAAATAAATTACTGGTTTTAAATTCCGAATATATAAAATCAATATCAGAAACGTCTACGCTTTTATAGCCGTCACGATAGGTCACTAAAAAACGCATTCTGAAAACTGGTTTTTCAATTAGTTCTTTTAGGATTCCTGCGATATTGGTAAAACTAGTTTCATTTTTATTTAAAGATTTGAATTTGGTTAAAGCAAACTCTAATTCGTTCTTTTCGATAGGTTTCATCAAATAATCGATGCTGTTAACCTTAAAAGCACGAATTGCATATTCATCGTAAGCAGTTGTAAAAATAACTGGACAAGTAATATCGATTTCATCAAAAATAGCAAAACTTAATCCGTCGGCTAAACGAATATCCATCGTAATTAAGTCGGGAGCCGGATTCGATTTTAACCACGCAACAGTATCTACAACCGTGTCAATAATGCCTAAAATCTCACAGTTGGGTTCCAGTTCTTCCAACAGCCTTTTTAATCGGCTGGCGTTAATACTTTCATCTTCTACAATTAAAATTTTCATAACTTTTAAATTAATGGCAGACGTACCTCATAATAGCTGCTTGATTCATTAAAAATCGGCATTCTTTCAGATAAAATTTTATAACGAAATTCAATGTTTTTATTTCCTATTCCTGTTGAAACCAAACTTTTGCCAGCGGTTCTCTGCAAGTTATTTCGAACGATAATATCACCAGAATCAGAAAAAACAGTAATGGTAAGCGGATTGGCCAAAGTTGCCATATTGTGTTTTACCGCATTTTCTACCAGCAACTGCAAGGTTAATGGTGGCAAATGAAATGCTAAAGAAGGAGAATCAACTTCAATTTTCAAATCGATTTTATCTCCCAGCCTTTTCTTTAGTAAATAAAAATAAGCATTTAGGAATTCTATTTCCTCTTTTACCGTAATGGTATCTTTATTTGAATTGGAAATCATATAACGATATACTCTCGTTATATTTTCTAAGAACGAAGCCGCTTCTTTCTGATCTTCATAAATCAGTTCTGTCAAAGTACTGAAATTATTAAAGACAAAATGCGGATCTAACTGCATTTTAAGAGACTCCAATTTTGAACGTGTTACCGCTTCTTGAAGTTCTGATGCTTTAATTTTTAATTCGGCTGTTTCAATTGCATTTAAACGCCATCTGTTTAGCAGAAATATTCCGGTATGAATGGCACTAATGAAAAGCGAGATAATCGCCGCCATAATTTTAGACTGCCAAATGGTAACCAAATCATTTTCTTCTAATGCTGTACAAGGATATAAATAATCCCAAAGGCAAGAAAAAAAGTAATTTAAAAGTATATTTCCAGCAATAAGACAAATAAATTGTGCTATTGCTCTAAACGCTGGATTTTGCTCCCAACTTATGTAGTAGTTTAATTTTCGGCCAACAAATAAAGTCAGTTCTGTAAGGATGGCGCAGTAAAGCAAAATGATGAAGATATCGAAGGTCTGGTCTAAATCGAGCAAACCTTCCTCTTCAAAATTCCTATACGGATTTAGAAAATAATAGGACGAAAGATAGACCAAAAAAACGGCTGGAATTACTATAACCCTGTAGTATTTATAGAAAAAATTCTTACCTGTTTTTTTATTTTGGTTCTTTCTACCCATTTATTCCCTCAACTGTAAAAATTGAAAAATCCTATCTTATTAGTGTTCTACTAGAACAGCTTCTTCTTTTTTATCTGCTTTTATGGTAGCAATTGGGTTTTTCTCACGCATAACGCCCCATTTTAAGCACGTTGCGCCCCAAGAAAATCCTGCACCAAAAGTAGTGATCAATACATTTTGTCCTTCTTTAAAATCGTCTTTGAAATCCCATAAACACAACGGAACTGTTGCAGATGTTGTATTTCCGTAACGATCGATATTTACTTTAACTTTATCAAAATCAATATTCAAGCTTTCGCTTACAGCATTAATAATTCTTAAATTCGCTTGATGTGGCACAACCCAATCAATATGGTCTGCCTGTAAGTCATTTTTCACTAAAGCATCTTGCGAAACTTGGCTCATTGCTGCAACAGCTCTTTTAAATACAAAAGCTCCGTCTTGTTTTAAATAGTGTGTTCTGTGCAAAAGACTCTGCATAGAAGTTGGATTTCTAGAACCTCCAGCCGGTACAGCCAAAGAAGAAACACCGCTTCCATCCGTTTTCAGAATTGTTTTCATTAACCCCGCATCAGATTCTGTTTTTTCTAACAAAACAGCTCCTGCTCCATCTCCGAAAAGAATACAAGTATTGCGGTCTTCATAATCTACGATAGAGCTCATTTTATCTGCTCCAACGATGATTAATTTTTTGTAACGACCGCTTTCGATCATGTTTGCTCCCATCTCTAGTGCATACAAAAATCCGCTGCAAGCTGCATTCATATCAATTCCAAAAGCATTTGTAAGTCCGCTTTTATCGCAAACAATACTTGCTGTTGGCGCTAAAATGTGATCTGGAGTTGCTGTTGCCACCAACAATGCTTCTATTTCCTCGCGATCTACCTTATAGTTTTCGAAAAGATTTTCAATAGCTGCTGCGGCAAGATCAGATGTTGCTGTATCGTCGTCTGCGATTCTACGTTCTCTAATTCCAGTTCTTTTAATGATCCATTCCTCCGATGTATCAACAGTTTCTGAAATCTTTTTATTGGTCAAAATTGATGATGGCACGAAACCACCTATTGCTGTAATAACTGCGCTCATTGTTTTTTATTTTTTTTTAAGCTTTGTACTCTTAGAACGCAATGCTTAATACTTTTTCTCTTCTTTTATAGCCCAGCTCAATTAAGAACTGATGCAGGAAACAGAGTTGTATTTCTTAAAAAGCCGATTAAATCTACTGGCAATACCATTTTCTTAGAAATTTTAAAAAAACCTGAACAAGCTAAAAACATTATATAAAATCCAATTAAAATAAATTAAAAATATACACCAAGTGCTATCTCGGTATTACTTTGGAATAAAATCTTTAATTTATCTTATTTTTAAAATCATACAATGCTGTTTCAGTTTGTAGATAATTCCCAATTATAGCCGTTGCCATACTGATAAAAAAACCTATTGCATTTAAGTTTTTAGAGTGCCACAAAATTAATTTAAAAAAATCTGAAACTAGCAGACAATTAAGAATAATTAACAAAACTGCCTTAAAAGTTAAAATATATTTTTGAAATTCGGCATCCAGCACTAAAAATTATAGAATTCCTAAAATCAAAAAAAATCTGTTAAAATTTAATTTGATAAAATTTCTTCAAAAAAAACCTGTAATTTTTATATCATTGTTTTTAAAACAAAATAATCTTTAATAATTTGGAAACGACAATAGTGGTATATCTAGCCCTGCTGCCAAAATTCTAGTTTTGCTTCTATGTACCAGAGAATCCCAAAAACCGTATTTTTGAGGCACCATAATTAGCAAATCGGCCTCATAATTCTTTATTTCCTTCTTAATTTCGTTGATAACGGCATTAGATCTTACGGTTTTATAAAGATATTTAACGTCTTCAAATTCTTTTTCGATATTAGAATTCATTAAAATTCTCTGCTGTTCTTCTTTTAAATCGTCTAATTTTTCGTCTACGCTAAAAAATTCGATTTCTGCTCCAAAATCTCCTAAAGCATTTTTGATCCAGCTAAACTTTTTAATGGCCGAAAAACTCAAACTATCGCAGGCATATAGCACTTTTTTGATATTCAAGAAACGGGCATTTTCAGGAACTGCCAAAACCGGAATTTGAAGATTTTTAATGGCTGTTGTAGTTGAATTTCCTAGTAATTCTTGTTCAAAAGAACGTTCTGCCATTCCCATTACAACCACATCTGCATTGGTTTCCTTGATAATTTTTGGAAGCTCATCTTCCAAGAAAGAATAGGTGCAAATTGCTGCTGTTTCTATTTTAAACGAATCTGCCATTTCTTTGGATAAATTTTCTAGTCTAGAAATTGCTTTGTCAATCTGTTTCTGCATTGCATCTGCAGTAATATGCGAGTTTGCACTGTGCACACTCAATGAAAATGAATTAAATAAAACCAATTTTGCTCCTGTAGCTTTTGCAAGCCCAGCGGCATAATTAACTGCATTAGTGGCAATGGCAGAAAAATTTGTTGCGGCGATTATAGTAAGAGGTGAATTCATAGAATATAATTAAGCTTTTGCGCAAAATTGTTTAAATAAAGGCTTCAATCATTTTTTATATAACTGAATAATCATTTTTAACGACTCAACCGTAAAATATCATTTCTGAAAAAACAGCCTTTCCTTTTTTGTTTCTTACTTTAAAAACCATAAAAAATAATCGTCTCTGACCGTTTTAATATTTATTACTTTTACTTTTATTAAAACTTCAGCGATGGATGCCAAATCTTTATTAAAAGAACATGTTTCTAAAATTGTCACCTTAACAGACGAACAGTTTGATTATTTCTTTTCGCATTTTAAAACAGAAACTTTTAAGAAAGGGCAAACTATTATTAGTGAAAGTCAGGAAGTTGACAAAGAATATTTTGTAATTTCAGGCTGTTTAAAGTCCTTTTATGTCAATGATGAAGTAAAAATGTACATTCTGCAGTTTGCCATGCCAACTTGGTGGGCTTCTGATTATGCGGCGCTTTACAACAAAACTAAAGCTACCATTAATGTAGATTGTGTCTCGGATGTTGAAATTCTTTCTCTTTCCAATCAGGATCGAGAAAAAATCTGCAAAGAAATACACGAAGTTGAACATTTTTTTAGATGGAGAACCAATCGCGGTTATGTCGCTTCTCAGAAAAGACTGCTTTCTTTTATGAATAATGACACCAAAACGAGATACGAAGAATTACTTGCACTCTATCCTGCTTTATACAACACTGTTCCTAAACATTTAATTGCAGCTTACCTAGGTGTTTCAAGAGAAACTTTAAGCCGATTATACAACGCTTCCAAAGCGCACTGACGAATGTGATCTACATCACGTAATCAATTTTGAATGTCGCCATTACTTTGTACCATAAATTAATAACAATTTAAAATACAGAATAATGGAAACTAAAAATTTTAAAATTTCGAATACTGAAAGTCAAGTAAATTGGATTGGAAAAAAAGTTACTGGACAACACAACGGAACAATTAATATTGAAGAAGGCTTTTTTACTTTTTCGAATGATGAACTAACTGGTGGAAATATTACTATCGACACTACTTCTATCGTAATTCTTGATGTAACCGATCCCGCAACCAATCAGCAATTTGCAGGGCATTTGGCTTCAGACGATTTCTTTTCTACAGATAAATTTCAGACAGCAACTTTAGATATTAAAGCTGTTTCTAAACAATCTTCTTCAGATTATTTTATTGAAGGCAATCTTACTATTAAAGCCATCACGCATCCAATAGGTTTTAATTTGGAAGTAAAAAAAAATGAAAACGATTTGAAAGCTTCTGGTAAAATCATCATTGACCGCACCAAATATGATATGAAATTCCGTTCTGGAAATTTCTTCACCAATCTTGGAGATACTCTGATTTACAACGAATTTGAATTGGATGTAAACCTAACAGCAAAAATTGCTTAATACCTAGAAATCATGCCATACGTAAAAATTGAAGTAACTCGAGAAGGCGTTACAAGAGAACAAAAACAGCAACTGATATCTGGAATTACGCAATTAATAACAGATGTTTTGGACAAAGATCCCAGTCTTACACACATCGTGATTCAGGAAATAGAATTAGACGATTGGGGATTTGCAGGCGAACAGGTTTCTGTATTGCGCGAGAGAGGCATTACAGCCCAAAAGAAATAATCACTTTAAAATCAGAAAAAAAATGAAAACAATTATAGTAACCGGTGCCTCAACAGGCATCGGTAAATCAATAGCTCAATTATTTTTAGAAAAAGGCTACAATGTAGTTATCAATTCTGCCAATTTGCAGAATCTTGAAACTACTTTTAAAGAGCTTGGACATGATAGCCAATTAGCGATGATACACGGCGATGTAAGTCGCATTGCAACAGGAAAGCAATTAGTTCAAACTGCTTTAGAGCGTTTCGGGAGTGTCGATGTATTGGTAAACAATGCAGGGATTTTTCAGCCACAATCTTTCTTAGATGTTGAAGAACAAGACTTAGATCGTTTTTTAAACATCAATTTAAAAGGAACTTATTTTACAAGCCAAGCAGCCGTAAAACAAATGTTGCAGCAAGGTGAAGGATCAATTATTAATATCGGAACTGTTTTGGTAGATCATGCCATCGACGGATTTCCTGCCACTGCTCCTATTTCAAGCAAAGGTGGTGTTCATGCTTTTACGAGACAGCTTGCTACAGAATTTGGAAAAAATAATATTCGTGTAAATGCTATTGCTCCAGGTATTATTAGAAGTCCGCTTCAAGCTAAAACAGGTGTAGATAATGCAGATAGTTTGGCTGGTTTGCATCTTTTGAAACGAATTGGAGAAACTAGCGATGTAGCACAATTGGCTCTTTATTTGGCCGAAAGCAATTTTGTAACGGGCGAAATCATTAATTTAGATGGCGGACATGTTGCAGGACACAGCATTTGATAACTTCAAAAACTTAAAATCATGGAAAATTTTGGCACAAATGCAGCTCTAATTACAGCTGTGCTTATGAATTATTTTAACGGAATTTATAATGGTGATGTTCCTTTACTGCGAAGTGTTTTTCATCAAGAGGCAATTGTTGGTTTTGATATTAATGGAGAAACTCATTTTAAAACCGTAAATCAATATCTGGAAGGTGTAAAAAACCGTAAAAGTCCACAGGAATTGGGAGAAGAATTCAAAATGAAAATCTTATCTTTAGAAATTATCAATAATACCGCTGTCGCGAAAGTTCAAGTTCCGATATTTGAGTATAATTATTATGACCTTTTAAGCCTTATCGTTGTGGATGGCAAATGGGTTATCAGCAATAAATTAGCAACTAAAGTAAATTAAAATACCATGTGGAATTCAACCAAAATAACACAATTACTAGGTATTGAGTATCCAATTTTACAAGGTCCAATGGGCGGTGGTTTTTCAACTGCCGCTCTATTGGCTTCTGTAAGCAACGCAGGCGGATTGGGCAGTTATGGCGCTTATACCCTAACTCCCGAAGAAATTCGAGAAGCTGGAAAAGAAATTAAACTCGCTACTTCCAAACCTTACAATATCAATTTATGGGTCAATGATGTTGACGAAAGCCTTCTCAATTATCCTCCAGAAAAACTGGAAAAGATAAAACAGAATTTTAAACCTTATTTTGATGAATTAGGAATTCCTCTTCCTGATTTATCTTCGAATATTCCTTCTAAATTTGAAAAACAAGTTGAAGTTGTATTCGAACTCAAACCATCTGTTTTTAGCTTCATTTTCGGAATTCCATCAAAAGAAATACTGAAAGAAAGCAGAAAACTTGGAATAAAAACCATTGGCGCGGCAACAACTTTAGAAGAAGCGCTTGCTCTAGAAGATGCCGAAGTAGATGCAATTATCGCTGCTGGATTTGAAGCTGGCGGACACAGACCTTCTTTCCTTAAACCAGCACAAGATTCTTTTACAGGATTGTTTACTCTTGTACAGCAATTAAAAGCAAAGACTAAAACACCAATCATTGCAGCAGGCGGAATTATAGATGCAAAAGGAATCGCTGCAGCTCTGACATTAGGCGCCGATGCTGTACAATTGGGAACTGCTTTTATGGTTACAGATGAATCTGGCGCTGCGCCTGTTCATAAAGAAATGCTATTTCAGAATCCGAATGTTCCAACTACGGTTTCAAAATCGCTCACAGGAAGAATGGGCCGAATGATCAGGAATAAAATCTCTGATGCTGTTCCTTTTGAAACCGAAGTCCTTCCTTTTCCGCTTCAAACCAAATTAATCGCACCTTTAAAAGTGGCGGCACTTGCTCAAGGAAGAACCGATATGATTAGTTTTTGGTCGGGTCAGAATACAAGCAATTTAAAACATCATAAAGCAAGCGAATTGATGCAGTATTTAATTGCTGAAATGTCGGTGTAGTTTTTTAACGCAAAGTACGCTAAGGTTCTTTTTTATATAAATGCTGGTGATTTTAAGTTCGCAAAGGTCTTACTAACTGTTAAGCTTGTGCTTAATTTTTTTAATCTCGCAAAGTCGCAGAGCCGCGAAGTTTTTTACCTCTCGCAGATTGGGCAGATTGAGCAGATTTTATTTTTAATATGAAAAAAACCCATGAATCTGCCCAATCTGCGAGAGAGAAATGCTTTTAATCTTTTTAATCTGTGGCTTTAAAATAAAAATTCTTGGCGACTCTGCGACTTTGCGAGATTAAAAACCACAATATTTGCACAACTTTGTGAACTTAAAACGCAATCTAGAAAAAAAAAACCTTAGCGTAGTTTGCGGTAAAAAACACCAAGTCACTCCCTGTCCATTTCACCCTAAAGTTTGTCCGTTTCAACATAATTCCGACTTCGTTTTTAAGGCTTTCAACGCACATTTGTACCGTTAAATAACTTTAAATATCAAAATCATGAACTCAAAAACAACAAAAATTATCTATTGGACAGGAACAGTATTAACTTCTTTATGGTTTGGCGCAAGCGGTTTCTTTGAATTAACAAACAATCCATTGGTTTGGGGAATTACGCAGCAATTGGGATATCCTGCACATTTTATTTACATTCTCGGTGTTTTTAAAGTAGCAGGAGTCATTACACTTTTAATTCCAAACAAATTATTACGATTGAAAGAATGGGTTTTCGCAGGCGTATTTTTCGACATTATTTTTGCATTCTTTTCAAAAATTGCTGTCTTAGGTTTTGGTACTGCAACCGATGCCATTATTGCCTTTGTAATGGTAAGTGTAACTTATGCTATGTTTAGAAAATTATATACTGCAACTTATATTCCATCTTCCGAAAACTTTTAAGGAAGGTAAATCTATTCTACAAGAAAGCTCTAGCGGAGCGGAATATTATTAGCTTAAAAAAAATGTCGCTCCGCTGGAGCTTTATCTGACAAACATTTATTCTTTTGCTATAAATATTTCGCTTCTCCGAAGCTTACTAAAGAGACTAAAAGAATCCTCTGGAGTTTTATATTGTAAATGTATATTCTTCGCTAAAGATATTTCGCTTCTCCGAAGCTTACTAAAGAGACTAAAAGAATCCTCTGGAGTTTTATATTGTAAATATGTATTCTTCGCTAAAGATATTTCGCTTCTCCGAAGCTTACTAAAAGACTAAAAGAATCCTCTGGAGTTTTATATTGTAAATGTATATTCTTCGCGATAATATTTCGCTTCTCCGAAACTTTACAGAAAGAGAAATGATTGTTTTGATATAGCCTCTACAAATTTTTAATTTAATTATTTCCAATGAAAAAGATCATTCTCATTCTCTGTTTTATACTTTCAGCTTTGTTTTTTATAAGCTGTTTTATGTTTCCAGGATTATAAAATCAAGCCAATTAGTTTATCTGAAAAATGATAAATTAATTGGTTTTATCGGTTTTCTAACCAACTTAAAAATGCTGTTGCTTTTTCTTTTCCTACCAATAATTTCTCTTCTGTTGGCACGCTCAGTTTTACAATTATTTTACGCGAGAAATAATGTTCTGCTTCTCGAATAGCCGAAAAATTGACCAAATATTGCCTGTTGATTCTAAAGAATTGAATTGGAGATAAAAGCTTATGAATTTCGTCTAAAGACTGCGTTAACGGATATTCATTTTTATCTAAAGTCATAATCGTTGGCGTTTCATTTTTGATATAGAAAAACGCAATATTCTCAGTTAAAACCGTCTGATATTTATTGTTTTTGAAAACCAAAAAACTGCTTTTACCTTTATTTTCGCCATTTCGCGTCAGCAAATAATCAAAATCGGGCATTACTTTTTTATTTCTCTGAAAGAAGTTTTTCAGTTCTCCCGCTTTCTTTAAAGCCTGCGAAATACTTTCTCGTGAAAAAGGCTTTAAAACATAATCAATTCCGTTTGACTTAAAAGCTTCGATGGCATAATCATCAAAAGCGGTACAGAAAATGACCGGCGATAAAACCTCAACATTCTTAAAAATCTCAAAACACTGACCATCTGCTAGCTGAATATCCATAAAAATAAGATCTGGCTGATCGTTTTCTGAGAGATAATCTACTGCGCCGTCAATGCTTTGTATATAAGACAAAATCTGAACATCGGGTCTGATGCTCAGAATTAATTGGCCAAGTGCTTTGGCCGTTTTTACTTCATCTTCAATTATTATGATAGTCATAATTTAGTGGTATTTTAACTTTAAAAGTAGTTTCGTCTTTATCGATTTCAATTTCTTTGTGAATCAAATGCATAAAACGCTGATTGATATTATCTAAACCAACACCTGTAGAAACGGCGCCTCTTTTAAGCTGAATTTTATTTTCTACTACCAAAAATTCATTTTCAGTGTAAAGCTTTATTTTGAGGGGTTTATCTAAAGAAACAACATTGTGTTTGATGCAGTTTTCGATTAATAATTGCAAAGTAAAAGGAGGAATTGCCGAATCGCATTGCTTTGGATCAATTTCATTTTCTAAAACAAATCCATCTTCAAAACGCGCTTTAAGCAGATATACGTACGAATCCAGAATCTGAATTTCTTCTCGAAGCGGAATCAAATCCATTTTTCGGCTTTCTAGCGTAAAACGATAAAAATCGGATAATTTCAGAATAAAATCTGAACTCTGTGGATCTTGGATATCAACCATAGATTTCAGCGTATTCAGACTATTAAATAAAAAATGCGGATTTACCTGCTGTTTCAATAATTCGTATTGAGCGCCAAGATTTACTGCTTTTGTGCGTTCCAGTTCAACTCCCATCTGCTGGGTTTGGTAGTTTTGAAAAAGCAAATGCAGAAACATATATACAATCAAGTTGATTAAAACTCCTCGAAGCTCGAACATGATAGGAGCATCCATTTTTGAAACCTGAAACAGTTCCTGATGCGCGATTACCAAAATCACCATTAAGACAATCCCTAGAATAACACTCAATAGAAGTTTCCAGTTAAAGAGGCTTTTATTGGCATGATTAGCAGAAAATTTCGGTAAACTGTAAATGTTGTAATACCATATAAAAAGGGAAAACAGCAATGTAATCGAAGAGTTTATGACAATATCTCCAGGTGTTGAATCGGCATCAAACAGTTTTGGAATCGAGGCCAGAATTGCCAATGCAATCGAACTTCCCCAAATGACTTTGAGCGAAACCTGAAAACGTTTTGTTTTTTCCATACTTTATTGGTTAGTTATGATCAAAGATAAGTTTATTTGAAAAAGATTTCACGCAGATTTAAAGTGATTTTAGGAGATCTATACAGATTTTTTTTATTACTGTTTCCTTACACGTTTTGTCATTTCGATTTCTATGATAAAACCAAATCTTTTTGATAAGGGATTTGTTTTTTTATTACTGCAAAAACTCTATGAATTATTTTATTTCTCACAGCATTCAAAACACTCATTTTGTTCTTTCCTTCATCAATTTTTCTATGATAGTATTTGCTTAAATCATTATCCAAACGTATTGCACTCATTGCTGCCAGATGTAAGATGGTTTTGAGTCCTTTATCTGCAAGCATGGAAACTCTAGGTCTTCTTTTTAATGATGTTCCAGATTGAAAATCGAATGGTACAACCCCGCTGTAACAGGCCATTTTTCTTGGATCTGTTATAACCGTAAAACCTTCTGTTTTTGATAATAATGTCCACGATAGAACTTGGCCTACTCCTGGAACTGATTTTATCAGTTTCTGCTTCTGGCTTAGACTTTGGTCATCATGGATTACTTTTTCAATATCATTTTCAATAGCTTTAATTTGTTCTTCAACACTTTTAATGAGTTTTACATTTAGACTTTTTAGTTCTTTATCCAATCCAATGCCTTTCATTAATTTATAATCATGCTGCTGGGCCATAAGCTGTTTTTTAATTTTTATCCTTAAAGCTCTTTCGGTCAATAGTATTTTTATCTTTTTGATAGAGCGAGAACTTGGCTTCCATTCTCTATTTTCCTGATAATTTTTCTCAATGAAATTACAAATCCTCAGTGCATCGATTTTATCATTTTTGCCTCTGACAAGACCTATGCTTTTTTTGATATGCAGAGCTGATATGACATAAACTCTAAAATTGAATTTCTCAAGCACTTCAAAGAGATTCCAATTGTATCTGCCTGTGTTTTCCATACCTATAATCACATTTTCATCTGAATATCTTTTGAAAAAACGTTTTATAACCTGAACGTTGTTCTCAATTGAAAAGTAATTTACAGATTCTTCCTTAACACAAATATCCAAAGTCTTGCTGCTGATATCAATGCCGACAATAATGTTTTTCATAACTTTGCTTTTACGATTCAACAATGATTTGAGAAATTCATCATAAGCTCAACTCCTTAATAACGGGTCACTAGCCCAAATTTCTATCTGAGTCTTTGATGAAAGGGAAGCTAAAGTCTTAATCGAAATATGAGTCACAAGCTCTGAGGAACGAACAGTTTACTTTTGCTTCCTTTCTCAATCATAAATCTACTTAAATTTCAAAAAACAAATCTAAAGGAGGAACGAGAAATCTCACTCAAGATTCGACAAAGATTGGCGAAAATCTGTGCGGAATTTCTAGTGAGATTTCTCGTTCCTCTAAATGACAAAAAATGAGAATAAAAAACTTTGCGTCTCTGTGACTTTGCGAGATTAAAAACAAACTGAAATTATCTGCTAAAATCCGTTTAAATCTGCGTGAAACAAAAAAATGCTAAACCTTCTTAACTCCCAAAATAGCACCTGAATTCATATCTTGAACAAAGCCAATGATTTCGAAATCCTGCGCGTTATAATTTTTAGGGAGATGAATTGATGCTGTTCCTTTTTTGGCTTTATTTAAATCTACAGATTGCAGATTACGAACAATTTGATAATGCGATAAAACTCGATGCGCATTCTCTCCTCTTTTCACATTGCTTTTTGCCTCTTTCTGAACAACTGCGATTAATAAACGGCTATTTTTCGAAGTGCCTTCGACATTATAATTTACTGAAAGTGAATTCGCATTTTGATTTACTTCTAAATTTAAACCAGTTGATAACGGCTTCGAAAGCGCCGATTTAATTCCATTTCTTAGGCTTGTTTCCTGAGAACCGATATAATCTGTTTTTCCGTTAATGATTACTTGAGGCGTGTAAATGGGTTCTTTTCCCATAAATTGGGCATAGTCGTATTGTCTTTTCGTAAAATCGGCATTACTGAAAATATCTTTCCAGCCTTGTTTATCCCAATAATCTACGTGATAAGCCAATATATAAACATTTTTATCTCGGTATTCATTCTGAATTCTTCCCAGCAATTCATCAGCAGGCGGACAGCTGGAACAGCCTTCGGAAGTATATAATTCTAAAAGTGCAAAACCTTTCTTATCTGAGTTCTGACTGAAAATGCTGTTTGCGCTAAGGAAAAAAAGCATTGTAAAAGCGATTACTATTTTTTTCATAACATGATTTTTTGATTGTGAAATGTAAGTTGTGAGATGTAAAACGTAAGATGCTACTAAACTTTTCACATCTAACATTTTACTTTTCACATTTTTACTTTTCACACTTTAAAGAATATTAATCTCAACGTTTATATTTCCTCTAGTCGCTTTAGAATATGGACAAGTCTGATGCGCTTGCGCCGCCAAAGCTTCCGCAGTTTCAATGTCAATTCCTGGAAGACTGATATTTAATCTTGCTTGAAGCGAATACTCTCCTTCTGTTACGCACAAATCTACTTCGGCATCTACGGCGGTTTCGGCTGGAAGTCGAACTCCAAGTTTAGAAGCCGCAATTCCTAAAGCTCCTATAAAACAAGCCGACCATCCTGCAGCAAACAACTGCTCGGGATTTGTTCCCGGACGCGAAGATCCCGGCGAGCTTAATTTTATATTCAATTGTTCGTCTGAACTTTGAGAAGCTCCTTCTCTACCACCTGTTGTATGTGTTTTTCCTGTGTACAATACTGTTTTCATGATTTTTAATTTTAGATTGTTGATTTTAGATTATTTCAAATTGATATTGATATTGATATTGATAGTGATATTGATATTGATATTGATTTTTGAATTTACTTTAAATTATCTGCGTCAATTATTGCTTGCGCAAAAGCTTTTGGATCTTCTTGCGGAACATTATGCCCTATTCCTTTTAAAATTCTGTGTTCGTATTTTCCTGTAAATTTGTTGGCGTACGCTTTTCCATCCGCGAAAGCGCCATCAAAATCACTTCCTATTGTAATCGTTGGAACTTTAATTTCTGGTTTAGCTGCCAAACGTTTTTCTAGATTATCGTATTTAGCTTCTCCTGCTTCCAGAGATTGTCTCCATCTGTAATTGTGAATTACAATTGCTACATGATCTGGATTATCAAAAGATTGAGCAGTTTGATCGTAAGTTGCTTTATCGAAATTCCATAACGGAGAAGCGATTTTCCAGATTAGTTTATTGAAATCGTAAGTATTTTGTGTGTAACCTTGTTTTCCTCTTTCGGTTGCAAAATAATATTGGTACCACCATCCTAATTCGGCTGTTGGAGGAAGCGGTTTCAAGTTGGCTTCTAAATTCACGACCAAATAACCACTAACCGATACTAAACCTTTTACACGTTCTGGCCAAAGTGCCGATACCACAACTGCTGTTCTAGCGCCCCAGTCGAAACCGCCGATTAAGGCTTTGTCAATTTTTAGCGCATCCATAAAAGCGATAATATCGCTTGCTAAAGCCGCCTGCTGACCGTTTCTGAAAGTGTCTTTCGAAAGAAAAGTTGTGGTTCCGAATCCGCGTAAATAAGGGGTAAAAACGTGATAGCCTTTTGCTGCTAAAATCGGAACAACTTCGTTGTAACTGTGAATATCATAAGGCCAGCCGTGAAGCAATATTACTGGAGTTCCGTTTGATGGGCCTGCTTCTGTATATCCGACGTTTAATAATCCAGCGTTGATTTGTTTTAATGTCCCCAAAGAACTGTTTACTTCGATTGTTTTCTGTTTTGAAGTTTGTCCTTGAGTTAAAGATGCATTCATAAAAAGAATAGCGATTAAAATATTGGATAGTGTTTTCATAATTTTATTTTTTATTAGTTGATTATCAGTTAATTTATTCGTCAAAGGTATTTAGACAATGGTTGTTTTAAAAGGTAAAAAAAGGTGAAGTGGACAAACTTTAGGTTGAAATGGACAGGCTTTAATTTGGGATAATTTTAACGCAAAGAGCGCAAAAGATTCGTAGAGCACACAAAGATTTTTTTGAGTTGAAACTAAGTTTCTTTTAAGTTCACAAAGCTGTAGAAATAAAACTTTGCGACTTCGCGACTTTGCGAGATTAAAAAAGCCCAATAATCACACAAAGCTTTGCGAAAATCCTTTGATTACTCTGCGCTAAAAATTATACGCATTTCAACCTGAAACCTGAAACTTGAAACTTGAAACTATTTTTTCATTACCAATATAGGTTTTCCTTTTTCTACAATATAAGTCGCCAGTTCTGATGCTTTTGCATTTGTGTTATTTCTAGCCGAATGCACCACGCCTGCTGGAATAAAAAGTACTTCTCCCGCTTTTAATGTAACAGGTTTTTCGCCTTCTATCTGATATTCTAATGAACCTTCCACAACGTAAATCACTTCTTCACCCGGATGAGAATGTTTCCCAAAAGCAGAATGGCCTTCAAAATCGATTCGTGCCTGAACCATTTCGCGTCCAGGAACGCTTAAATCGTGTTTTTGCAAATCGATGCGTTTTACTCCCTGTGCTGTAATTTGATTCGGAACTAAAAAAGCAATAATTCCTAAAACAATAATTGCGATGATAACCCATGTTTTTTGTTTTTTCGTTTCCATAACTTCTGATTTTAATTATTAGTTTTCGTTAATTTCTTTGTCAAAAGTATTTCGATAACCCTTCATACGAAATCAGAAAATAGTTGAAACGGACAAACTTCAGGGTGAAACAGACAGGCTGTGAGTTGTGGTTTGTGAGATGCTCGTGAATGGCATATGCTTATTGCACTTTATATAAACGCGAAGTTCACAAAGCTGGACGAATAAAACTTTGCGGCTTCTCGCCTTTGTGGCTAAATAAACAACAAGCACAAAAAAAAAAATCAGGATTCGTATTGCTACCATCCTGATTTTCTGAATTAAAAATAACCTTCACTATTATCTTCTGCCTCTAAAGCCTCCGCCACCTCTAAAACCACCGCCATTGAAACCGCCACCGTTAAAACGGCTTCCATCTCTTTGAATATTTTGGAAATTTCGGGTTTGCATTTCTCCGCGATCTCTAGAAATTGCTGAACGGTCAAGATCGTTTGTTATGTCTGGACGTCCCGCTTCGCCCAATGGTTTATTAGGCTGTCCGAGCGTTTGATTTGCTTTAGGGAAATTATCACGCTGCATTCCGTCTCCTATTCGGGTTTCGCCTCCTAGATTTTGGTTGGCTTTCGGCAAGTTGTCACGCTGAATTCTTTCTCCTGCACCATTTGCTCCAAGTCCTTCATTAGGCCTGTCACGCTGAATTCGTTCTCCCGCTCCATTTGCTCCAAGTCCCTGATTCGGTTTATTACGCTGAATCGCGTCGCCTGTTTTTTTCGACGAACCCAAAGTTCCTGCTTGCGTCCAGCCGCCGTTTCCATTATTGTAATGACTCCAATTTCCGTTAGCATCTCTTTTATACACATGCCCATCGTGGCCAGCATACAGATTATTGTTGGTATGAATCGTTGTTCCTCCACCTCTGCGATGTGTAATTACACCTTCTTTTCCGCCCGAAGTCTCATAACCAATTGCAGTTCCGCGTCGGGTTGTAATGTGTCCCGTCTGCGCCCATTGATTTCCGTTTGTAGCAGCCGAATGTCCCCATTGCGCATACGCATTATGTCCTTGATTGGTTCTAGCGTAATTTCCAGTCCACGGATTATAAGTACTAGCAGCAGTACGTCCTCCGTACCATCCCTGCACGCTTGCAGAACGCCCGTATCTTCCTGTTGCTGGATTGTACCAAGCCGAAGTTCCAGCGGCGCCATAAGGCCCGTAAACGCGTCTTCCTGCTGCATAACCTCCCGTCCACGGATTATAAACTGCTCCTCCACCATATGCATAAGGCCAAGGGCGATAAATTGGATATAGTCCGCCGTAATACACATAAGGCGGATAATACCATCCTGTGCCATAAGTCAAGATAGCGCCAAATGTTGCGCCAATAATAAACGCACCCAAATAACCCGCAGTCGAACTGCTTTCTACCGTTGTATCGGTTGTCGTTTGGGTTACATACGTCACATTGTAAACTGGTGAACTTGGCGGAATCGTATAAATTTCTTTCGGAACAGAATCGCATGTTTTCCAAGGTCCGTTCGGACTTGTCGACATAAACCAAACTGCCTGAAAACATAAATAATACAAATCGCCTACTTTTATAATCTTCTCTTGCGTATTGCTTGCATATTGCATTTTGGTACCTTCGATAGGTTTAAACTGAGGCGTTCCGCCATCATACGATACTTTTACTTTTGCTTCAGCATCCGATTTTTTCAAAATAGCTGTTGTCGGAACTTGCGATAACATTACAGCATCATTGGCTTCCTCCGTTCCAGGTACAGATGACAATACATTGGCACGAGGAGAATCCTTCGGAATTTTAGCAAAATCAGCTGGGAGACTATTACTCGCATAGCTCCAAGGTCCAGTTAGTTCTTTAGACTTAAACCATCTTCCAGACAATAATACATAATACTGACCTTTGTTTTCGTCGGCAAAAATATCATTCTCGGTATTGTCAATGTATAACAATTTGGTTCCTGGAATTTTAACAAACTTCGGACTTCCATTTATAGCAATCAGTTCAGCAGGTTTATTACTGTAGAATACCTCTGGAGCTGCGCCCGAAGAGGGTGGCGGAATCATTTTTTTTACATCATCAAAATTCTGTCCCGAAGGCAGATTGCTTAAACCCGCAGGCAGTTTGGTTGTTTTAGTCCATTTGCCTTCAATATTTTTTGATGTAAGCCAGATATTATCAACCAAGAGATAATACTCTTTTGCAGTTTTATCAAAAAACAAATCCCAATTGGTATTCACCACATATTGTATATCCGATTTTTCTATTGGCACTAAGACCGGTTCTCCTTGTATGATAAGCAAAATCGAAGGATTGGTACTATAAAAAATGGCTGGAGGATCGTTTTTAGCAACAATTCCCTTTGGCGGACTTTTAGTGTGGCTTAAATCAGCCAGAATACGATCTACCGAAATAGGATCTCCGCTTTGAGGCAATGTTTCTTTAAATAGCTTTTCCATTTCAGGAACTTTCTTTTCGTCTAAAGCAGGAAATCGAACATCTGTTACCTGAAGATTTTTAATAAAAGCGCTTCGGTTGTCTTTATCCACCAATGTTTCTGCTTTTAAAGAAGCAACGCCCAAAACCTGTTTGCCGTCTTTTGGAGTCAGCGAAAAAGCTACACGCGCTGTAAGTTCTTTAAAATCCTTCCAGTCGTCTACCTGTGGCTGATAATAAACGAGTTTTGTACCGTTATTTTCAGCTTCTCGAGGCCAGCCGCGATCTGCAATTAATTCAGAATTGGCAGTATCAGACTTTCCGGTTTCCGTATTCAACTGATCTTTTTCTTTTTTGCAGGAGAACAAAATGGAACTCAGACAAACTACAATTATTAGAAAAGCATTTTTCATACATTTAAAATTTAGGTTATTCATCAAAAATTTATTCTTCCGATTGTCTTCCAACCGTCTTATAAATTGTTTCAGATAAAATTAAATTCACCAACTAAAAAAAACTATTAATTGCCCCTTTTCTTTGTTGCAGATTATAATTTGAAACCAAATTGTACACAAATCTTCATTCTTCTATTCTAAAATTTAAGCCTGTCTTGGTAACGTAAGAATTAAAATGAAGTTTTTTTTATAAGGATATAGTAAAATACCCTATTCTGATATTTTTTTGTCGTTTAGGGGTATTCTTTATTTTTTTCTTCAATATAAATTTACCAAATACCACACTAAAAGTACTGCGCCTATACCAGCGGTATAAATCCAACTACATAAAAAGTCCCACTATCCTTCTCTATATCAGAATTAAGGATCACAAAACTATTGCATCAAACTAACCTTATTTAAATTTCTAAAAAATGTCAAAATTCTCCGAACAGGTAAACATCACCATAGAAGGCTTTACCCAAAATGTGATTTATTACAATCTTGAGCTTTCTCAAAAAATGGCAGACCACCATCATTTTTCTTTCTTTTGGCAATACACCGGAAAACCTATCATCGCACCGCAGGATCAGGAAAAAGCCATTAGCAGTTACATTGGCAGCGAGGTAATTTTCACCTTTAAGGTAAAAGGCATACGCGTAATGTCTAAAGGAAGAATTACAAAATTGGGCTCTATCGATAAGAACGGAAGCCCTGCCGGACTGCACGTTACAGGAATAAGCCATACCATAGCACTTGATGATATGCCAAAATCCAGAATCTTTCGCAAGAAAAGCCTCCAGCAGATCGGACTGGAGATTTTTGCCGAAGAAAGCTCGGGAGAATTTTACCAGAGGGAAGCCATTGCTCCAACTTATACAAAAGAATTCAGTTTTAAAACCCAGTACAACGAAACAAGCTTTGATTTCCTCAAACGCCTTTCTGCACGCTATGCCCAATGGTTTTATTTTGACGGAATGCGCATGCAGTTTGGCCAAATTAAAAACACCGACATAAAGCTTATAAACGAATCATCGCTCCATAACTTTAGCATCGAGGCCAGCTTGGTTTCGCATAAAACCTCTTTCAGCAGCTATGACTACAATAGCGCTTCACGCATAAAAAATGGTGCAGAAAAAACCTCCGAAGGAAGCCAAGACCGATTTGCATCGCTTGCCGTCTTTAAGCAGCCTTACATTGTAAGACCCGGACTTGAAAACGGCGCGTATACCAGCAACGCCCAAAATAAAGAGGAAATTGACGAAATGATGAAAATGCAGACCGCTGCACGCGATGCCAACAGCATATTCTACAGCGGCACCTCCTATCTGCCTATAGGTTTGGGACAGACTTTTTCCATAGAAAACAAAAACGTAGAACACCACCTGCTGGCGATTGAAATTACGCACCGCTCTGAAGTAAACGGAAATTACACCTGCCAATTCAAAGCAATTCCAGCCGATGTGGCAGCGCCGCACTATACAGACGTAAATGTATTTGCTCCCGCCGAAAGCCAGCCCGCAATAGTAATTGACAATAACGACCCTGAAAAAATGGGACGCATAAAAGTGGATTTTTTCTGGAATGGCTGGACAAGCAAAAGCGACTGGATCCGTGTGGTTCAACAGCATACTGGAGCGGGAAAAGGTTCTTATTTTATCCCTGAAATTGGCGAGGAAGTGCTGGTTGGTTTTGAAGGAGGCAACGCACAGTGTCCTTATGTTATAGGGGCACATTATAATGGCCAGGCAAAAAGCGGTTTTGCTACCGAAAAGAATGATCTAAAAGTTATACAAACTCGAAGCGGCAACAGAATCATTTCTGACGATGAAACGGGTGACGTTACCATTGAAAGCCAAAAAGGGCAAACCATTGCGGTAATTCATGGCGACGGAAACATCAAATTTAGAGCGCCAAAAAATATCGAATTTGAAGCAGGGGAAGATTTTATTGTAAATGCCGGACAGAATATAATAACAAATGCTGGACAAAATATTACTGAAAATGCAAATGGATATAAAGAAACTAACACTGGACTATTTTACAGCATATCTGTCGGAGCTGATTTTTTGATTAATATTATAGGCAGCATGACTGAATATATAAAAGGCGACAAAGAATCTCGTACAGAAAAAGATAGAACTAGGGTCTCTAATGGAAAAATAATAGCCCAGAGTCAAGGTACTCATGAGCAACATTCAGATAAAGAAATAAAAAACAATTCATCTGAAAATACCAGCATGTTTTAAATATTGATAAAATGAAACTAGTTTCAGAAGCTGAAAAATGCAACATATTCTATTGAACAATGTTTAAAGTCCAATTCCATGAAGTATAGAATCTTAATAACATTAACTATTGTTATCACACAATTAAGCGCCTGCCAGAAAAAAGATTTAAACACCGCTAAAAAAACAGAAAACATGAACGAAGAAAAATTTGAATGGGACGGTATGGCTTGCGTTCCAGATGATTACCCTGTAACTGTACTATCGCCCAATGTGTTTTATTCCAACGGAGGCAAACACATTACATTAATTCCAAACATGAGTTATACTACAGGATCGTGGTCAGGTTCTGGTAGGAGCTGGGCCAGTGAACCAAGCCCTGCGCCCGATCATTTGAGCATTACTTGGTTTTCTGAGACCGAAAACAAGATTTACGCAGGAGAATTTTCATTGCCACAGCAGAAAATTTATAATTTATTTAAAGAAGGATATATAGTTTACGGCATTCCAGCTGATAGTGATGATAGCAAGAAAACACTACATAAGGAAACATACACTTCTCTCACAGCAGGGCTCGCTCCAAAAGGTATGGTGGTAGTATGGATGGATGGCCGAAATAAAGTAGAAATAGGGAGGTATCAAGCTAAAGAGCTAGGCAGAAAAGAAGCCAATGAGGTATTTAAAAGACATTTTAAATCAAGCGGTGATATGCCAGAAACCATTGATAAAGCAGAATTTGATAGATTGACTCCCGAAGTAAAAGAAATAATAAGACAGGGAAAAATAAGCAGCAAGCAATGGGACGATTACAGGCTACGCTACAATTGGAAAGTGGAGTTTAATAAACCATTGGAAATGTATAAATATTATATTGGTTTTTTTAATAGCGAATACTCAGGCTATCTCCCGCCTAAAGTAAGTCAAGAGAATTTCAACAAAATTATACTTGAGCCAAGAGAAAAAGTAGTTCCTAATTATATAGGTATGTATGTAACTGCTGAAAACCATAGAAACTACTTAATTAGGCTTGAAACTCTTGATGAAAAGGAAACAATTGAGGCATTCAAAAAGCTAGAAGAGCTAAGTCCTAAATCTGTAATAACAATGTTTATAACGGTTGATGATGCTTTTAAAAATTTTACAGTGACGCTAAAAAACGACAAGAAAGAAATCAAGCTTGAAAAAGCGCTTTTGCAATTGTTTATTTTAGATAAAAGCAATGATTTGAAGAAGCAGAAATAATACTGCTTATTTAGAAAACAATTCAACAGAAAATACAAGATGGACAATTATGAGCAAAATAACTATTGTACAAGGAGATATTATTGAGTTTACAGGAGGCAACAATATTTTTTATGGTAGGGAAGGTATTGAAAATAGTGCTGAACGAATAATACAGGGAGGCAAAGAGAACGGAGTAACACACGGAATTCCTACAACTTATGAAACGATTGAAAATCTAAAAGGAGTAAAAATAACCGCCATACTATTTTTTGACGGCACGAAAAATAATAGAAATAACACTTTTAGACGATTAGACAAAGATGCCAATAGCAATACTAGTAAAGACAGCAAAGTTATTTACAAAAAAAATATTGAGAAAGAAAGCAGCTATGAAAACGGCTACTCCAACATAGCCGCATTGTCGTATATGGCTATTGATAACCCTAAAGAAAGGATAGTGATAGATTATATCGAAGGAGAAGGTACTGAGAATGACCAGAAAGGAGATGCTATGGGGTTTGCTTTTGGTTCCGGCGATACAGGGATTTCTAAAAAAGTGAAAAAAGGCTTTACAAATATCAAAACAAAAATTGATGGGGCTTTTAAAGAAGATAAAGAATATGTAAAAGAGTTGATAATAAAGGTTTTTGGCTTCAGCCGTGGTGCTGCGGCGGCACGAAGTTTTCTAACGACTACAGAAAAGACGTTTAAAAAGAATTACCCCAAAGCCAAGATAACTTATGCTTTTGCAGGTTTGTTTGATACGGTATCTTCCTATGAACCCGAAGGTTATTTTGGCAAGTTTGGTTCGGCTGCCAGTCATAATTTCGATAATGACGTCAAAGAATTAGGTTTGAAGTTAGATGGCATGGTCAAGAAAGTAATACACTTAACAGCTGAAAACGAGTACCGTAAGAATTTTTCATTAACTACCATTGCAAGTTCCATAGCTGCAGGCGTGGGATTCGAATTTCAAATACCAGGTGCACACTCTGATGTCGGCGGAGGATACGAAGAGTATGAACATTTAGAGAAAAGGGTTATACGCCCCTATTACAAGAAAAAGCAGGATTGGATTAACGAAGGCTGGTATACAGAAAGGCAGATAAAAAGTGCAGGACAAACTTACATAGGAACAAGAGAATTAAAAAATTCTTATCAATTCATCCCTTTGGCCATCATGATGTATTTTGCCAAGAAAAATGGGGTGAAATTTGAAGGATTTGATACTAGCAAACAAAATAAAGACTTTGAAGTAATTCCCGAACTGGAAAATGTCAAAAATAAGCTTTTGAACTTAGCAATCGAAAAAGAGGGAGCAATATCTCTAAAAACAAAATTGAACAATATTCACGAGTTGAAATATATCCGCAATCATTATTTACATATTTCAGCAAATGATGATTCCTTGGGTATGGACACCAATCGACCCGATGGGCCTACCACAATGAAACGTACCATTATTGAAGACAATGCATAAAGATTATTCCGTTTACTAGTGCGAGCGTCCCGCTCGTGAACACTAAGTTTATGTACTCGCTCCAACAAAGGAATTGTGGAGGAATGAAAAATAAAAACAAAATTAGATTACAGTCGACAGCTCAATATGGCCTTACTATATTTTGGAAAGAAGTTAATATCTCAAAACCTAAAGAAGATATCAAATGATAAAAAATATATTATTTTTAATAATACTTCAAATTAGTAGTTGTTCAGCACAGAATAAAAATTGCTTTTGTAACGAAAATAAATTAATGAATGAAAGCAATATAAACTGTGATACGATAAAACTAAAGAAAAATTATAATTTTTATTGGCAATTTAATTGCGATAGAATATGGTTAACCCTAGAGAAACCTAATAAATTTAAAATTACAATTAATGAAGTAGATGTAAATCTCTACCCCTATACATATCGATTGGGCTATCAATTAATTAAAGATTACTCAAATAAGTTACTGTTTCGAAGTGGTTGTCCAGCAAACGGTCCATGTAAATTTATAATAATTAATAAAAAGAATGGAAAAAAGATAACAGAGTATTTTCAATAATAAACAAAACAATACAGGAAAAAGTAAATTCTTTAAAACTTATAAAATGCCTTTAAGTGTAATATCCTAGTTTGTAATGAAGAAATAATCTCTTAATCCTGAAGAAAGTACAACTAATAAAATATATAGAAAAAGTGAAGAATTAATAGAAAAAACAAAGGACATTTTTGAAAAACTAAAATATTAAAACATATGAAGTTATTTTGGAGAA